>NZ_CP157355.1:2280515-2606303 GCF_040047665.1 Chitinibacter sp. FCG-7
GATAGTGAGCAGTACATTACCGCTGGTCGTTGAGCCGCTGTCGCTGGCGACGTCTTTCGTCCAGTTGCT
This sequence comes from Chitinibacter sp. FCG-7, assembly GCF_040047665.1. Taxonomy (NCBI): domain Bacteria; kingdom Pseudomonadati; phylum Pseudomonadota; class Betaproteobacteria; order Neisseriales; family Chitinibacteraceae; genus Chitinibacter; species Chitinibacter mangrovi. The sequence goes on from NZ_CP157355.1 coordinate 2,280,585, forward strand.
GTCATCTAGGCTGACTGGTTGATCATTGACTGGTGTGACCGTGATATTCACTGTCGCAGTGTCAAAACCGCCATTTCCATCGCTGACTGTGTAGTTGAAGCTGGCAGGTCCATTGTAATCTTTGTCGGGCGTAAAGATGATTTGTCCATCGACGATTGCAACCGTGCCATTGATTGCGTTTTGCACGCTGCTGATTGTAAGCAGGTCACCATCGATATCGGTGTCATTTGCTAGCAAGATAGCTGGATCAATATTAAGGACGGTGTCTTCTTCGGTGGTCAGGGCATCGTTGGCCGCATTGGCGCTGTTGTCATCTTGTGCATCGGGTAGGTCGTTGACTGGTGTCACATTGATATTGACTGTGGCGGTATCGGTTTCTCCGCGGCCATCACTCACCGTGTAAGTAAAGCTTGCGCTACCATTGTAATTTTCGTTGGGTACAAATTCGATTTGTCCATTAATCAAGCTCACTATACCGTTGGTGGCATCTTGCACGCTGATGATGGTCAGTGTGTCCCCGTTGGGGTCAACATCATTCGATAGCAAAATGCTAGGAGCGATAATCAGTGGCTGGTCTTCTGGCGTGGTCAATGCATCATTGTCAGCGTCGCTGCTATTGTCGTCTGTAGCATCTGGAGGGAGGTTGTTAGGTAAGTCCTCTAGTGTTAGGTTGGGGTCTATTGAAATACCCGCAGTGGGCACCCCGGTTGGAATGTCGACGCGCGAGAGTGGCGTTTCAAGTACCACAAAACTATGTCCACCATCTTCCCCTCCGCCTGCACCGGCTGCGGTGGCTGCGGCGATTTGGGTTGGATCAGCACCTTGAGCGATCAGCTCCTGAATACGTGCTGCATCATCCGCTGCGTTATTGGCAGGCTGTAGCAGCTCTGCTAGCACTTGTTCTGTAATGCTCAAAGAGTCTGAACGTCCCAGGCTCATTTGTGCGCCATTATCGAAGGTAATTGATATCGCGCCGTTGGCACCGGTTTGGATGGTGTCGCCCGCTTGTACCTTGTCGCCCACCTGCAAAATCCGGATTTCTCCGCTGGCGGTGAGGACTTTGACTTCTCCGATAACCTGAGCGACGGTGCCTTTGTTGGCAATACTTTTGCTTGCATCGCTACTGGTTTTGCTGCTGATTTGGTTTGCGGTTGCCATGATGGTGTGCTCCTCATTTGTCGTCTGCAGCAATCATTGGGGTGGTCTTTGCAAAGGGCGGTGACTAAGCTCAATGCACAGTGATGGCAAATGCCACCACGCCAATACGGGCTGGATGTTTCATTGTATGAATTGGCCATAAAATGAAAATCAGCCTGATGGTCTAAATGAAAACCCTAGGGTCAATGGTTTGTACGTGATGGTGCAGACGATGTGATCAACTCAAAGCGGGTCGCGCAGGATTTGCCAAGCAAAGATCGGCAAATTCGATGATCTCGGCGGCACTTGGAGATGCTATGTCAGCAAATCATGTGATTGTTTCGCCGTCCAGAGAGTTGGCAATGCGCTGGTGTCCGTTGTTGACTGGACGGGGGGCGATAGAGCTCTATCGGCAATGGCCATCAATCGCACAGATTCAGCAACTCGCTCCGGTGTTTTGTGTGTTTGACCTTGCTGCTTGGCAGCGCCCCGAGCAAATTCCTGATTTGAAACTACTTAGCTCGCAGCTGGCCATTTGTCTGGTGTGTGATTCTTTCTCTGTGGCAGAGGAATTACGCTGGCTGGCCACAGGGATTCGTGCGTGTTGTACACACGATCTGGACGATGAGCGATTGAAAACAATTATTGATGTCACCGTGCGCGGTGGTATTTGGGTCTCAAGTCGCGCCTTGCCGATGTTGATGCAGGGTTTACAGCATTTCACCGCAGAAGCTCGTCATACGGCAACATCAGCCGCATCTGCTGATAACTCCCTGGCAATATTGACCCCGCAGGAACGCAAGATAGCCCAACTGGTCGGTCAGGGGGAAAGCAATAAGCTAATCGCTCGCGCGCTGAATATTTCCGATCACACGGTAAAAAGTCATTTGAGTGCCATTTTCAGCAAATTGCATCTCAGCGATCGGGTACATCTTGCTTTGCTGGTGAATCAAGGCGATGTAAAAGGCCATTCGGTTGATCGTTAAATTGCTGAGCGGTCATCTGTTTGCTTCTTTCAGGCTTGAGCTTTTCACCTTTCATACATATAACCGAATCTCATCTGCTTATCATGTTGAAAAAAATGTTCAGTTTTCGCTGCAAACATGGATGTTTATCTTGCCGAGTGGTTTTTCTAACGGCAATGGGACTGGCTGCCTGCACATCGACACCCCTCACTGGTGAGAATCCATATAAATTGAAAACAGGAACGCTGGACAAGGCCGAGGCCAAATATGGGGCGAATGCCAAGCAGCGTCTGGAAAGCTGGCAGGCTTTGCTTGATGGTGACAAAAAAGCCGATGAACAAAGCAAACTACTGCGCGTTAATAATTATTTTAATGAAAGAATCATCTTTTCGTCTGATCGCCAGGTCTGGGGCGTCGAAGATTACTGGGCTACTCCGGTTGAGTTTTTGGGGCGTGGGGCTGGCGATTGTGAGGATTTTGCGATTGCAAAATACTTCTCCCTGCTCGCCCTAGGCGTTCCGGAAAGCAAGTTACGGATTACTTATGTGCAGGCGACAGGCCATGGCCCGGCTAATCTGGCGCACATGGTGTTGACGTACTACCCCACGCCTTCTGCGGTTCCTTTGGTCCTGGATAACTTGATTCCGGAGATCAAGCCTGCGTCGCAGCGCCCGGATTTAACCCCTGTTTATGGTTTTAACGGGCAGGGTTTGTGGCTGGCGAAAGACCGTAGTAGCGGTAATGCCACGCCGCGACAAAACAAAATCAGCCTTTGGGATCAATTGAAGGCACGACAGGGGCGGGAGTTTGATTAGTTCAATCATGCGCCCACTCGCCCGCTAGGAGGACAAAATGACCTTGCTCAAACAGCTAATCTTGTTGATTGTGGCTTTATTTATATTTCTGTTCGCAGGTACGGTGTATCTGAATGCAGAAAATTCCCGGGCATTTATCTCCGAACAATTGGCCACCATCGCTCAGGATGCTGCTACCTCATTGGGCATGCAGCTATCCCCGTTGATTCTGGATAAAAATAATCAGGTTTTTGTCGAAAGAACGGTTGATGCTGTTTTCGACAGTGGCTATTACCGCTCGATACAGATTCACGATATGGAAGGGCGTTCCTTGATTGCAAAACAGGCCGGGACTCAGGTGAATAATGTCCCTGACTGGTTTATCCGCTTGTTTCCGATTGAAACGCCGGTGGGAGAAGCGTTGATGACCACGGGCTGGCAGCAGGCGGGTGTGGTCAAAATCGCGGCGAACCCCGGCATTGCCTATGCCTCACTGTGGGCGAGTAGCATGAACGCCTTGTACTGGTTTCTGGGAGCTTCATTACTGACTTTGTGCGTGGGCTTACTGGTGTTGCATTACGTCTTGCGACCCTTGAGAGACGTGGAAATGCAGGCTCTGGCAATTTGTAATCGTGAATACCCCGATCCGGCCAAATTGCCCTGGACGCTGGATCTGCGCAGCGTGGTGCAGGCGATGAACCGCATGACTCAAAAAGTAAAAGAAATGTTTGCCGAGCAAGCGGCCAGCATTGAGCGAATGCGAGCTGAAGCGTATCTCGATACCTTAACCGGATTGGCCAATCGCCGGTATTTTGATTTGCATGTGAAGCAATTGATGGAAGCCGATGAGCCGTTGGCGCGAGGAGCTTTGCTATTTCTTGAAATCAGTCATCTGAAAGAGATCAATGATCAGAAGGGTTTCCGGGTCGTTGACCAATTGCTGGTTGAGACCGGGGCGCTGATTAAAACCCTATTGCTTGAGCATGCCGATAGCGAGGCTTTTGCTGCCAGAATGAGTGGCAACACTTTTGCGGTCTTTATGGCTGGAGTTGAACAAGAAAAAGCCAGGCAAATGGGCAACACGCTTGCGCATCGCCTAAGTACTTTGTTCGAGCGCGGCTTAACGCCGTACAGTGATGTTGGCCATTTGGGAATGGCGATGTTCCATGGGCAAAAAATCAATAAATGGCTATCAGAGGTCGACCTGGCCTTGCGCACCGCACAAGGAGAAGGCCCTAATGCCATGCATTTCTTTGCCCCAGAAGAATTAGCCGGTCATGGTGCGCTGAGCGCTTCACAATGGAAAGCAGTGCTGTTGGAGGCACTCAATGCCCAGCGCGTCGAGCTGTATACCCAGCTTGTGCAAGATTGTGATGCACAATTGATCCATCGTGAAGTGTTCCTGCGTCTACGTGATGAGTCGGGCGAGCAAATTCCTGCCGGATTATTTGTACCAATGGCAAAACGACACGGCTTGATTCAAGAGTTTGATCGGGTCGTGATTGATTTATGCCTCAAGGAGCTGGCTAAAGATGCTGATTTGCATCTGGCAATCAATCTGTTCCCGGCTTCAATTTCTCACCCCGAATTTGTGGCCTGGATTCGGCAAAAACTGGCGGCCCAACCTGCCTTGGGGCAGCAGCTCTGTTTTGAATTGCCTGAAACGGAGGCCGTGAATCAACTGGATGATTTGCACGCGTTTATTGATGAGTTGGCGGTATTTGGTGTGAAATTTGGTCTGGACAATTTTGGCCGGGGATTTAGCTCTTTCAGCTACTTAAGTGCATTAAGAGTTCAATACTTGAAAGTGGACGGCTCGTTTAGTAAGGACGTGGACCAGAACCGTGAGCACCAGTTCTTTATGGATGCCATGGTCAAGATTGCCCACGGTCTGGATTTGCAGGTGATTGCGAAATCGGTTGAAACTAAGGCAGAGCAGGAGACCCTGCTCTCCTTGCGGGTTGATGGCTTGCAGGGCTTTGGTATCGCCGGGACTGAGCTTTGGAAAACTGCGCCTAGTTTGTAGTTTTATGGGGTATTGCTCTGTATGAATTGCTGATATTGCCTTTGGTGGCTATACCCATAGACAGTTAATGTATAGATCTCTATCGTTGCTCTAAGCTAGCGCTACAGATCTGCCCTAGGAACCAGTAGTGGACGACTTTATTGAGCTGCTCAATGTTGGTTGTTGGCTTGTTGCTCCAGCGCGTAGATGAAGCGCTGGAGCAAGTTTTCATTCTGGCTGGAAAGCTGTGCAAATTTGCAGCCAGTACGAATGGTTTTAATGCCGTTAGCCAAAGTAATCTCGGATTGTTTGCCAACGAGCAGCTTGCAATGCACCGCGCCGATTCCGGGTAACTCCAGTCGGCAACCGGCAAACTCATTCCCTTCTTGCAAATCAACATCTGGGCTAAAGCCGATCAGGCCTATCCCGCCAACGCTAATATCAATCACGGCAATCATGACCTCAGCATTATCCCGCATTCTGATAAAACAGCGAGTGCTTACTGAATGCGGAATGGGGATGCGATATGTATCTCGGCGTTGCATGGCGTTGGTCATCATTTTTCGCTTATTCAATATCAGAATAGTAGCTCTTTGATTTCATCCAGCGGCTGAGCTTCAGCATCTGTCGAGCCACCACCACCGCCTAAGCCCAGTTCACTATTGGTATTGGGAAATTCTTGCAAATAGTATTCAACCAAAGTACCGCGCTCAGTTTCAATGCTTTTGCTCAGAATGCCGTCGGGTACAATTTTTGGCGTTTCCGGCACATTCCGTAGCGCACTGCTCATGAAATTAACCCAAACGGGTAGTGCAGCCGCTCCGCCTGTTTCTCTGGCCCCTAAAGAGCGTGGCTGATCAAAACCGATCCAGGTTACGGCGACCAATTTCGGGCTATAGCCAGCAAACCACGCGTCAAATGCATCATTGGTCGTGCCTGTCTTACCTGCTAGGTCATTCCGTCCCAAGGCCTTGGCTTTTGTAGCGGTACCCATTTTAATCACATCTTCCATCATGCTGGTCATGATGAAGGCATTGCGAGGATCCAGCGTTCTGACCGCATTTTTTCCAGCAACTTCGGCCTGGGTCTGTGCTAGTACTTTGCCTTTGCCGTCTTCAATCCGGTCCACAAAATAAGACCGAACGCGGTAGCCTGAATTAGCAAAAACCGCATAGCCCTCGGCCATTTGCAGTGGCGTTACGCTGCCTGCACCCAAGGCCATGGTGAGGTAGGGTGGATGGTTTTTGGGAGGAAAGCCAAATCGTGTCAGATGCTGTTGGGCGTAGTCGGTGCCGATGGCTTGCAAAATACGGATTGATACCAGATTTTTTGACAAAGTCAGCGCTTTTCGCACCGAGGTCATCCCCGAGAAGCTGCCATCATAGTTTTTGGGTTCCCAGCTTTGACCGTTAAGTTGTGAGGCGGCAATCACCAATGGGGCATCATTGATCTGGGTGGAGGGGGTGATCCCGCGTTCAAGTGCGGCCGAGTAAATAAATGGTTTGAAGCTTGAGCCGGGCTGGCGCCAAGCCTGCGTCACATGATTGAAATGATTACGATTGTAATCAAAGCCGCCAACCAGTGCCTGGATGGCCCCTTGCTGTGGGTCTATCGCAACGAGTGCTCCTTCTACTTGCGGTAGCTGGCGGATAACCCAACCTTTTTCGCTGGCACGTAGCCGGATAATTGCGCCTGGTCTGATACGGTTGGCGGGCGCATTTTTCTCCGATAAAGCATTCCGGGCAAATTTAAGGCCTTGACCTTGAATGCTAACTTGTTCGTCCCCTTTAATGTAGGCCGTTACGGCTTGGCTGGAGGCACTAATGACGACAGCAATGCGCAGATCGTCTGCCTCTTTGATATTACTGAGTGCGTCATCCAGCTGCTCTTCGGCACCTGGAGTGAGTAGCGCCGGATCAAGAAATCCTTCCGGACCACGGTAGCCGTGGCGATTGTCATAATCTATCAGGCCTTCACGTAATGATTCGTAAGCGGCTTGTTGCAATTGGCTATTGATGGTTGTGTAAACTTGGAAGCCTTCACTATAGATTGCTTCTTTGTAGCGCTCGTACATCATTTGTCTCACCATCTCGGCCACATATTCTGCATGGATGGGATATTGCTGCGCAGTGCGAAGGACATTAATTGGCGCAGTTTTGGCGTTTTCGTATTCGCTGTCAGAAATTGATTTCAATTCATGCATGCGACGTAAGACATACATTTGTCTTAATTTTGCACGTTTTGGATTTACTACCGGATTATACGCCGAAGGGGCTTTGGGCAGGCCGGCCAGCATGGCCATTTCTGCATGATTGAGTTGTGATAGGGATTTGCCAAAATAAATCTGGGCAGCAGATGCAAAGCCGTAAGCTCGTTGCCCAAGATAGATCTGGTTTATGTATAACTCTAAAATTTGATCTTTTGATAAGTTATGCTCTATTTTGAATGACAGTAGCGCTTCATTAAATTTGCGCGTAAATGTTTTTTCATTCGATAAATAAAAATTTCGAGCTACCTGCATGGTGATCGTACTCGCACCAGAACGAGCTTGTCCAGAGGTTAAATTGCCAAGTATGGCGCGCATCACACCTAGATAGTCAATGCCGCCATGCTGGTAAAAACGCTCATCTTCTGCGGCAAGCAAAGCCTGAATCATCGGCTTTGGTACTTGATTAATAGGGGTAAAAGCTCGACGCTCTTCGCCAAACTCGCCGATTAGTACCTTGTCTTGCGTAAATATTCGTAGCGGCACTTTGGGTTTGTAGTCAGTTAGTGCCTCCAGCGATGGTAGCTTGGGGTATGTAATTGCGACAGCCATTGCTGATAAGCAAACAGCCACTAAGGCTAAGCCCACAATTACTGCGATCAGTGCTAAAAATATTTTCTTTGTCATTGCAGTAGTGATTGTTTGTTTATAAAGTTCAATCTAAGGTGTTAATGTACGTCGAATACGGGTTTGTTGCAAAAAGCGTGTCACCTAAAAGGCTTTCTTTACACTCGATCTGGTACGCTGATAGCATTTTTTAATTGCATATAAGGGGACTAGTGCGTTGAACCTCGATTTTTTAAAGCCATCAGCTCCTCCACTCATTGGTGTAGACATCAGCGCGTCAGCCGTGAAAATGGTTGAGCTGAGCCAGACGGGGCGCAATTTTAGCTTAGACCGCTATGTAATTGAGCCATTGCCAAAAGATGCTGTCACTGATAGTAATATCACCAACCCTGAAGCGGTGGCTGAGGCCATTCAGCGGGCATGGAAGCAGATGGGCTGCAACATCAAGAATGTCGCCATCGCCCTGCCCGCGTCTGCCGTGATTACGAAAAAAATTCTCGTTGCAGCTGGCATGAGCGAGCGCGACTTGGAAATGCAAGTTGAAACTGAAGCCAATCAATATATTCCTTTTTCACTGGATGAAGTCAACCTCGATTTTCAGGTTCTAGGCCCTGCGCCCAATAATCCGGATGAAGAAGAGGTGCTCATCGCTGCGGCCAAAAAGACCAAGGTCGACGAGCGCGTTGCTGCGATTGAGGAGGCTGGTCTGCGCGCATCCGTGCTTGATGTCGAGTCTTATGCAACTCAAGCTGCTTTCGAGTTGATGAGGCCGCAGTTACCAAATGGTGGTGAAAATCAGATCGTCGCAGTTGTTGACATTGGTGCAACAGCAATGCATATGAACATCTTCAAGGATGGGCAGTCGATTTATAGCCGGGATCAAGGGTACGCAGGTAATCAACTTACGCAGGAAATTCAGCGCAAGTTCAATATGTCGTCAGAGGAAGCAGAGCATGCCAAGCGCCAAGGCGGCTTGCCAGATAATTATGAGCCCGACGTATTGCAGCCATTTATGGATACTATGGCACTTGAGATTTCTCGATCCTTGCAATTTTTCTATACGTCGAGTAACTACACAACAGTTGACCATATTTTGCTAGCGGGTGGATGTAGCGTAATTCATGGTTTGGATGAGGCCGTTTCAAGTCGAACTCAAGTCGCAAGTACAATGCGCGCCAATCCATTTTTTAGTATGTCGACGGGCAAGGTGCGAGGAAAGCAGATTCAGCTTGATGCGCCTTCCTTGCTCATAGCGTGTGGCTTGGCTATGCGGAGGTTTGATCCAGCATGATAAGAATTAATCTTTTGCCTCATCGGCAAGAAAAAAGGCAGGCAAAACAAAAGCGCTTTGTAGCTCTAATGATATTTACATTCATTGCTGCTAGTGCAATTGTTGCTGCTGGCTACTTGGCTTTGGGGGCGCGGATCGAATCTCAGAATGAAAGAAATGAGTTCTTGGTTGCGGAAAATACCAAACTTGAGAAGGAAATTGCAGAGATTGAGAAGCTGAAAACAGAAAAGCAGGCATTGCTCGATCGCAAGCTAATTGTCGAGCGTTTACAATCAAATAGAACGGAAACTGTTCGTTTGATGGATCAATTAACACGCCAGGTTCCAGAAGGAATCTATCTGAAAGACGTAAAACAAAAAGATGACCAGCTGGTTTTAAATGGATATGCGCAGTCTAATGCTCGTGTTTCTACATTAATGCGTAATCTGAATGATTCTGCAACGTTTGAACAGCCTTTACTGATTGAAGCTAAAGCGGCAAATGTTGGTAACCAGCGATTATCTGATTTTACTTTGAATATAAAAGTAACGCGTCTAGTTACTGAAGCTTCTGCTGTAGCTTCACAACCACTTCGTAAGCAAGGGGGTTGAGAATGTCAATTACATTTGACGAACTTAAGAGTCTAGATCCAAAGGAGGCTGGTAATTGGCCTATGCCCGTACAGTTCGGTGCAATGGGTTTGCTCCTAGTTGTTATTGTTGCTTTGGGTGTTTTTTATTTTTGGCAGCCACAGTTTGAGGAGCTTGATCAAGGCGTTCAAAAGGAAGAGCAGCTGAAACAAGAGTTTCTTGAGAAGAAGAAGAAAGCAATTAATCTTGAAGCATATAGACAACAGCTGTTGGAAATTCAACAGTCATTTGGTGCTCTATTAAAGCAATTGCCCAATAAATCTGAAATGGAAACGCTACTCACAGAAATTAACCAGGCAGGTGTGGGGCGGGGTTTATTATTCGAGTTATTTAAGCCAAATGCGGAAGTGAAAACGTCTGAATTTGCTGAAATGCCAATTCAGATCAAGGTGAGTGGAACCTATCATGATTTGTCCGCTTTTGTTAGTGACGTGGCACAATTGTCACGGATTGTCACTTTGAGTGATGTGCAGATTTCTGCTGTCTCAGAACAGGGGAATAAGCCAGCACCTCAAAAAGATAAAATGGGCAACAGTATTGTTGTAAAAGATGTTGATCTGCTTGTTATGGAAGCGACAATAAAGACATACCGCGCCTTAGATGAAGCAGAGTTGCAGGCTATTCGCCAAGCCGAGTTGGATGCTCGGAAGAAAAAGCGGCAGTAATGTCCTATCCGGAGAATAAATAATGAAAAGATGGATTTTACTGAGTCTATTAACTACCGCTCTTGCGGGGTGTATAGGTGAGGAAAATAGCGATCTAAAAGCTTGGATGGTTGAGCAGTCCGAGGGCTTACGTGGGCGCGTAGAGCCTTTGCCTGAGGTCAAACCATATGAGCCTTTTGCTTACGATGCTTTTGGTCTGCCTGATCCATTTAAACCTAGCAAGATGGAGTTGGCTAAGAAGGGTAACGGTAGTGGAATTGCACCAAATAGAGATAGGGTAAAAGAGGTTCTAGAGAATTATGACCTTGAAAAGCTTCGTATGGTTGGCACTTTACAACAAGGCAAAACTGTGCATGCGCTGATAAAGGCTCCCGATGGTAATCTATACCGTGTCAAAGTGGGAAGCTATATGGGACAAGATTTTGGCATGGTGATGACTGTTAATGAGACAGAAATTACATTGAAAGAAATCGTAGAAGACAGTGGTGGTGATTGGGTTGAGCGTACCACAACCCTCGGCTTAGATGACTCGGAGCAAAAGAAATGAAAATGACTAAAATACTGAGCCGTTTTACTCAGATTGCCTTGATGTTAATCGCTCCTTTTGCGATAGCAGCAGAATTGTCGAGCATTACTGCTATTGAAGTGAGTAATATTAGTGCAGAAAAACAGATTGTAAAGATTACTTTCAATGGTGCTCCTCCTGCGCCCACGAGTTTCTCTGTTAATAGCCCTCCTCGAATTGCATTTGATTTTGCTAATACATCAAATCAAGCTGGTCAAAGTGCAGTGCAGGTTAATGGTGCTGCATTGCGCTTAATTAATATCGCAGAAGGTACGGGTAGAACTAGGCTGGTATTTAATTTACAGAAGCCTGCATCCTATGAAACCAAAGTTGAAAATAATGCACTCTTAATTTCAATTGATGGCGCAGCTTCTGGTGCTATTTCTGCTAAAAACAGTGCCCCCACACGAAGTAATGTCCAATTTGCTGAGAGTAAGGTAACTGGCAAACGCGAAGGGATTCAAGATATTGATTTTCGTCGTGGTAGCGCGGGTGAGGGAAAAGTTATTATTGATTTGTCAAGTTCAAACGTGGGTATTGATATTCGGCAGCAAGGTAAGAAACTGTTAGTTGAATTTGCTAAGGTTGGTTTACCGAAAAATTTAGAGCGTAGTTTGGATGTTGCAGATTTCGGCACGCCTATTCAAAAGGTTGATACTTTTGGGCAGGGTGATACGGTGAAAATGCTAATTGAGCCCAGAGGTAATTGGGAGTATTCCGCGTATCAAACCGAGAATCGCTTTGTGGTCGAAGTGCGAGACGCTTCCGATGCAAAATCAAAGACCGCTCAAAGCAGACCTAATTACAAAGGCGAGAAATTATCTTTGAACTTTCAAAGTGTTGAAATACGCACTGTTTTGCAAGTAATCGCAGAATTTACTGGCCTTAATATTATTACAAGCGATACTGTGAGTGGCACGTTAACCTTACGGTTGAAAGATGTGCCTTGGGATCAGGCTCTTGATATTATTTTACAAGCAAAAGGTTTGGATCAACGTAAATCTGGCAATGTGATGTGGATCGCTCCTCGTGATGAATTGGCATCGAAAGAGAAACAGGAGCTGGAGTCTAAAAAGCAAATTGCTGAACTTGAGCCAACTCGCACCGAGTACTTTGACCTGAAATACAGCAAAGCAGATGATTTCAAGAAAGTTTTGACCGATGAGAAACAGAAATTACTTTCTCCTCGTGGTAGTGCAGTGATTGTGCCTCGGACTAATCAGGTTATCGTGCAAGATATTCCATCAAAATTGGAACAAATTCGTGAGCTGATTACAAAAACAGATATCCCCGTTCGTCAGGTTATGATTGAAGCACGTATTGTTGAGGCTGAGGATGGTTTCAGCCGTAATCTTGGGGTTAAGTTTCATGGTTTGTTTGCCAATAAACACGGTGGGGTTTCAGGGGGATTGACGACTAAAGATTACACATCTACTGGTGGATCGACTTATCCTGGTCCCGCTTTAGCTGGTGATACACCCTCTGTAAATCTGCCTGCAGGAAAGATTGGCGGTTTTGACCCTGGTTCGATTGCAATGTTATTGGCAGGCTCTGATGGTTTGTTGGGGCTGGAGCTAACTGCTCTTGAACAAGATGGTAAAGGTAAAGTAGTTTCAAGCCCAAGACTTGTAACTGCAGATCAAGTGGAAGCGATTATTGAAGATGGTGAGGAAATTCCATATACCGAATCATCGCAAAATGGTGCAACATCCATTTCATTCAAGAAAGCAACGCTGTCCTTAAAGGTGACCCCACAAATTACGCCTGACGGAAATGTTTTCATGGATGTAGCAGTGAATAAAGATACTCGCGGTGATGACACTATCAGTGGCCCTGCAATTAATACAAAGCAAATCAAAACGAAAGTCTTGGTTGAAAATGGTGGGACTGTTGTGATTGGTGGTATTTATCTCGAAGAAGGTAAGAATACAGTTACTCAAGTTCCACTGCTGGGTGATATACCAATGGTAGGTAATTTATTTAAGAACAGAACCAACTTTACCCAAAAACGTGAACTGTTGATTTTCCTTACGCCTCGTGTATTGCAGTCAGACTTGACATTGCGTTGACCGCAATAGCATCGCTAAGCGAAGTAGTTTCAAGTAAAATGCCTGGTATGAAAATGCCAGGCAATTTTTTTTTGGTCGGCCTAATGGGGGCTGGCAAGACGACGGTAGGTCGTGCGCTCGCTAAAGCAGCGGGAAAGACATTTCATGATTCCGATCATGAAATTGAAGCCCGTACAGGCGCGCGTATACCTACTATTTTTGAAATGGAAGGCGAGGTCGGTTTTCGCCAGCGCGAGGCTGAGGCGATTGCCGAGTTAACGCAATTAAAAAATATTGTGTTAGCGACAGGCGGTGGTGCGGTCCTTAATCCGGTCAACCGGGCTCATTTGCGGCGTAATGGCTATGTGATTTATTTATGTGCAACGCCGGAAGAGCTTTATCAGCGCACTTGCCACGATAAAAACCGCCCATTGCTACAAACAGCAGACCCCAAAGCCCGCCTTGCCGAGCTATACGCTATCCGGGATCCACTTTATCGCGAGGTTGCCGATCTGGTGATGGATACCAGCCAGCAAAGCGTCAATTCCCTTCTGCAACTTCTTCTCAAAGAGCTGGAACGAAAATCATGACCCGTGTTGTTCATGTGGATATTGCCCACGCACCTTACGATATTCTAATTGGCCGCGATTTGCTGTCCCAGGCTGAAAAAATTAGCGGCTTGCTGCCCCAGCCACGAGTCGCGATTGTTACCAATACCACCATTGCGCCGCTGTATTTGGCTGGGCTGGTTGAATCATTGCAGGCACAAGGTATTCAATGCCAGCAAATCATTTTGCCCGATGGAGAGAAATATAAAACCTGGGAATCTCTCAATCTGATCATGGATGCTTTGCTGACCGAGCGTGCCGAACGTAAAACCACGCTGATTGCCTTGGGTGGTGGTGTGATTGGCGATATGACCGGTTTTGCCGCTGCAATTTACCAGCGTGGCGTGCCATTTATTCAAATCCCAACGACCTTGCTAGCGCAGGTTGATTCGTCGGTTGGTGGTAAAACGGCTATCAATCATCCGCTAGGCAAAAACATGATTGGTGCTTTTTACCAGCCGCGATTGGTGTTGGCCGATCTTGGCAGCCTAAATACTTTGCCTGACCGTGAGTTCTCGGCGGGCATGGCTGAAGTCATCAAGTATGGTTTGATTGATGATCCGGATTTTCTGCTGTGGCTGGAAGAAAATATCGACGGCATTATGGCGCGCGAGGAGCAACTACTGGCTGAAGCCATTGAACGCTGTTGCCAGAATAAGGCACGTATCGTTGCTGCCGACGAAAAAGAAACTGGGCAGCGTGCTTTGCTTAATTTGGGCCATACTTTTGGCCATGCAATCGAAGCTGGCCTAGGTTATGGTGCCTGGCTGCATGGTGAGGCGGTGGCTGCCGGTATGGTATTGGCGGCTTATGCTTCGCAAGCCATCGGTCATTTAAGTGTGCAGGATGTGGAGCGAGTGATTGTCTTGCTGCAAAAAGCCCGTTTACCAGTCGTCTCGCCAGCATTGGGGGTAGAGCGCTATAAGGCTCTGATGGCGCAAGACAAAAAGGTTGATGCTGGCCGCATTAAATTTATTCTGCTGCGCCAGCTGGGTGAAGCTTATATTGGCGAATTGCCTGAGTCAGTCATTGATGCGGCGTTGCTGGCGGGTTGCGAAGCAGTCAGATAATCTTGCAAAGTAATAGCTAAAGCGGCTTTGGCCTTATCCAGCGATAGGGACAAGCCGCTTTTTTCATCCGAGCTGAGCGGGCTCACAATCAGCTCGAATACCTGATGTAGCTGGATATTGTTCGCACTGCCAGCCAAAAACCATTCGCCGTCACGATTGGATTCTACCCAATTACGCTCAGCCATCTGCTCTAGCAAATACTGCGTGGCATCGACCCCTAAGCCAACGCGCTTGCGCAAATCATTGATGTGCAAAATCACCGAGTTTTGATGCGCCAGCGCCAGCTCGCTCAGAATGCGCATCGCTTGCTCAAAGCGGGTGCCGTGATGCTCGTCCCACTGCCAGCCATCGTTATGCCAGTACGATAGCGTGGCCGAAATCACGGCCCCTGCTAGCACAATCACCCAGCACACGTAGAGCCAGAGTAGAAAAATCGGGAAGCTGGCAAATGCACCATAAACCAGCTTGTAGGTGCCAAACTGTTTTAAATACAAGGCAAACAGCCACTTCATCAGCTCAAGAAAAACCGCCGTGATCAGTGCCGCTGTCAGCGCGTGGTTGCGCGGAACAAAGCAATTGGGCAGCGCCAGGTAGAGCAAACTCAAGGTGCCAACAACCAGAATCATCGGGCCTATTTTAATGAAGTCCACGCCAAATCCACCGGCCAGGCCGCCTGCCTGGTAAGACAGCCAGTTGGTGAGTGATAGGCTTAAGCCGATCAGCAATGGTGCCAGTGTCAGCGTCGCCCAGTAAGTCAGCGTGCGGGAAAGCAGCTTTCTTTGTCGCCGTACCCGCCAGATATTATTGACCGACTTTTCAATTGTCACCATCAGCAAAATTGCCGTCGCCAATAGACCAATCATCCCGAAAGTGGTTAGGCGATCGGCATTGTCGGCAAACTGGCGCATGTAAACGCCAACGACTTTGCCTGCCGCATCGGGAACCAGATTGGTAATAATAAAGCCGCGAAAACGGCTGCTGATGCCGCTGAACATCGGAAATGCCGAGATCACGGTCAGCGCAATCGTAAATAGCGGAACGACGGCCAGTAGCGTGGTATAGGTTAGGCTGCCAGCGGTTTCTAGGCAGCGGTCGGCGTACAGTCTGCGGCCGACAAAACGGGAAAAACCGATGATTCTGCGCCACAGTGGTAGCGTGGATGTGTCCGACATGATCGCGTCTGAGAGCTTGAATCCCTTTATAATACCGCAAACTCTGAACAGGCCTGATCATGACTGAAATATTGGTGTTGTATTACTCAACGCACGGCGCTACGCGGCAAATGGCACAGCTGATTGCGCGTGGTGTCGAATCGGCGGCTGGCGCAAGCGTGCGTTTACGTACTGTCCCGCGCGTTTCTACCGTCTGCGAAGCCATCGAGGCGGCGATTCCTGACGCGGGTGCGCCTTATGTTGAGCTTAAAGATTTGCAGGAATGCGCTGGCCTTGCGCTCGGTAGCCCGACGCGCTTTGGCAATATGGCCGCACCGATGAAGTATTTCTGGGATTCAACCATTGCCGAATGGCTGCAAGGCACGCTGATCGGCAAGCCAGCCAGCGTTTTCACCAGCTCAGGCACTTTGCACGGCGGGCAAGAGTCGACCCTGCTGACCATGATGCTGCCGCTGTTGCACCACGGCATGCTGATTGTCGGCACGCCGTATTCGGAAAACGCGCTGATGTCGACCACTACCGGCGGAACGCCCTACGGTGCAAGCCATTGGGCTGGCACTGAGTCGAACCAGCCCATCTCGGACGCCGAGCGGCAGCTCTGCATTGCGCAGGGCAAGCGGCTCGCCGAGATTGCTCTGAAGCTAAGCACGGAAAAATCATCATGACTTTGAGCCCGAAGCAATTGCCGATCTGGCAATGGATCACTGTTGCCTGCGTACTGGGTATGGTATTGCTCACAATGCTATGGGAGCTGTGGCTTTCACCGCTATACCCCGGAGGTTCCTGGCTGGCCGCCAAAGCACTGATTATGCTATTGCCGCTACGCGGCCTCTTGCATGGCCGCCGTTATACCTTTCAGTGGTACACGATGTTCGTGCTGCTCTGGCTACTCGAAGGCATCATGCGCGCCTATGCCGAAACCGGCCTCGGCCGCTGGTTGGCGTGCATTCAAGTGTTTTTGGTCGTCGTGAGTTATACGACAGCGAATCTGTACGCCAAATATTCACGTCCGAGTATTTTGGCGAAGTATCAGGCGGATTTAGGATAGCCTAGTCGAAGGCGTAATTTGTCATTAGGCGGCTACATCATTGAGGGCGGTGCTAGTGTGAGCGTTAAATATATTATTGGTTTAATTGCGGACATGATGACTCTATTTGGGTTATCTGGATTTTTTACGTGGGCATTTGTGCGCCGCGGTGTGGAGGGGCAAGCGCCGTCAGATATTGGAATTTCAGTGTTTGCTTTTGCTGTGAAGTGTTTCATAAGTATTGCAGCGATATGTTTGCTCCTCGTTCCTGCATTTTTTCTCCATATTTTTGTCATCATGGTTATTTCTGGACAATATGGTGTTGGAGATTCGCTGTGGAATGACCAAAAAATGCTGGCATATACTGCAAGTTATATTTTGAATTGCTTGTGGTTTATTCCTATGTCTATTCTTTCAATTAGTTCTGTTTTTATGTGGTCGTTAGACCCGTTTCGGCGGTTTTATCGTGCTTTTACATCTCAATAGCGAAGTTTTGTCACGAACATACATGTATTCTTTATACCATACCCTGGTATGTCTCTGAGGCTGGCCTGCTATTTACCCTTTATTGATATACCCATAGAAAAGCCCCGCCAGATTGGCGGGGCTTTATTTTTGCTTGGGTAGCTTAGGTGGCTGTTTTCGGTAAAAACAGCATTAAGTTTGAAGCGGCAGGCTTGTGGCCTTGGCCTCGCGGCGGGTCGAGGTAAAACCCGCCGTTCCCGATGATGCAAAAGGGGAGGGCTACACGGGTTGAGGGTGAACTCGTTCCGCATTGCTTTGAATCTTGTTCAGCGCCGAAATATACGCTTTGGCGCTGGCAACAATAATGTCGGTATCCGCGCCCTGGCCGTTGACGATGCGGCCATCTTTGGATAGGCGCACGGTTACTTCGCCCTGGCTGTCGGTACCGGCGGTGATCGCGTTGACCGAATACAGCTGCAGCTCGGCACCGCTATTGAATAGCGATTCGATGGCTTTAAATGTCGCGTCCACCGTGCCGTCGCCCTGCGCCGTCGCGCGGCGTTCAACGCCCGCTTCGGTAATCACCAAATCGGCTTGCGGCGTTTCGCCGGTTTCCGACACGACTTTCAGTGACACCAGTTTGAAGTGTTCCTGCTCGATGGAAATCAGCTCGTCCGATACCAAGGCGTGCAAATCCTCGTCAAAAATCTCACGTTTTTTATCGGCCAGTGCTTTAAAGCGTGCAAACGCAGCGTTCAAGGCTTCTTCTGAGTCAATCTGAATGCCCAGCTCGGCCAGTTTGGTTTTGAAGGCATTGCGGCCCGAGAGTTTGCCCAGACTCAAACGGTTCGTGCTCCAGCCTACTGATTCAGCGCTCATGATTTCGTATGTTTCACGATGTTTGAGTACGCCGTCCTGATGAATGCCTGATTCGTGCGCAAATGCATTGGCGCCGACAATCGCTTTATTGGGCTGAACCGGATAGCCGGTAATCGTTGAAACCAGCTTGCTAGTCGGTACGATTTGCGTCGCGTCCACATTGCATTCAACGCCGAAAATATCGTGGCGGGTACGGGTGGCCATCACGATTTCTTCCATCGCCGCATTGCCTGCGCGCTCGCCCAAACCGTTGATCGTGCATTCAACCTGACGTGCGCCGCCCAATACGGCGGCGAGCGAGTTGGCCACGGCCATGCCCAAATCGTTATGACAGTGCGCAGACCAGATGACTTTATCGCCACCCGGTGTTTTGGCAATCAGCTCACGGAAAAAAGCTTCGGTGCGTTGTGGTACGGCGTAGCCAACGGTATCGGGCACGTTCAAAGTCGTTGCACCCGCTTCGATCACCGCGCCAAAAATGCGAGCGAGAAAATCAATGTCCGAACGCAATGCATCTTCTGCCGAAAACTCAACGTCATCCGTATATTCGCGCGCCATTTTGACGGCTTTCACTGCGGCTTCAACGACCTGATCCGGCGTCATGCGCAGCTTGTGTTCCATGTGGATCGGGCTAGTCGCGATAAAGGTGTGGATCCGGCCACGTTTGGCGTCTTTAATTGCTTCACCAGCGGCGCGCACATCACGCTCGTTGGCGCGCGCCAAAGAACAGACGGTGCTGTTTTCGATGATGCCAGCGATGGTTTTGATCGCATCGGCATCGCCCGGGCTGGCGGCGGCAAAACCAGCTTCGATCACGTCAACGCCGAGTTTTTCGAGCTGGCGCGCGATACGGATTTTTTCTTCTTTGGTCATCGACGCGCCGGGCGATTGTTCGCCGTCGCGCAAGGTGGTGTCGAAAATGACCAAACGGTTGTTGTTGCGATCGCTCATGGTGTTCTCCTGTTGCTGAGTCAGGGCGGTTGACGCGCCTGTCATATAGTTCTGGATATTGAAACTGCGGCCTTGGCTTGTGGCCAATTTGGCCAGCTTGTCCACTTGGGTGAGTGGCAAGCTGCCGCGTTCACGCCATTTATAAATCGCTGCGCGGGACACCGGATCAGCTGGAAACAGGCTATTGAGCTGTTCGGCCAGATTACTTGGTCCACCAAAATCAGCAATTAGACGATCAATGTCTAATGACACAGTGTGCTCCTTCGCGTTGATGGGTTTAGATTAGATATTTTTAGACTTAGTGTCAAATAATTTCGACGAAAAAATAGCGGCCTTGTTGCGTTGGCCGCTATTGTGCGATGTCCAAGTAGTAAAATTAGACTATTTGTCTGATTTTACTGCTGCTACAGGCTGCTTTTTGATCAAACGCCACAACCAGTACAGATAACCCGACGCTGCGTAGCAAATAAAGAAGCTAAATAGCACCAGTGCTGGCCGTGATGCGCCGATGACCAGCACCAAGGTGGCGATCAGCAGCGAGACAAACGGCACCGTTTTGCGCATATGTAGCTCTTTAAAGCTCCAATACGGCACATTCGACACCATGGTTAGCCCGGCAAATAGCGTAAAAAACAGCGCGGTGTACGGCAGCAATTCGGCCAGTGGCGATAGATCATCGTGATATTCGATATTAATCCACACCAGCCCGGCGACGAGCGCTGCGGCGGCAGGGCTGGGCAAGCCCTGGAAGAAACGTTTGTCGACCACTGCAATATTGGTATTAAAACGTGCCAGACGCAGCGCAGCGCCTGCGCAGTAAATAAACGCCACGGCCCAGCCTAGCTTGCCAAAGCTCGATAAGCCCCAGGAATACATCACCAGTGCTGGTGCGACGCCGAACGACACCATATCGGACAAGCTATCAAATTGCGCGCCAAATTCGGATTGGGTATGGGTCATGCGTGCCACGCGGCCATCGAGCCCGTCCAGAATCATTGAGGCAAAAATCGCCAACGCGGCGTGTTCAAACTTGCCATTCATGGCTTGGACAATGGCGTAAAAACCGCCAAACAGTGCGGCCAGTGTAAATAGATTGGGCAGCAGATAAATGCCTTGGCGGCGCAGGTTTAACGAGGGCTTCGGATTGAGCGACATAATCTGGGCAAGGGCGGGTGAATAGACTTGTTGATTGTAACCGAGGCTAGGCTTGCTCGACAGTGTTGCGAGCAACTTGGCTTGCTGTACCTGCACTGCAAGCTTGGGCTCGGCATACGTTATAATCGGCGTTCCGATTGAAATTGAGGTGGGCAGTGTCTGATCAATTGTTTGTAATGCTCCAACACATTTTGCCCAAACAGGCGATAACGCAGCTTTTTGGCTACTTTGCCGGGCTGCGGGCCGGCGGCCTGACGCATGCGGTGATCCGTGCCTTTATCCGCAAGTATCAGGTGAATATGAGCGAGGCAGCGAATGCTGATCCGGCTGCATATCCCACTTTCAATGAGTTTTTCACGCGTGAGCTGCGTGCAGGTGTGCGCCCGCTGGCCGATGCTGCGCTAATCTGCCCAGTGGATGGCGCGATTAGCCAGCTGGGCCAAATCGACAAAGACCAGATTTTTCAGGCCAAAGGCAAGTCATATAGCACGACTGCTTTGCTCGGCGGTGACGCTGCGCTGGCTGCGCAGTTTGAAAATGGCCAGTTTGCCACGATTTACCTCAGCCCCAAGGATTACCACCGCATTCATATGCCGTGTGATGGTCGTTTGACCGAAATGATTTATGTGCCCGGCGAGCTATTTTCGGTGAATCCAGCCACTGCGCGTGGCGTTGATGGTTTATTTGCCCGCAATGAGCGGGTGGTATGCATGTTCGAGTCGGAGTTTGGCAACTTTGCGCTGGTACTGGTCGGCGCCACCATCGTTGGCAGCATGGCAACGGTCTGGCACGGCGTGGTGAACCCGCCGCGCAGCAAGTCGGTGTGGCGCAAAGATTATCGCAATCAGGATATGCGTCTCGCCAAAGGCGCGGAAATGGGGCGCTTTCTGCTGGGTTCAACCGTTGTTCTGCTTTACCCAAAAGGTACGCCAGCGTTTAATCCGGCCTGGCAGGCGACCAAACCGGTTTGTCTGGGTGAAGCGATGGCTGGCTAAATACCTTGTCGGGTATTTGATTCAAGACCTCGCTTTAGTTAATGTTTAGAGCCATACCCCTGGGTGTGGCTTTGTTTTTTCTGGCTTTTGGCTCGTCAGACTTGCTGGTGTTGTGAGTGCCAGCCGGGCTGACCTCGTATTGCGATGGCTCGGCCAGCAGGGCTGATAGCGTGTTGGCGATGGCTTGCAGGCGCGGGTCGTCATCCGGGCAATCGTCGCAGGTATCGTTGATGCAGAAAAACGGAATGTGGCCAAAATTGAGCGCCAAGGCGTGAAACTGCTGGGCTGCGTCGGGGTCGCCGCTGCTGATGTGCAGCACCGGATGGTGTTTGGCGGTGGCAATGCCGGTGTGCAGTTTCCAGCGCAAGAGC
This sequence comes from Chitinibacter sp. FCG-7, assembly GCF_040047665.1. Lineage (NCBI taxonomy): Bacteria > Pseudomonadati > Pseudomonadota > Betaproteobacteria > Neisseriales > Chitinibacteraceae > Chitinibacter > Chitinibacter mangrovi. The sequence goes on from NZ_CP157355.1 coordinate 2,302,210, forward strand.
AGATCGGAAATGATCGGCGGCACATGCCAAGCGCGGAATGTGGTGCTGCGCACTCTGGCGAACAAGTCGGGCGCCATCTGCTCCAGATTCCACAAGGCACTTTTCAGCATCGGGCGTGGGGCGTGGGCGCATAGCCAGGGTTGGTGCTGGTAATCCGCATATTGCTGCGCCAACCACTGTTTGGATAGAACCGCAGCGTTGACCAGCGCCGTTTCGTGCTCTTGTAGTGCATTGGTTTTCGGTGCGGCTTGCTGGTCAAAGAAAACAGCCAGACCTTGCTCGCTAAACCAGTCGCTAATCTGGACTGGTGCGCCAAAGAAAATATCGTCGTTCAGATAAATAAAACGCTCGGATAGGTTTGGGATATGGTGCAGGTACGATTCAATGTGCCCGGCATCGAACACCGGACGGGCGTGTGCGGGAATCAGGCTGGCGTGATCGACAAAGCTGATGTCCGCATCAGCTTTGAGCCAATCCGGCCGCTGACCATCGCTGACAATATAGATATGGCCATGGTCAGGAAAAAAGCGCTCAAGTGCGCGCAGGTTGTAGCGCAGCTCGCCATTGTCCCGATAACGCCCAGCCACATTGCCATACTGCGCCAGCTCCTTGGGGTCAAGCTTTTCTTGCTGCGCCAAAGCGCGCTTGCGCAGCCAGATCGGATCAGCGCCATTGACCCATAAATAGACGATGTCGATTTTCATGAACAGATTGCGATCACTTTGGTGTGTAGTGTCATAAACGCTGATAGTTTAACTAGATGGAACTTTGGATGTGTGCAATGGCTTTGACGAGCATGCAAATCCTAGAGCCAAAATCTTTTTTGCCATATTTTTGTGCTTCTTGCAGAGACGCTAGCCAGTTTTTTAGAAATGCTTGATCGGATGCGAATTGAGAATGGTTCGATTCCCACAGGTTTTCAAATCTAATGACATCCTGTTTTAGTCGCTCCCATTGCTCGCTACACATTGGACAAAGTGTCGGTAGCCAGCCAGGGTATCGATGCTCTACTTCAAAGGCATTCTTCTGCGACTCAGCACTGAAAACAAATGAAAGGCCGCATTTCTTGCAGTAGCATCGAATTCCTTCATAGTGGGATGCATTTTCGTCATAGTGGCCAAGATAAGTTGGTTTATGCCACTTCGTGCGATCAATTTTTGGCGAGTTTTGCAAGCTTGTCCCTTCGCGCAGGTGTCATCGGTTAGTGACTAAGATTTGACGTAGAAAGAAACGAATTGATGTGTATGTAAAAAAACCGGCGCGAAGCCGGTTTTTTTATCAACTCATATTTTAGCGAGCGAAACGCGATTGGGCGAGGAGCCAGGCTCGACGTGTACGTCAAGTACACGAGAGCCGCAGCGACAAAGCATCAATCGCGTTGCAGCCGCGAAAAATTAGTTTTTAGATTGGTCAACGATTTTGTTCGCTTGAATCCAAGGCATCATCGCGCGCAATTTCGCACCTACAACTTCGATGCCGTGCGCTGCGTTGTTGCGACGCGCTGCAGTCATTGAAGCGTAGTTAGTCTGGCCTTCCAAGATGAATTGCTTAGCGTATTCACCAGTCTGGATGTCTTTCAATGCCTGACGCATTGCTTTGCGAGATTCTTCGTTGATCACGCGTGGGCCAGTGACGTACTCACCGTATTCAGCGTTGTTAGAGATCGAGTAGTTCATGTTCGCGATACCGCCTTCGAACATCAAGTCAACGATCAATTTCAATTCGTGCAAGCACTCGAAGTAAGCCATTTCTGGCTCGTAACCGGCTTCAACCAAAGTCTCGAAGCCCATTTTTACCAATTCAACCGCGCCACCGCACAATACGGCTTGTTCGCCGAACAAGTCAGTTTCGGTTTCGTCTTTGAATGTGGTTTCGATGATACCAGTGCGGCCACCGCCTACGCCCCAGGCGTATGACAGCGCCACTTCTTTGGCGTTGCCAGTCGCGTTCTGGTAGATCGCTACCAAGTCAGGAACGCCGCCGCCACGGACGAATTCTGAACGTACTGTGTGGCCTGGTGCTTTAGGCGCAACCATGATCACGTCGAGGTCTTTGCGTGGCACAACTTGGTTGTAGTGAATCGCGAAGCCGTGAGCGAAGGCCAAAGTAGCGCCTTGTTTGATGTTTGGCTCGATTTCTTCTTTGTACAATTTTGACTGGAATTCGTCCGGAGTCAAAATCATTACCACGTCAGCAGCAGCAACTGCAGTTGCAACGTCAGTTACTTTCAGGCCGTGAGCTTCAGCTTTCTTAACAGTCGCAGAGCCAGTACGCAGACCAACAGTCACATCAACGCCTGAGTCTTTCAAGTTGCAAGCGTGCGCGTGGCCTTGTGAGCCGTAACCGATGATGGCTACTTTTTTGCCTTTGATGATGGCTGGGTTGGTGTCTTTATCGTAGTAAACGTTCAATGCCATGATGGTAAAACTCCTGTGAGGGGTAAGGAGTGAGGAGTGAGGCATAAGCCCGTCATTCCTCACGACTACTGCTTAATGAATGTGTTAATGCGTGAAGAGAGTCAGTGCAAGGTGTTGGATTTTCTCCTTACACCTCACACCTCACACCTCACAGTTTTAAGATCCGCTCGCCGCGACCGATGCCGGAAGCACCAGTGCGGACGGTTTCCAGAATGACGGCCTGATCCAGCGCCTTGATAAAGGCGTCGAGTTTTTCGCCCGGGCCGGTCAATTCGATGGTGTAGCTCTTCTCGGTAACATCAATGATGCGGCCACGGAAAATATCCGCCATCCGTTTCATTTCATCGCGATCTTTGCCGGTGGCGCGTACTTTGATCAGCATCAGTTCGCGCTCGATGTGATCGGCTTCGTTCAGGTCGATCACTTTCACCACTTCGATCAGCTTGTTGAGCTGCTTGGTGATTTGCTCGATCACATCTTCCGAGCCGTGGGTCACAATCGTCATCCGGCTCATCGTTGGATCTTCGGTGGTTTGCACCGTGAGCGAATCAATATTGTAACCACGAGCCGAAAACAGACCTGTTACACGCGACAGTGCACCGGCTTCGTTTTCAATTAGGACAGACAAAATATGACGCATGATTCATCTCTCCTTAGCAAAGATTGCCGTAGTCACGGTTGTTTTCGAATGGAACAAGCTGCATGTTTTGCATATGCGGTGGCAAGTCCATCTGGTTCAGGCCTTTCCCGTTTTGAATCATCGGGAAGACATTGGCTTTTGGATTAGTCAGGAAATCCATAAATACCAGACGCTCTTTCATTGCAAACGCTTCGCGCAGTGCTGGCTCAACGTCGGCTGGCTTGGTGATTTGCATGCCCACGTGGCCATACGCTTCGGCCAATTTGACAAAGTCAGGTAGCGCATCAACATACGACTCGGAATAACGCGTGCCGTAGAAGAATTCTTGCCACTGGCGAACCATGCCTAGGTAACCATTATTCAAGTTAATGATTTTGACTGGCGTGTGGTACTGCTTGCACGTCGACAATTCCTGAATATTCATCTGGATCGAGCCGTCGCCGGTAATACAAGCCACATCCGCGTACGGGTTCGCCAATTGCGCGCCCATTGCCGCAGGCAGACCAAAGCCCATCGTGCCCAAACCGCCTGAGTTAATCCACTGACGAGGACGATTGAACGCGTAATATTGCGCCGTAAACATTTGGTGCTGGCCTACGTCTGAAGTAATGATGGCGTTGCCACCTGTCACTTCAAACAGTTTTTGCATCACAAATTGCGGCTGAATAATTTCGTCGTCTTGTGGGTACCACAGACTATTGGGTTTACGCCAATCGTTAATCTGATCCCACCAAGCCGCCAAGGCTTTTTCATTAGGGCGTACGTTGGTCTCTTTCAAAATCGCGATCAGATCTTTCAGTACATCTTTCACATCGCCAACAATCGGCACATCGACTTTCACGCGTTTCGCGATGGATGATGGATCAATATCGATCTGCACAATTTTCTTGGCTTGTGACAAGAATTGCGTTGGATTAGAAATTACCCGGTCGTCAAAACGCGCGCCAATCGCGATAATCGTATCGGCATACTGCATCGCCATATTGGCTTCGTACGTGCCGTGCATGCCCAGCATGCCAACGAACAGCGGATCGGAGCCAGGGTAGGCGCCCAAGCCCATCAGCGTATTGGTACACGGTACATTTAGCAGGCGAACCAGTTCGGTGACTTCGGCAGCGGCATTACCCAATACCGCGCCACCGCCCACATAAATAAATGGACGCTTGGCCTCCGCAAGCAATTGCGCCGCCTTTTTAATCTGACCTGGGTGGCCTTTGACTGGCGGGTTGTAGCTGCGGATTGAAACTGATTTCGGGTATTCAAAAACGGCTTTGGCCTGAGTGACATCTTTCGGGATGTCGATCACAACAGGGCCAGGGCGGCCGGTGGTGGCGATGTAGAACGCCTTTTTCACCGTCGCAGCCAGGTCTTTCACGTCTTTGACCAGGAAGTTATGTTTCACCACGGGGCGTGAACAGCCCACCATGTCGACTTCCTGGAAAGCGTCCGAGCCTATCATCGGTGTGCCGACTTGGCCTGAAATCACCACCATCGGGATCGAGTCCATGAACGCCGTCGCAATGCCGGTAATGGCATTGGTCGCGCCCGGGCCTGAAGTCACCAGCGCAACGCCGATTTTTTCAGAAGAGCGTGAGTAAGCATCAGCAGCGTGAACTGCGGCTTGCTCATGGCGAACGAGAACGTGTTTGAATTTGTTTTGTTTGAAAATCGCATCATAGATTTCCAAAACAGCGCCGCCCGGATAGCCGAAAACGAATTCTACGTTTTCTTCGGCAAGGCATCGCGCCAGAATTTCTGCGCCCGAAATTTCCATCGGTTAGAGTCCTGAAGTCTGTTGATCGGCAAACCATATCCCATCCGGGATATGGCATCTCCTCGCACGGCAATGCGAGGGTGGGTTTGTATCAACCCAACGAATACCGAGCTTGAACGCCATTTACCAACTTTTGGTCGGTATTGATACGAGAGATGATGCATTGGCGCAAGCGAAACGGCGCTGGGCGAGACGCGTAATGTCTGCGCACAGCTAGGTATGACTTGGTGTAGGGCTGTAAAGTTACCCGAAGGCGGGAAAGTTGGCAAGTTTTTCTGGCTGTTTGCTGACGCGTTTGCTAGTATCAATGCCCTGTTTTTGCAGTGATATTTCAAGTATCCGACGCGCAGCCTGCCATGTTTTTCATCCTTGACCGGAGTTCGCCCATTTGTCAGCCCCTACCGAAGACGTGCAATCGCTCGGCGAGTTTCTGGCCGCAGTAGAGCAGCGTGCCTGGCGGCAGGCGTGGCTGGCCTTGCGCGATCGCGAAGCGGCGCTGGATGTGGTGCAGGATGCGATGTTCAAACTCTCGCACCACTATGCAGAAAAACCGGCGCAGGAATGGCCTTTGCTATTCCAGCGCATTTTGCAAAACACCATTCGCGACTATCAGCGCCGCAATAAGGTGCGCTCGTTCTGGGTCAGCCTGTTTTCTGCATTTGGCCGTGCCGATGCGCCGGACGACGCTGATCCGCTGGACTATCTGATCGACGATAGCGCGTTTGGCCGCGATGCCGAATCGCAAGTCAGCAGCCAGCAGCGCATGGCGCTGATCGAGCAAGGGCTGGCTTTGCTGCCCGCACGTCAACGCGAAGCTTTTCTGCTGCGTTATTGGGAAGAGATGGACGTGGCCGAAACAGCGCAAGTAATGGGTTGCTCCGAAGGGAGTGTTAAAACGCACTGCTCGCGGGCGTGTCATGCTTTGGCCAAATGGCTGTCTGATCAAGGAGTCACTTTATGAATCATCAGCACGGTGGTGGGCTGGACGAAGCGGCGCAAGAGGTATTTGCCCGAGAGCTCGTCGGCACTTTACGGCAGGCGCAGGCCGGTGCCGATGTGCGCCGCTCGCTGGCCCGTGCGCGGCATCAGGCTTTGCAGCCGCATGGCGGATCGAACATGCAGGAAGTGCTTAGCTGGGCGCAGCAGCATCGCGCAATCACGCTGGCATTCTCCTTGCTCCTGCTTGTTAGCCTTGCCTTGGGGGTATGGCGCACGCAATCGGGCCTATTCAATGACACGAACGATCCGCAGCTGATTGCGCAGGTGGTCGACGAAGTGCTGCTCGATAGCTTTGAGGATGATGGATCGCTGTAAAACTGAATGGCTTTCGTGCCTTCTTGCGGCACAAGATCAGTACAGATGCGATCAGCCAAGCAAACGTCAACAGACCCTGAGCAAATCGTTTAAAATCCTGCCGCGAGCTCATTTTGCCGCGTTCAATGTTATTAATAAGGTAGTCGATTGTGGCGCAGTCCAAACCATCCGGTGAAATAGAAGTTCATGGCACAGCCGCCGCGTGGGGGCGGCGTCTGATTGCGTTTGTCTATGAGATCCTGCTACTGGTCGCGGTATTGCTGATTGCCGAAGGCATTTTTCAAGGTGTCGCGCAGTTACTGCTGGGTATAAGCCCGGAGCAATTATCCAGCCTGGGTTTGGCGCGTATACTCAATGCAGTATGGATTCTGCTGGTGTGTTTTGCCTATTTTGGCTGGAGCTGGACGCGCGGTCAGACGCTGGCGATGATGACCTGGCGCATGCGCATTGCGCCGCTGGCTGATCAGCTCAGCTGGCGCAAGGCGGCGATCCGTTTTGCCGTGGCTACGCTTTTTTATGCGCCCTTGCTGCCGCTGTGGATACTGGCTATTTATCAGCCGCAAGCCAAAATCTGGGCTTGGCTTGGTACGGCATGGTTTTTTCTGCCCTGGGTGCTGGCCTGGTTTGACGCGGACAAGCAGCTATTGCAAGACCGCATCGCCAAAACCCGCATCGTCAATAGCCCCAAGAAATAAACCCGTAAAAGAAATAAAGAGGCCGCAGCAATGCGGCCTTTGTCATTTTCGGGGGCTGCGGCAGATCAGGGTAGGCTGAGCCACAGCCGTTCGTCGTGAATCGGCGTTTGTGGCGGCAGGCCGGGGTTGTCCAGATAGATTTTCCGGCTGTTTTTATAGCGGCTCAGCGGGAAAATGGGGGCGGTGACGGCGTTGGTTTTCATGTAGTCCAGCAGCGAGCCATCGTCCACCGCCATTTGCAGACCTGCCTCAAGCCGGTTGGCCAGCGCGACATTGTTTTTGGCGGTAAAAAAATACATCGGCATTTTGTAAATCAGCAGCAATTTGTCGTAAACGATAATGTCCGGGTTTTTTAGCGCAGCCACTTCGGCATAGATTTCGGTCAGCCCGCGTGGGAAATAATCGCCACGGCGATTGAGCAGCATCGGATACATCATTTCAAACTTTGGCGGCTTTTGCAGTGTAAGGCCCGCCGCTTCGAGTACCGCGGTATCCGGCCATTGCGAGCCCTGGATGCCGGTGAATTTGGCCAGGTCGGCCACTGTTTTGACCTGATCGAACGCAGCCAGATTTTCTTTGCGGATCGCCAGCGCACGATGCCCCAGCAAGCCCTGCAATAAAGGAATACGGATTGGGTGCAGCATCGCTTCGCGCTCGATGTTGGTACCAGCCCAATCCAGATCGATAATCCGCCCACGGCTGAGTTCGAGCAAAGCGCGCGCCTGCGGCATGTCTTCTTTGCTCAATACAATATGCGCAGCACCTTGCGAGGCGGTTTTATTCAAAGCCAGTTGCGCCAGCCCGATAAAATAGCTGTGGCTAGTGTCGGTCGAGCCTTGCGGTGGGCGCATGCGAATCAGCAGTTCTGCGGCCTGAGCAGGGAGTTGTAGCAATAATACGGTGAGCAAAAGCAGCCAGCATGGGGTTTTCTTGTGCATTGCATTCATCCGATTAAGGCGGCAAGTGATGAAATCATCTTACTGCAATTTATTCACCCCGGTTGGTGCGATACGTGCTCTGGCGCGCTGGATGCAACAGCGGATTGAATCAAGCTGGCTCCGGCCGTCTTCCCCTGAGCAGCAGGAAGGCGAGCAGGATTGCGAACCACAGTACCACGATGGGTGTATCGCCCCAGATTTGATACGGCGTGGTGCCGGTGCGGTGGGTGATCTGCCCTTCAAGTACGCCGCGTTGCTCTGCGGGGAGGGCGGCGATCAGCTGGCCTTTGTGGTCGATAATCGCTGTTTTGCCGGTATTGGTGGCGCGAATCAGGTAGCGGCCATTTTCCAATGCACGGGCGCGTGCCATTTCGGCGTGTTGCTCTGCGGCCCAGGAGCCGTCAAACCAGCCCATATTGGTTAGATTGACCAAGAGCGTAGCGTTGACGGCATTGCGGCGGATTTCATTGCCGAAGGCGTCTTCGTAGCAAATATTGGCGGCGATCTTGCCGCCAGCCATGCTGAATGGCGCTTGCACCGCTTCGCCGCGCGATAAGCCCATTAGCGGCATTTGCAAAAACTGATAAATCGGGCCAAAAACTTGCGGTGCAGGAATGTATTCGCCAAATGGCACCAGATGGTATTTGGCGTAGGGATTTTGCTGTGGGTTGGCCACATCGACTGCCGCATTAAAATGCCGTTGTCCGTCGTCGCTGCTGGTGGCCACGCCCAGAATCATCGCGGCGTTTTTCTCGCGCATGATCTGGCGCAGATCATCCAGATACCACGGCGGAATATTGTCCAGCATCGACGGAATGGCGGTTTCGGGAAAGACGATTAACTGCCCCTGCGCACGGCGCGCCAGATCCATATAGTTGCCCAGGCTATCGACAAAAATAGCCGGGTTCCATTTGATCGATTGCGGGATATTGCCTTGCAGCAGGCTCACTTTCACCGGCGCGCCCTGCGGCTGGGTCCAGTCGATTTGATTGAGTAGCGAGCTGGTGCTGATCAGTGCAAAGGCCAGCCCCAGGCCGAGCCGCTTTTCATACACAAACGTGCCGACTGCCAGACACAGCAAAAAGCCGACGCCATAGCTGCCGATGATGGGGTAGAGCCCGCTCATCGTCGCCAGCTGTGAGCCGCCGACCGAGCCCCAGGGAAAACCGGTAAAAATCCAGCCGCGAACCCATTCAAAAATCACAAATAGCGTGGGCGCGAGGATCGCGTAGCGCAGCGCTTCAAGGCGCGGTGTGTTTGCGCTAAACGGCTTGCGCGTAAAGAAGGCCGCCAGCATTGGAAACAGGGCCAGAAAAACGGCAAAGCCCAAGGTGCTGCCAGCCGCCATCCATGCGGGCATACCGCCATGGGTATGCAGGCTGATGTAAACCCAGCTGGCGTTTGCACAGAAATACCCCATGCCCCAGGCGAAGCCATTGAGCGCAGCCCAGCGTGCGCTGGCCGCCTGTTGAATGCCCAGCAGAAACACCCACAGGCACACGGGCATCAGCCAGAATTGCGACACGGGCGCAAAAGCCAGTACGCTGAGTGCTCCGGCGATAGTCTGAAACAGGATTTGCTGGGGGCGGGTGAGTACCATAGAGAAGTTGTTAGGATTAAGGTTGGCGCGTTAAAGAAAATTATTTCATCAGAGAGGCGGTCGATTAGCGATCTCCACGATCCTCAAGCTCTGCAATCCAGCCATTAATCCACATTGCCGCTACTACTATTGGCAAAACGATCCAGAAATTGATTGGAGCCAATAAGGCAATCAATCCTGCGACGATGCAGCAAATGCACAAGGATAGAAAAAGCCATTTGAAATTGATATTTGAAAATGGCTTTTTCATTGAGACTATTCGATCTCGTGCCGTTCCAGATGCTCGTCAATCTGCACTGAATGCACACGGCGGCTGTCGGCACGCAAAACGAGGAAGTGATAGCCGTCGATCACGATTTCTTCGCCGCGTTTGGGGACGCAACCAAACGCCAGTGTGACTAGACCGGCGACGGTATCGACTTCCTTGTCGCTAAACTGGCTGCGGCTGTCGAAGTGCTCGCTCAGCGCCTCGTTCAGGTCGGCGACCCGGGTTTCGCCTTTGACGCGCAGATTGCCACGGCGATCAGGAATGATCTGATCTTCGTCGTCGTCTTCGTCAAATTCGTCTTCAATGTCGCCGACAATCTGCTCAATCACGTCTTCAATTGTCACCAGACCCGCCACGCCGCCGTACTCATCGACGACAATCGCCATATGGTTGCGATTATTGCGAAAATCCTTGAGCAGCACGTTCAGGCGTTTGGCTTCGGGGATGTAGACGACGGGGCGGAGCATGTCGCGGACATTAAATTCAACGTCTTCGGCGTAGTAGCGCAGCAGGTCTTTGGCCAGCAAAATGCCGACTACGCTGTCTTTGCTGCCGTCGATCACCGGAAAGCGTGAGTGCGCAGTGGCGATGACGCGGGGGATAAATTCGGCGGGGGTGTCGTTGATGTCGATCACATCCATTTGCGAGCGCGGCACCATCACATCGCGCACTTGCATATCGCCGACATTCAGTACGCCCTCGATCATGCCGAGCGCGTCAGCGTCGAGCAGGTGGCGCTCGAAGGCCGAGTGCATGATTTCAACCAGTTCGCCGCGGTTTTCCGGCTCCCGTAACAGGAAATGGGTGAGTCGCTCAAGCCAGCTCTGCTTGGGACTCGGGGACGGTACGTCGTCCATAGTGGTCGTGCTTCCTTAAAATTGAGAAAACCTGGGGCTTATTTTTCCGCCAAATACGGATCATCATAACCCAAAGACATGACAATTTGCGTTTCTAAGCTTTCCATTGTCTCGGCTTCATCGTCTTCAATATGGTCAAAACCCTGCAAGTGCAGCGTGCCATGCACGACCATATGGCAGTAGTGAGCCAGTAGCGGTTTGTTTTGCTCGATGGCTTCGCGCTCGATCACCGCGCCGCAAAAAACCAGATCACCCAACAGCGGCATGCCATCAATTTGCGGCATATCGTCGTTAAAAGTAAAAGTCAGTACGTTAGTGGCGTAGTCTTTCTGGCGGTATTCGCGGTTCAGCGACTGGCCCTCGGGAGCGTCCACAAAACGCAAAGTAATTTGCGCCATTTCCACCTGTGCGCCCAAGGCTGCACGTACCCACTCTTTCAGTAGTTTTTTGCGTGGAATGGGGCTAAGGGCACTTTCATTTTGAATACTGATTTCGATGTTCTTGGACATAAATTGCTTGTGTGTGATGACTTAGGATTTCTTTTCGGCGCGCAGGCGTTTTAACTCGGTGTTTAACCAGTTTTTGGCGCTTTGCTCGGCTGTTTTCGGGCATTGCACGGTATAGGGCTTGCCGGTGAGGTAGCTTTTGCTCGCGACTTCGTTGATGAAATCTTCGCTGCTGCTGATTTTGCTTTTCGCCTTGCCGTATTTCATGCCCAGATGCTCTTGTGCTTCTTTGGCGCTATAGCTTGTTCCGCTGCGAATAAACGTGCATTGCGATTTGCCAACAAAATTCAATAATTGCTGCACTTCGACGTCGGCTTGCGGCGTGATGGCCTGCGCGGGGAGAGCGCAGATCAGTAATAGTCCGGGTAGCGCGCTGGCGAGCAGGCCAGGCAGAGTAAATTTCGGCATGCTTATTCCTTTTTCAGCGCCAGCTCGCGCTCGGCTTCCTGTCGTGCTTTGCGGGCAGCGGCTTCTTCGTCGCGTTTTTTGGTGGCCTTCTCGTAGGCATTCACAATCTTCTGCACCAGCGGGTGGCGCACCACGTCGTCGCTGGTGAAATGATGAATCCCAATCCCGCGCACGCCTTGCAGCACTTCTTGCGCGTCAACCAGACCTGACTTCATATGCTTGGGCAAATCGACCTGAGTCGGATCGCCAGTGATCACCGCTTTGCTGCCAAAGCCGATCCGCGTCAGAAACATCTTCATCTGCTCGGGCGTGCTGTTTTGCGCCTCGTCCAGAATAATAAAGCTGTGGTTCAGCGTACGGCCACGCATAAAGGCCAGCGGTGCGATTTCGATAATGCCTTTTTCAAACAAGCGCGTGACGTGATCAAAACCGAGCAGGTCGTACAGCGCGTCGTACAGCGGACGCAGGTAAGGATCGACCTTTTGCGTTAAATCGCCGGGCAAAAAGCCGAGCTTCTCACCTGCTTCCACTGCAGGGCGAACCAGAATCAATCTTTTGACGGTATCTCGCTCTAAGGCATCAACGGCGCTGGCTACCGCCAGATACGTCTTACCCGTACCCGCTGGGCCGATGCCGAAAGTGATGTCGTTATCTTGAATTTGTTTCAGATAAACATTCTGCCCCGGCGTGCGGCCACGCAAATCGGCACGGCGCGTGCGCAGTACGGGCGTATCGACATCCGATTGCGCTTCTTCCGGGCCACGGATAATCTCGATCAGTCCGAGCTGAATGTCATCGACTTCGAGCTCTTTACGTTGCGCTTCGTTGTAAAAGTATTCCAGCGCATCGAGCGCCTGATTCACGACCTTGGTGCGGCCAGCAACTTTGAAATGCTCATTACGGCGCGAAATCGTTACATCGAGCGCGTTTTCGATTTGTTTCAGATTCTCGTCGAGCGGCCCGCACAGATTGGCCAGACGGGTGTTGTCGATGGGGGTGAAGGAGAGGGTATCGGTATGCACTGGGTATATTGGGTTCGGATTAAATTTGGCTAAATGATTATCGCAGGAAAAATGATTGGTGACTGTTTTTGGATCAATGAAGTGCTCCTTGGCGCTGATTGATGCGCGCGCGGCTAGCCGATAGCTGCGCTAAATCCAGCTTGTTTTGCTCGTGCGCTGCTAATAGTGCGTGAAAAACCGGATAAAAGCGCGCCGGATCCCAAGAGATCAGCAAGTAATCGGCTCCGGCATTCAGCGAGCGCACTGCTGCGCTTTCAATATCGCCCGCGCCTGCCATTCCCATATCGTCGGTGATTAATAAGCCTTGATATTGCCACTGTTGCCGCAAAAGCTGTTGGATTATGGCGGGTGATGATGAGGTAGGGAAGCGTTCGTCCAAGGCTGCGACTTTAGCGTGCGATAGCATAAAGAGCGCGCTGCTATTTTGTAATGTACGAAAAGGCAGCAAGTCTGTTTTTTCCAGCTCGGCTAGTGGCGTATGAATAATGGCGCTGTCGGTGTGTGTATCTTCAAAAACGCGCCCCAAGCCGGGGAAATGTTTGAGCGTGCATTGCACGCGCGATTCAGCTAGCCCTTTGCAGTAGGCTTGGGCTGCGAGCGCAACCTGCTGAGGATTACTGCTTAAGGCGCGACGGCTGATTTTGGAGTAGCGATCAGCCGGGTTTTCAACGCCATGATCAAGATCAACGACGGGAGCTAAATTCAATGTGATGCCCAATTGAGCCAAACCACGTCCCTGCTGGCGAGCATATTCCAGCGCGGTTTCGCGGACGTTGCTGCTGTTTTGTAGCAAGCTTCCTAACGCTGGCTGAAATGGCAAAGGGGGAGACAGACGTGAAACCAGGCCACCCTCCTGATCTGTTGCAATGACTAATGGTGGCAAATGCTGCGCTTGGCGCAAATCTTGCCAGCGTTGAATCATTTGCGAAATAGCTGTGCCATCTTGCTGGGTGATATTGCGTTTGGTAATAAAGACCCCGCCGATTAAGCCTTGCTGTATCAATGGCAATAATTCGTCCTCATCGGTATAGCCGACAATCAGGTGGGTACTAATGAGCTGTGCTTGTGCCGGTGAAGCTTGCAAGATTTGATGGCGATGCCATTGCAACTGCCCTAACCAGTTGCTGGTAAAAAGCAGGGCAAAAATACTGAGCGCGGCGCTCAATTGCCAGCCGGTCGGGCGATAACGCCATACCAGCAACAACAGTACGGCGCTGGTGAAGAGGGTGAGATTCATGGCGACGGATCGATACGTCACCATCCCTGCCAGATTCCAAGTGCAGGAAAGCCCGGCGGGTAATAAAGCGAGGAGAACAAAAGCGGCACCTAGCCAGTGGGCGTAACGTGTTGGCTTTAAGCTGGAAGTGGCGTGCCTGCCGAATGAGATCATTATTTGTTGGTGTGTGATGGGTATAGTCATGAGTGCTTTAAATATTAAAGCAGTTCGAGCTATACCCCTATGTTGCTGTTGGTGGGAGTTTAGTCTTCCACAATCACCAACTCACCACCCAAAGTATGCGGGAATACTTTGGTGATCCGCACATTGACCATTTGATTGATCAGGCGCGGGTTGCCGGGGAAGTTGACGATGCGGTTGTTGTCGGTACGGCCAGCCAGCTCGTTGCTGTCTTTTTTCGAGATCTTCTCGACGATGACGCGCTGTACGGTGCCGAGCATTTCCTGATTGATTTCGCTGGCGAATTCTTCAATCCGCGCTTGCAAGCGTTTCAGACGCGCCAATTTCACTTCCTCTGGCACATCGTCGCCCAAATCGGCGGCGGGCGTGCCTGGGCGGCGGCTGTAAACAAAGCTAAAGCTCGCATCAAAGCGCACGTCTTCGATCAGCTTCATCGTGCGCTCGAAGTCTTCTTCGGTTTCGCCGGGGAAGCCGACGATAAAGTCGCTTGACATGCAAATATCAGGGCGCGCTTCGCGCAATTTGCGGATCAGCGATTTGTATTCCAGCGTCGTGTAGCCGCGCTTCATATTCACCAAAACGCGATCCGAGCCGGCTTGCACTGGCAAGTGCAAGTGCGATACCAATTTGGGCAAGTTTTTGTAGCAATCGATAATGCGCTGCGTCATCTCTTTGGGATGGCTGGTGGTAAAGCGCATGCGCTCCAGACCCGGGATTTCGTGCACATATTCGAGCAGCGTGGCGAAGTCGGCGATTTCGCCGTCTTCCATTTTACCGCGGTAGGCGTTCACGTTTTGGCCAAGCAGGTGAATTTCCTTGATGCCTTGCTGCGCCAAGTTCGCCACTTCAACCAATACGTCGTCAAACGGGCGTGATACTTCTTCGCCGCGTGTGTACGGCACAACGCAGAATGAACAATATTTCGAGCAGCCTTCCATAATCGACACAAACGCCGAGCCGCCTTCCACACGCGCCGGTGGCATGTGATCGAACTTTTCGATTTCAGGGAAGGAAATATCGACTTGCGACACGCCGGTTTTGCGTTTTTCGGCAATCAATTCGGGTAGGCGGTGCAGTGTTTGTGGCCCGAAGACAATATCAACATAAGGCGCGCGTTTGACAATCGTGTCGCCTTCTTGCGATGCGACACAGCCGCCCACGCCGATCACGATATTGGGATTG
The DNA here is from genome assembly GCF_040047665.1 of Chitinibacter sp. FCG-7. Taxonomy (NCBI): domain Bacteria; kingdom Pseudomonadati; phylum Pseudomonadota; class Betaproteobacteria; order Neisseriales; family Chitinibacteraceae; genus Chitinibacter; species Chitinibacter mangrovi. The sequence goes on from NZ_CP157355.1 coordinate 2,317,248, forward strand.
GCGTTTTTGAGCTCCTTAATGCGGCCCAGATCTGAGAACACTTTTTCCTGCGCTTTTTCGCGCACGCTACAGGTGTTAAACAGAATCACGTCGGCTTCTTCGACGTTGTCGGTGCGGCTCAAGCCTTCGGACGCGTGCAATACATCGACCATTTTGTCCGAGTCATACTCGTTCATCTGGCAGCCAAAGGTCTTGATAAATACTTTCTTGCTCATGGGTGTACGTCTTTCTATTAAATGCTAAATGGGCTGCATGGCAGGGCGGTGTATTGCGGTGCTGCTCATGGATCAGGTTTATCTTGGCGGCCAAACCGGGTTTGCGGATTGACGTTTGGCCGGGGTATTGCCTTGTAGGCTTTGCTAGTAAAGTGCTACATGGATATACCTATTGCGCAGCCCGCAGGGCTTTTTCATCTTTCTCACGCTGGGCCAGCAATTTGGCCTCGTCATCGCCGACCACCCACACCCGCCAGACAAAACCGGTACTGGGCTCGAATTGCACCCAGGCTTTGCTGTCGCGCGGCAGTTGCGCAATATGGCCAGGCATCAGCAAGGTATTGTTCAGGCCACGAAACTGAATGCCCGGTGCCATGATATACACTTTGCCGCTGAGCTTGAGTTGCGGTGGCTGATACGCTTCCAGTTCGAGCAATTTTCCGCTGGGCAAAATGCGGCCAGCGAAACTGAGGCTTGAAACGGTAACAAGCAACAAAAACAGTAACTTGCGCATGCCTTGGACTCCTGTGAGAAGGGCTAATGGTAACAAGCCCTGCACATAATTGAAAGAAAAAATACAAAAGGGCTTGACGACTATAAAACCCTCAACTATCATGCTGCTTCTCTTGGCTATGTAGCTCAGTTGGTTAGAGCACAGCACTCATAATGCTGGGGTCACAGGTTCGAGTCCCGTCATAGCCACCAAATACCATTCTCAGGGTTGCCCAGAGAATACCTAAAGCCCCGTAAATCCTAGGATTGCGGGGCTTTTTGTTGCCCGTAGCTTCCCATTTGTACCCATAACTACCCCCATAAAACCTACCCCCATTCCTACCCCCGTATTATCATGGGGGTAGATTGATGATTTGAGGGGGTAGATCATGCCTAGCGCCGCATCAGCCAGCACGTCCAAAGCAATCAACCGTCTTACCCCGCTGGAGGTGAAAAACGCCAAGCCAGACGAAGGGAAAACCGAGAAAAACCTCAATGATGGTGGCCGCTTGTATTTGGTTGCCACTGCTACCCGCAAGCGGTGGCAGTTCCAGTATGGTTTGAATGGCAAGATGCACAAGCAATGGCTAGGCGATTACCCCAAAATCAGCTTGGCACAGGCTCGCAAGCTGCGCGATGAAGCCGCCAAAGCCGTTGATGAAGGTAAAGACCCCCGTATCGAGCGACAGGCCGCAAAGGTGGCAGCCAAGTATGCAGCCGCCAACACCTTTGAAATGGTGGCACGTGAATGGCATACCAAAGAGCTGGCGGGTAAAGGCTGGTCAGACGATCATGCTGCCAGAATCTTGCAGCGCATTACCGCCGACCTATTCCCTGTGCTGGGTAGCCGCCCGATTGAATCCCTGAAAACCCGCGATCTACTGCACCCTCTGCAACTGGTGGCAAAGCGTGATGCTTTAGACCTCGCCAAGCGTCTGCGCCAATACATTACCGCGATCATGCGCTACGCCGTACAGACTGGCCGCATTGAAACCAACCCCGCGCACGATCTACAAGGCGCAATTGCCAGCCGTAAAGCCACCCACCACGCCGCGCTACCATTAACCCGCCTTGCCGAGCTGGTGGCGAGAATCGACAGCTATACAGGCTTGAAGGTGGCGAAGCTGGCAACTCGCTTTGCACTGCTCACTGGTGCGAGATCGTCCGAGTTTCGGTTTGCCCGTTGGACTGAGTTTGACCTGGCTGCGGGGACTTGGACAATTCCAGAGCAGCGCGAAGAGGTGGAAGGGGTAAAGCATTCGGGGCGTGGTGAAAAGATGAGCCGCGAGCGAGTGATCTACCTATCACGGCAAACTGTGGCACTACTGCAAGAGCTATACGCCATTAATGGCCGCGCCGTGTTTGTATTTGAAGGCCAGAAGCGGGGCGCACCCATCAGCGAGAACACCGTAAACCTCACACTGCGCAAGCTGGGCTATGACACGCAGCAAGATATTTGCCTGCACGGTTTCCGTACCATGATGGTGTCCAGTCTGAATGAATCGCTGCAATTCACCCATGACGCAATCGAGCGCCATATCGGGCATGAGGGCAAAGCGCGGGAAGGTGAGGCCGTGGCAGGTATCTACAAGCGCAAAGCGCAATACCTCACCGAGCGCCAACGCATGCTGCAATGGTGGGCTGATTATCTGGATGCCAACACGCACGGCCAATACATCGCGCCGGATGCGTTTGCCACTGCCGACCAGAGCAATGTCATACCGCTGCCAGTGAAGGCGGCATAACCGAGTTTGCCGCGCCTAGATCGGCCAATCGAAAACGGGTTTCCCTGACCCGCTGGCGCGGCGATCAATTCAGGGCTTACGCCATAGGGGGCGTGATATGAGTCGAGGCGAAGGACCAAAAGCCGCTAGGTGGCGTTTAGAGGTTGCGAGGACATTTCAATACTTTGAGGCACTTTGCACTGCCGAAGGCATACCGAAGCAGCTAGTTGAGCGAGAGGCAATTGCGCGCATTGTCATGCGCAAGGATTACGACCTACTACCCAAGCCCTTAGCTGTGGCCATTGCGCGTAATAGCCAACTGCGCTCTGCTTTTCAGTCGTACATCGAGATTGTCAGGGCTGATAAAAACGAGTGGCCATATCGAGTATCGCAAAAAGCGTGGGCACACGCAGCGCGTCATGCAGCCATACGCCACATGAAAGAGGCGCGAGGTCTGTCAAAGGTTATCGCAGAAGTGGAGTCTGCGGCAGGCGAAATGATGAGCCTCACGGATGGCGCTCTTTTAGATGTGATGGAGAAGCTGCAAGTGGCCACGGCAGAAATCGAACAACTTAGGTTGGCGCTTGCCGATGAGATTGGCAGAAGATCTAGCCAGCGAAATGCCGGTGCAGAGCTGGCAAGATTGAGGCACAAGGAAACGGATGAAATGCTGATTCAGGCTGCCGAATACTGGCGCGATAACATGGACCAAGAGCTGTCTGCACCAAAGGCAGCAAATATCCTCATAGGTATCGTTCCATTGAGTCACGACCGCCTGAAGCGGCTTGTATTGGGTCTGAAAAAAGGCGTGTGGCCTGCGCAGAACACATGATTTGCGCTAGGTGCATGAGCTGCGCATAGCAGTTTCAGCTTTGTTCAAAGGGTATTTGAATGGCGGTGTCTTTTGTCTGGAGATGCCGTAATGACTCAAAACCCAAATTTCCCATCTATGGCGCAACTACTGCGCCGCCCTGTTGTTGAACAAATGACAGGGCTTTCCCGCACTCACATTTACCGCATGATGGCCGCTGGCGAATTTCCGCAATCGGTATCTATTGGCGCTCGTGCTGTGGCTTGGCGCTCAGATGAAGTGAGTGCATGGATTGAATCACGCACCCGCAAAGCAGCATAAAGGGGCGAGCATGCAAAAGAAAAACGCCCCAGCCGTTGCCGACCAGAGCGCCCTTAACCAATGTGCCGACCAAGCACCCGGGAATCATAAGCCGCCGCTAGTATCGGGGCAAGCTGCCGAAGTGCTCAATATCTTGCGAGCGCACAAGGCTTTGAATCGCCCTGTATTGTCGTTCCACCTCACCGCTGATTGCGCCATACCAGAAGCGGCTAGCCGTATTCTTGAGCTGCGAGCGATGGGCTTCAAGATCATCAGCGATATTCAGCCTAGCGTGATGTACCGAGGGCGCGAGCGCCGCCGTGTGGCGATGTATTCGCTGGGTACACCCGAATGGAGCAGGCCAGGAATAAGCACTGAATTGATGGAGGTGGAGGCGTGAGCAAAGCCAAGATCAAGCCAACCGCTGTACAGGTATCTTTTGCTGGTGCTGTACTCGATGGCCTCATTGTCAAAGGTGTGGCGTATGTGGCTTTGCGCCCCATCGTGGAGGGCATGGGCTTAGAGTGGAGTCGGCAACTGCAACGGGTACAGGATGACCCTGTGCTGAGTGCCAACTGTGTACATATGTACACGATTGCCGATGATGGCCGACAGCGCGAAATGTTGTGTTTGCCTGAAAAATACCTGCAAGGCTGGCTATTCAAGGTGAATGCCAACAAGGTCAAGCCCGGCATTCGGGACAAGGTGATTCACTATCAGCGTGAATGCTACGAGGTATTGCACAAGGCATTTACCCAAGGCCGCGCCGATACCGAGTACCGAGTAATGGCCATTGACAGCAAACGCGCCGCCGCTGGCATGGTGACGGATACGCTAAATGATTTGCTGCTAATGGATGGTAAAACTCCAAAACCGCACGACTTTAGCAATGAGCACCGCCTGATTAACTGGGCATTGACTGGTGAGTTTGCGTCACTGGACGAGGCCGCGCTTTCGACTGAGCAAATCAAGCGACTGAGCAAGCTACGCCGCCGTGATGCGTTCCTAATTGTGAAAGGCTTGGACTACGCCCAGCGCAAAGAGCAGCTTAAACGCTATGCCGACAGCCTGGACGAACAAGCGAGGTTGGCGGCATGAACCTTATAAAACCTGATGTTTGCCAGTCATATTGCCGTACTCGGATTCAATCCCAAGCCGTACCAAGTAGGCCTAAGCATGCCTATTTACGGCTTGACGGTAGCGCCCCTGCTGCTGATAATCGCGGCTCTCTCTCCAAACACACAGCGGCTAGCTTTGGTCGTGATGCATCAGCAAAGCATATCCTCCTGCCGATTACTGGCGGCCTGCGCATTGGCGCGGGTGGCCTGCTGTCTATGGGGGTGTCGGGTAGCGGTAACGCCCCGGCTGGACTGTGTGCCAGTGAGAGCACCCCCACCTATTCCAACTCTCATAGGAATAAGTGGTTTATCTCAAATCACACAGGAGGCAAACCCCATGCCTAAGCCAATTCGCACCCTGCTAGGGTATATCGCTGTAATCATTGCTACGCTTGCGTTTGAACGCAATGCCCCCTTGTCTGTCGTCGTGCTTGCTGGTCTTGTGCTGGTGCTGTCGCAAGTGATCGGAGGGCGTAGCCATGCGTAAACCCATCGACCTAGAGCAACTGGTTTCCGTGACTGATGCCGCCGCATCGGCGTTGCTGAATGAGCCAGCAACAAGTAGTGAGTGCAGCATTGAGGTTTGTTTAATTTGCGCCTTGGACTGCCTGGAGCGAAATCAACGCGACCCAGAGAGCCGCTACAACGCACTGATGGCGCTGGACTATTTGCGCTCTGTGGTCGCTGCCGTGCGCAAGATCAAACTGAACGGAGGTGCGAGCCATGACTAATCCCACCTTCAATCCAATGCCTGATCACCATGTCCTCAAGGATGCAATTGACCGTATCGCCAAGGTGTACGACTTTGGCGGCGCGTATGACGTAGCGCCCAATCAGCATTCGCCCCGTGATCGTTTCAACGTTTACAACATGGGCAATCTAGCTGGACAGACCGCCTACGCGATGGCGGCACACGCAGCGGAAGGTAATCCGGCTGCACTGATCGACTATTGCAAGTCGGCGTTGCTGGTGCACCTGTTTGGCAGTGCCAAAATCGACCAATTGACAGCTAAGAAACAGGCGAAAGCGGCTTTTATCATCGGCTTATTGGGTGATCTGGAAGATGCCTTCGGGCAACCACCGCCCAAGCTGCGCCCAAGTTATCGCTTGCACCGCCTGCCGACCCAGCGCCACAAATAAGGAAGCCCACCTAATGACAACGACCTTGAAGCAAGGCGCGGGGGGGGGCTTGCGCCCAAAATACCGAATTACACCCAGCACTGGCCGCGATTGCTGCCGCGCACATCGAGCTACAGCACGACCAGATTAGCAGCACTGCTGAGCTGATCGGTACGGCTAAAACGCTGCTGGCAATGAGCTGGCACGATCTACCGCCGATTGCAGGCGCAACACTGGCAACGCTGATTGCCGAGCTTGAACGATCACAGGAGGGCGAGCCATGCGCGAATCACTGAGCGAACGAGTCAAACAAGCAGCGCGGGGCAATTGGCCTTATATCCTGCAAAACATGGGAATACCCGCCAAGCTCTTAGACGGACGCAATCACGCTTGCCCAGCTTGCGGGGGTACAGACCGCTTTCAATATACCGTGCGCGGTGCAGGTGCTGAATGGGGGCGCTTTGCCTGCCGTGGGCTGGATGCCCAAGGCGGGGATGGTTTCAAGCTGGTGATGCACGTGTTTGACCTAAGCTTTGCCGATGCCGTGCGAGTGGTGGCTAGGGTGCTGGGTATCGACTACACCCATCAAGGCACAAGCATAGCGATTGCCTTGCCAGAAAAACCCAAACAAAACCCAGCAGAAACCCAAACCCAGATTGCTGCCAATGCCGCGAAGCTGCAAAGCCTATTTGATGTCTGCGAGGTGATGACGCCGCAGGTGATTGCTGGTCGTTACCTCATCAATCGAGGTATTGCGGCAAGGAGCTGGCCAGAGCCACACAGCAGCCCGCTACGCCATTGCGCTGCACTGGATTACTGGCACGTTACCGATAATCAGCCGCACAAGCTGGGTGCATTTCCTGCGCTGCTGGCGCGTGTTGATAAACCCAATGGCGCATTGGCCGGACTGCATCGCATTTACTTGAGCGATGACGGCGCAAAGCGAGTCATACGTATGGCGACCGGTTCGCCGGAGCGCCCCCACTTTAAGGCGCTGGATTCTAAAAAGCTCAAGGCCGTACACGATGGGGCTTTGCGTGGCGCGGCATGTCGGCTGTATCCCGTTGGCACAGATGGGCGCTTGGCACTGACCGAGGGGATCGAAACCGCCTTGGCCGTCCATTCCATGACGGGTTTGGCAGCGTGGTCGTGCATCAGTGCGGGCTGCCTTAAATCGGTGGTTTTGCCTGCTGATGTGCGTGAAGTGCTGATCTATGCCGACAACGACAGCCCCGATAGCCAGGGGCGCAACGCTGGCAAGGAAGCGGCCTATCTGTTGGCTGCACGACTGATCGAGGAAGGCCGCAAGGTGAAGGTATTGCTGCCACCGCAAGCGGGTACGGACTGGCTGGACGTACTGAACGACGAATTGAACCAAGGAAAAGCCTAATGAAGAACGAAACCGAAGCACTGAGCCAAGCGGGTTTTGATGCGGCCAACCCCGATAATGCACCGGAGTTTGTACCCCAAGCGGTGCTTGGTTTGCTGGGTGCTGTAGAAGCGTATTACGACACGATCAAGGGTGACTTGGTTTATATCGGCGTGAAGCACGACAAAGACCACGGCTTAACGCATCAAGCGCCATTGCGCTTATGCCGTGACTTGGAAGTGATCGGGCAAGGCGCAGATAGTTATGGCGACCATTACCGCTTAATCCGCTGGCGTGATTGCATGACGGATGCCGAACAGGTGGCCGCGCTGCCGAGTAGCGGCATTGGCGAGCGCGAAGGCTGGGCGCTACTCAATAGCAAGGGCTTGGCGGTGTCGAGCAATCGACGCGCACGGGAAAAGCTGGCCGACTACCTACACACCGAAGGCGATACCACGCGCTATGCCATAACCCAGCAAAGCGGCTGGCAATACGGCGCGTTTGTGCTGCCAACAGGTGAAGTAATTGGCGAGCCTGAGCGCCAAATCTTTTACCCTGCCGCTGCCACCTACCGCCCAGCTTTCACGCCCAAAGGCACAAGCCAGAGCTGGCGCGATACCGTGGGCGCATTGGCGAAAGATAACCCGCTGGTCATGACGGTGGTTGCGTGTTCGCTGGCTGGCGCATTGCTGGAGCATATCGGCGCGACAGAGGGATTCGGGCTGCACCTGCATACCGAAACCAGTAGCGGCAAATCAACGTGTGGCGATGTGGCCGCGAGTGTATGGGGTAATCCCAAGCAGATCATGCAGTCATGGGACGGTACAAACATCGGCCTGACCAATTCAGCCGAGTTTGCCAACAGCATGATGCTTTACTTGGACGAGATCGGCGCGGGTGATGCCCGAAAGATGGGGAGCATCATTTACACCATGCTCAATGGTGTATCCCGCACCCAAGGCCGCAAGGACGGCGGTAACCGCGCAAAGCGACAGTGGTTAATGACACTGGTTTCAACGGGTGAGGTAGCCATGAGCCAATACCTCAATGAAGGTGGCCAGACCGTGCGGGGTGGGCAAGAAATCCGCTTACTCGATATGCCTGCCGATGGTGGCCTGTATCGGGCTTTTGACTGCATTCATGGTTGCGCAGATGGTGGTGCATTCTCTACCGAGCTAAAAGCCGCAGCGCGAGCCAATTACGGCACGATAGGCCGCGAGTTTGTGGCTTGGCTACAGTGCAACCCCGACAAAGTTGCGCCGTGCGTGGAAGTGATTACAGGCCGGATGCTGGCTGAATTACCCAGCCATGCTGCGCCACTGGTGAGGCGAGCCAGTCACAAATTCGCAACGCTGGCCGCTGCGCTGGTGCTGGCGAGTGAATCCAATCTAACGGGCTGGACTGCCGAAGAATCATTCCAAGCGGTGTGTACCTCATGGCGGCGCTGGCTATCCGTCTTTGGCCTTGCTTCACGCGATGACGAGAGACTGATCGAGCAGGCCGACCGCGCATTGTCTGCTGCGCAGTATGGCCGCTTTGTTCTGCTGCCGATTGGTGAACATGAGCCAGTGTTGCAAAACCTAATGGGCTACAAGCGCATAAGCAAAGAGGGCGATTCTGTTTTCTTTGTGTTGCCTCATTCCTTCAAAGATGAAGTGACCAAGGGCTACGAACTAAAGAAAGCCTGCGCGGTATTGCATGAAGCGGGGATGCTGGAAAAGCCCAAAGGCCATGATGGATGGACCATTTTGTATGAGCGCGGAAAGCCGCGAGCGTACAAGATGACGCTGCGACCTTGTAAGGAAGGTGAGATCGAGAAATAAAATTCTCGTGTACGCGAAAAACTGCCTGATACACCTGATACCCTGATACGGAATGATTAATATATTGTTTTTATTGAATTATTTTGTATCAGGTTTGTATCAGGTTTGTATCAGGTTTGTATCAGGTTTGTATCAGGTTTTAGCTCCGTATCAGGTTGATAAAAAACACCACGCAATTCCACGCGAGCCAACCTGATACGTATCAGGCAAATTATCGGCTACCTGATACAAAGAAACCTAGCATTCATGCGGGTTTGCGGGGTGCGTATCAGGGTATCAGGTGTATCAGGCAAAAAATGCACGTATATACACATTGCAAAATCAGCGGCGCAAAAACAGGCTGGTTTGTAAGGATTGGATTGATCGTCTGGCGCGTGGCTTGTTGCGTGATGGGAGGCTATACTTGCAACTGGCTTGTCTGAAGGCCGAGCAGGTGAACCGTTTGAAACAAGCGCATAACTCTCGGAGATACCAGGCAGCCCCTTCTATCTTGATGCAAGGCTGTGCTTGCAGTTAGCCTTGCGGGTTTTTCTGCTTCTAACAAGCCGTGATTCCAGAAACTCTAGCGCTAGGCGGTGTTGCTTTGACAGTATCGCGCTCGGTGAGTATATTTTGATTTGAGCCTTGGCTGATTTCCTCCTGTCGCAAGTAGAGCGAGTGTGATTGAAACCAGTCGAGGCTCTTTTGCGTTTAGCACATGGCTTGTGGCTTGATTGGGTGGTGGCTATACTAATCAAGCGCCCCGAGGTTGGTTGAGCTGTTCATGACTCGAATTTTGTTGAGTTTGAGTTAGCGGATGGCAAGGTTCCCATAGGGGTGTTTTCTATTCATTTTCCTTTATATGAGTAGATCCTTGCTCCTTGGGTAAATACAGTTACACACCACCCATTACCTAGCTAATCTACCGATCATGAGCCGATGAAATGGCTCACTATCCAAACCCTCATCGCGTGGTCGTATCATCAGCAAGGCATTACCGCCTATTCGCGCTGGATGAGTCGTAATCCAGTAGGGGTGCAACGAGATTGCAACGAGGTGGCCGCGCAAATGATTGCTGCGATTGCCGAGCTACCCACCGAGCAAGCTGCCGCGATACGGGCGGCATTTGCTGGGCGTATTTCACACATTGAAGCGTTGGCCGAGCTAATCCCAGTGCTGATGCCCTGCAAACAATCGGGAGTGCTGGTGCTGCCGTTTGAGTTTCGGCGCGATTGTGTGCGCCAATGGACAGGCGCTATTCAGCAAATCAATTTTAGAGCAGCCAGCAAAACCTACTGGCCTGAGCATAGCCACATGAAGGCCGCACGGCTCTACTGGCGTGTACGTGATGGCCTGCTAGACCATTGGCTGAATGATGCACTGGCAACGCTGGCAGTGCGATATAGTGACCTCATCGAGATGCAGACCGCCGCACCCGTTGCCGCCAAGCCAAAGCTAGAGTCTGTCCGACTGCCAAGAGCGCAAATTGAGCTGATCACCACACTAGCGAGTAGGGCAATTAGCAGTGATGCTTTGATTGAGATACGTGCAATGCTTGCGAGCTGATGAGGGGGCAAGGGTTCCCGAAATGGGTACGGTATCAATACGGTAAGGGGCTGGTGCTTGTACCGTATTCGGCGCTGGTGCTGGTACGCAAAAAAGTACGCAGCAAAACGGCAAGATTACAGCAAGGGTGAATGCAGGAGTTTTACGGAGGGTGTGCGGTTTTGAGTAGCGAGGTTTCGGCGAGGGTATCTGCGAAATCTACCCCCAGTGAAGGGGTTATCTACCCCCATTCCTACCCCTAAATCAGGTTGGTGGCTTATTTGTCGAGCAAAAATGCGGGTTTTGTTGTATTTTTCGAGTCCCGTCATACCACCAAGACATGATCCGCAGTAGTTCGCGGTGATACAGAAAGCCCCGTAAATCTTAGGATTGCGGGGCTTTTTGTTTTTAGCCTGAGTTGATTGCCATCGCAACAGCTGTTGCAATCTGTTTGTGTTTTTGGCGTGCCCTGCTTTCAAGCGATCAGCTTGTAGCCTACGCCGGTTTCGGTGATCAGGTGTTCGGGCAGGGCTGGATCGCGTTCCAGTTTTTGACGCAAATGCCCCATATAGACGCGTAAATACTGGCCTGATTCGCTGTGGTTGGGCCCCCACACCTGGCGCAATAACTCGCGGTGCGTCCGCACCTTGCCCGCTTCACGAATCAAGACGCCGAGCAGACGGTATTCGATGGGAGTCAAGTGGATCTGCTGCTCCTGGCGATATACCTGCCGCTGTACCAGATCAACCCGGATCTCGCCAAAGCTGAATGTCTGGGTGTTTTTCGCGCTTCGCCCCGCATGGCGGCGCAGCAAAACCCGCACACGGGCGAGGCATTCGTCGACGCCAAAGGGCTTGGTCAGATAGTCGTCTGCGCCAGCGTCAAGTGCGGCGACTTTTTCGCTTTCCTGCGAGCGGGCGGAGAGCACCAGAATCGGCAGATCGGTCCAGTCGCGCAGTTGCCGGATGACTTCCAGCCCGTCCTGATCAGGCAAGCCCAGGTCCAGAATCACCAGATCCGGCTGGCGGCTGGCGACGGTGATCAGCCCGCGCTGTGCGGTTTCTGCTTCGATCACATCCATGCCTGCCAGCTCCAGCGAGGTGCGCAAAAACCGGCGGATCGGCGCTTCGTCTTCGATCAGGGCGATGGTGGCGGTGTGCTCGTTCATTCGTTTTCCGTGGCTAAAAGTGGGGGAGTACCCCGTGGCAGGCTAAAGCTGAATTCGGCTCCGCCTGATTCCAGATTCCTGGCGCTAATTTGCCCGCCATGCGCGGTGATAATCGAGCGGCAAATGGCCAGCCCCAGCCCTACGCCGGGCGTTGCCGATTCGTTGACGCCGCGCGTGAATTTTTCAAACAGGCGCTCGGCAGCACCAGCGGGCAGGCCAGGCCCGTTATCTTGCACCAGTACAAGGACATTTTGCGCTTCAAGCCGGGCGCCAAGCAGGATATTACTGCCGGGCGGCGTATATTTGGCGGCATTTTCCAGCAAATTGACCAAGACGCGCTCGATCAGTACCGCGTCGTATTCGAGCAAGGGCAGCCCGCTGGGCAAATCCAGCCGCAGATGATGGGTGCTGAGTGCGGCTGCGCATTCGCGTACCGCGCTGCCGATGACTTCCTCCAGCAGTTGCCATTCACGATGCAGCGTCAATCCAGATTGCAATCTGGCCATATCAAGCAGATTGATCACCAGCCTGTGCATGCGCTGCGCTTCCTGATCGAGCGATTCGAGTGCCGCATGCTGATCTTGCCCGCTCAGACGGTAGGAGCGCAACAGGCTGATCATGCCGATCAGGCTGGTGAGCGGCGTGCGCAAGTCGTGCGAAACGGTGGAGAGTACGCTATTGCGCAGCCGCTCGCTTTCCATGGCCACGATGGCGTCTTGCGCCACTTCCACATAATGCACGCGCTCCAGCGACAGCGCGATCTGGCTGGCGCAGGTTTCAAGCAAGCGCTGCTGCTCGGGCGAGCTGATCAGCGTGGTGTCCTGCGGAATCAGCGCCAGCACGCCGCGCAGCCGCATCGGCGCTTTCAGCGGCAAATACAGCGCTTTGGCGGCAGGCAAAGTGGGCGTGCCCAGCCCGGCCATCTGGGCGTGATCAAATACCCATTGCGCTAATCCGGGGTCAAATTCGCGCCACTCGCCAGCGGGCAACAGCTGATCATTGGCATCGGGCAATAAAATCAGCAATTGCGCATCAAATAGCTCTTCGAGCCGGCGCACGCCGGTTTCAACGACGCTGCTGGCCGTTAAGGCGCCCGCCAGCTCGCGCCCCAGCTCGTATAGCGCCCGCGTGCGCCGCTCGCGATAGGTGGCCACTTGCGCTTCAAAACGCAGGCGCGAAGCCAGCTGGCTGATCACGATGGCCACCACCAGCATCAGGGCAAAGGTGAACAAATACTGCGTGTCGCTGACCGTGAGCGAGAGCTTGGGCGCGACAAAAAAGAAATCGAATGACAGCACGCTAAAAATCGACGCCGCGATGCCCGGCCCGCGCCCTAGCCGGATGGCAACCAGCACTACGGTGAGCAGATACAGAATCACCACATTGGCCAGGTCAAACACATTCAGCAGGGCGCCAGTGAGCCCGGTCGTGAGTGCGCAAGCCAGTAGCGCAATCAGATAGCTGCGCCAGGGCGTCTGCGGGCGCGACACACCAAAAAACAGGCTGGGCTGGCGCGGTGTTTTGCTGTGCGCATCAACCAGATCGTGCGCCACGACATAAACATCGACATCGCTGGCGGCCTGCGTGAGCTGCTCCGAGAGCGGAATACGCCACAGTCGCGACCAGTAGCTGCGCACGGATTTGCCAACCACCAACTTGGATGCATTTCTGCTTCTGGCGAAGGCTAGCAAGGTTTGCGGCAAATCGGCACCGGCCAGCACTGAGGTTTCTGCGCCAAATTCCTGTGCCAGCCGCAAAGAGCCCAGAATGCGCTCGCGCTGTTGCCGGGTTTGCCGCTGCAGCGCCGGGGTTTCTACATAGACGGCCAGGCAATCGGCGTGCAGGCTGGCGGCCAGTCGGGACGCGCTGCGGATCAGTTTTTCTGCGCCAGGCCCTGGTCCGACACACACCAGCAGGCGTTCACGCGCCTGCCAGACGGGCTGGATGGCCTGATCGGCACGATAGGCGCGCATTTGCGCATCGACCCGGTCGGCGGTGCGCCGTAGCGCCAGCTCGCGCAGCGCCAGCAGATTGCCTTTGCGAAAGAAATGCTGGGCAGCCCGATTGGCTTGCTCGCCCAGATACACTTTGCCAGCGGCCAATCGATCGAGCAGCTCCTCGGGCGGCAGGTCAACCAGCGTGACTTCGCTGGCCAGATCAAACATCCGGTCGGGCACGGTTTCACGCACCACGATGCCGGTAATTTGCCCCACGATGTCGTTTAGGCTTTCCAGATGCTGCACATTGAGCGTGGTGTAAACGTCGATTCCGGCGGCCAGCAGCTCCTCGACATCCTGCCAGCGCTTGGGGTGGCGGCAGCCTTCCAGATTGGAGTGGGCAAATTCATCGATCAGAATCAGTCTGGGCCGCCGTAGCAGTGCTTGGCTTAGATCAAACTCGGGCAGGATGCGCCCGCGATAGCTGATTTGCTGCGCTGGCAATAGCTCCAGCCCGGCAATCAGAGCCTGGGTTTCACTGCGGCCATGGGTTTCAACCACACCCACCACCACCTCGACCCCTTCGCGCACGCGCGCATGCGCGGCGTTGAGCATGGCATAGGTTTTGCCAACGCCAGCGCAGGCACCAAAGAAGATTTTCAGCTTGCCCCTTTGGGCTTGATCTTCTTCCCGCTGCAATTGCGCCAGCAGAGCATCGGGGTCGGGTCGTGGTGTTGCGATCATGGTTTAGCCGCATCCAGTGCTAGATTGAGTTGCAAAACATTCACCGTTGCTTCACCCAGAATACCCCATTGCTTGCCCTGGCTGGCCTGCGTCACCAGGGCTGAGACCTGCTCGGCGCTCATGCCGCGTGCTTTGGCAACGCGATTGAGCTGATATTGCGCAGCCGCAGGGCTAATGTGCGGGTCCAGCCCGCTGGCGGATGCTGTGACCAGATCTAGCGGCACTGCACCGCTTTGCTCGGGGTGGGCCTGTTTTAGCGCGGCAATCCGGGCCGCTACGCCGTCGAGCAAGACCGGATTGGTCGGCCCCAGATTAGAGCCGGACGATGCCGCGCCGTTATAAGCCATCGGGCTGGTGGCAGATGGGCGACCCCAGAAATACCGGGCTTCGCTAAACGATTGCCCAATCAGCGCCGAGCCACGCAGCTGGCCCTGCTGGCTGAGCAAACTGCCCGCGGCCTGCTGCGGAAACAGCAGCTGGGCGATGCCGGTGGTGAGTAGTGGATAGATCATACCCGTGAGCAGCGTCAGCAATGCAAACAGGGTGATTGCGGGGCGAAATTGTTGCCACATTGTTTTATTCCTTTTTTGCCGCAGCGCTGGCTCAGGCCAGCGCCACCAAGTCAAATTAGCTTGTAATTAGCAGGTGTATACCTGTAGGAGTATGGCTCGCCAAGCTAGATCAGGCCTAGTCCACCGAGCAATACATCAATCAATTTGATGCCGACAAAAGGCACAATCAATCCGCCCAGGCCGTACACCAGCAGATTGTTCCGTAGTAGCTGTGCAGCACTTTGCGCCTTGTAGCTCACGCCTTTGAGCGCCAGCGGGATCAGGAAAATAATAATGATCGCGTTGAAAATCACCGCCGACATAATTGCCGACGACGGCGAATTAAGCCCCATCACGTTCAGTGCATTAAGCTGCGGGTAGGTCGACGCAAACGCGGTACGGGATGATGGCGAAATATTTCGCCACATCGTTGGCGACCGAAAAAGTCGTCAGCGAGCCGCGTGTCATCAGCATTTGCTTGCCGATCTCGACGATCTCGATCAATTTGGTCGGATTCGAATCCAGATCAACCATATTGCCCGCTTCTTTGGCCGCTTGCGTGCCGGTATTCATCGCCACCGCCACGTCGGCCTGCGCCAGCGCTGGTGCGTCGTTGGTGCCGTCGCCCGTCATCGCCACCAGCTTGCCCTCGGCCTGATTCTGGCGGATCAATGCCAGCTTGGCTTCGGGCGTCGCTTCGGCCAGAAAATCATCAACGCCCGCTTCGGCGGCAATGGCGGCGGCGGTTAGCGGATTATCGCCGGTAATCATCACCGTCTTAATGCCCATTTCGCGCAGCTCGGCAAAGCGCTCCTTGATGCCGCCTTTGACAATGTCTTTGAGCTCGATCACGCCGAGTACGCGGTGATTTTCGCTTACCAGCAAAGGTGTAGCACCACGGCGCGCCACTTCGTCGGCTTGGCGGCTGACTTCTTCGGGAAACACGCCACCCGCATCGAGCACATAGCGGCGGATTGCATCGTTAGCGCCTTTGCGGATTTCACGATTGTCGTAATTGACGCCGCTCATCCGGGTTTGCGCGGTAAACGGGATAAATTCAACTTCGTGGCTGAGCAAAGCGCGCTCGCGGATATTGAATTTTTCCTTCGCCAGCACCACTACGCTGCGCCCTTCCGGCGTTTCGTCAGAGAGCGAAGCAAACTGCGCGGCATCGGCCAATTCGGCGGCGCTCACGCCTGGCGCAGGGATGAATTTCACCGCTTGGCGATTGCCAAAGGTGATGGTGCCGGTTTTATCGAGCAGCAAGACATCCACGTCGCCTGCGGCCTCGACGGCGCGGCCTGAAGTGGCAATCACGTTCGCGCCCAGCATGCGGCTCATCCCGGCGACGCCAATCGCCGACAGCAGCCCGCCTATCGTCGTTGGAATCAGGCACACCAGCAAGGCGACCAGCACGGTGATCGACACCGGCGTGCCGCTGCCCGCGGCGGCCACGCTAAACAGCGAGAACGGCAGCAGCGTGACGGTGACGACCAGAAACACGATGGTCAGCGCCACCAGCAAGATGGTGAGTGCAATTTCATTGGGCGTTTTCTGCCGTTTCGCGCCTTCGACCATCGCGATCATCCGGTCGAGAAAAGCCTCGCCAGGGTTGGCGGTGACGCGGGCGATCACCCAGTCGGACAAGACCCGCGTGCCGCCGGTAATGGCCGAAAAATCGCCGCCTGCTTCGCGAATGACGGGGGCGGATTCGCCGGTAATCGCCGATTCATCGACCGAGGCCACGCCTTCGATAATTTCGGCATCGGTCGGAATCACTTCGCCGGCCTGCACCAGAATAATGTCACCCTTGCGCAAACTGGCGCTGTCAGTGATTTCGGCTTTGGCATCTTGCGCTGCAGTTTTGAGTTTGCGAGCCACAACATTCTGTTTCGAGCTACGCAGGCTGGCTGCTTGCGCCTTGCTGCGTCCTTCGGCCAGCGCCTCGGCAAAGTTGGCAAATAGCACGGTAAACCAGAGCCAGACGGTAATTGCGGCAATAAAACCCGCCGGGGCTTCGCCTTGCCCGAACAGGGCTTGCACCCACAGCGCGGTGGTTAAGATCGCACCCAGATACACCACAAACATTACCGGATTGCGCCATTGCACCCGGGGTGAGAGCTTACTGAACGACGCCGCAATGGCGGGATACACCAGCGCCGGATCTAGCAGTTTCTTGTTCGTCATCTTTATTCCTTATCAAGCCAGATTGGCTTAGGGGTATATCGCTGTAGGCAATGATTGATATTTTCTACGGAGATATACCCGGTAGAGTATGTCTGTTAGCGCGCGATCATCTGCAGGTGCTCGACGATCGGCCCCAGCGCCAGCGCGGGAATATAGTTCAGCATGCCCACCAGCAGCACCGCACCGACCAGCAAGAGCACAAACAGCGGGCCATGCGTTGGCAGCGTACCGGCATTGACCTTCAGCCTTGGCTTGCTGGCCAGCGAGCCTGCCATCGCCAGCACCGGGACAATCACGGCAAAACGGCCAAACCACATCGCCAGACCGAGCATGACGTTGTAAAACGGCGTATTGGCCGACAAGCCGGCAAATGCCGAGCCATTGTTATTGGCTGCGCTGGAGAAGGCGTAGAGCACTTCACTAAAGCCATGTGCGCCAGGATTGAAAATACCGGCTCGCCCGGCCTCAACGCTGACTGCAATTGCAGTACCCAACAGCACCAGCAGCGGCGTGACCAGAATCACCAGTGCGGTCATTTTCATCTCGAACGATTCGATCTTCTTGCCCAGATATTCCGGCGTGCGACCCACCATCAGGCCAGCGATAAACACCGCCAGCAAGGCAAAGACCAGCATGCCGTACAGACCCGAACCTACACCGCCAAATACCACTTCGCCCAGCTGCATCAACAGCGTTGGCACCATGCCGCCCAGTGGTGTGAAGGAGTCGTGCATGGCATTGACCGCGCCGCACGAGGCTGCGGTGGTAATCGTGGCAAACAGGCTGCTGGCCACAATGCCGAAGCGGGCTTCCTTGCCTTCCAGATTGGCCACGCTATTGGTGCCCATCGCGCCAAACGCCGGGTTGCCAGCCAGCTCGGCGCTGACCAGCACGCTGTAGGCGAGCACAAACAGCAGCGTCATCGCCGCCAGAATCGTCCAGCCTTGCCGGGGCTCGCCCACCATCTGCCCGAAGCTGAAGCACAGCGCGGCAGGAATCAGGAAAATGGCCAGCATCTGGATAAAGTTACTGAGCGGCGTGGGGTTTTCAAATGGATGTGCCGAGTTGGCATTGAAAAAGCCGCCGCCATTGGTGCCCAGCATTTTGATCGCTTCCTGCGAGGCCACCGGTCCCATCGGCAAGACTTGGGTTTGGCTGCTGACGTTCTCCAGCACCGGTTGGCCCTGTGCGTCCTTGAGCGCATTGCCGCTGCCATCCACGCTCGCTTGCTGGTATTGCGTGGCCTGCAGCGTTTGCACCTGCTGATAGGGGGCAAAATTCTGGATCACGCCCTGGCTGACCAGCAAAAGCGCAATCACCAGCGCCAGCGGGGTTAGTACATACAAGATAATCCGGGTCAGATCGGCCCAGACATTGCCCAGGCTGCCAAAGCCTTGCTGCGAGTGTCTGGCAAAACCACGAATCAGCGCAATCGCCACCACAATGCCGCTGGCGGCGGATAGAAAATTTTGCACCGATAAACCCAGCATCTGGGTCAGATAGCTCATCGTCGATTCGCCCGCATAGCCTTGCCAATTGGTATTGCTAACAAAGGAAATGGCGGTATTGAGCGCCGAATCGGCAGATACCGCACCCATGCCTTGCGGATTGAGTGGCAGCGCCCACTGCAGGCGTTGCAAGGCGTAAACCGCCAGCACACCCAGTACATTAAATAGCAGCAAGCCCAACGCATAAGCGCGCCAGCCCTGTTCTTGCTCGGCTTTCACCCCGGCCAGGCGATAAAAGCCGTGCTCCAGCGGGCGCAGCCAGCGCAAAGCCCACGGAATATCGCCACGCATGACGCGGGTAATGAGCAAGCTAACTGGCCAGGCCAGCGCCAGCAGCACCAGTAAATACAGCCCCAGCTGTAATATTGCATTCGTTGTCATTAAAAGCGCTCCGGCTTGAACAGGGCATAAAAAAGGTAGACCAGCAGTAGCAGGGCAATTGCACCCGCCAGATACAGCAAGATACTCATGATTGACCTCCGCTAGGCTGACACAGCCGCACAATCGCCAGTACGGTACCGCAAGCTGCGCCGCGAAAAGCATTAAATAAACCCAATCCCACATCGCCTTCTCCCGCATATGGATTCCAAATCGGCTCATTGCCGTATCGCCAATGTAAGAAATCGCGTCTAAAGTCGGTGCAAAGATCTGCGGCAGCGGTGTAAAAAAGTTATAAAAATCCGCGCTAAACCATCTAGCCGTACAACTTCTGGCAGATTGTTTGTTTTACTTAGGCTTGGCTGTTATGTTGATCAGCTCCCAGCTATGCCACCCCGGATGGAATATGGAAAACGCCTTGTATATCGTTAGCATCTCTGTGCTGTGCCTGCTCCTGTATGTCGGCTGGCAAATTCGAAAAACTCGGCGCCACTCTGAGCAGCGATTCAGCGAATCCGAGCCGCTTGAGGATAGCGCCCGCTTCGCGCTCGACACTCGTGAAATCCGCAACGATATTGCGTTGATCAGTCGGCGCCGTTCTCAATCAGGCTGGCATTGAACGCGGAGCGCTGACTGGTTTTTTTTATGCTTTGTTTATACGGTACCGTGCGCTAAATTTGCACCGGTTTTGCAGCCGGTTTTCTAAGCTCACAGCGTCTGAACAACGCAGGGCATGTCATGAAACCGATTGCAATTTGTCGTCATGAAGCATCACAAGGGCCGGGTTATCTGCAAGCTTTTCTGGAGCGGCACGCGTTGCCGTACCGGATTTTTGCCATCGATCAGGGCGATACGCCGCCCAATCGCGCTAAGGAATTTAGCGGGGTAGTGATTCTGGGGTCGAACGCCAGCGCGAACGATGGCTTTAGCTGGATACGGCGCGAAGATGCCTTGCTGCAGGACGCTTTGCTGCACGGCAGACCGATATTGGGGCATTGCTTTGGCGGGCAAATGCTGGCCCGTGCACTGGGTGCCAAAGTGCGCCGCAATAGCGTGCCGCAAATCGGCTGGGGCAAGGTGCTGGTGACCGTGTTTCCCGAAGCCCGCGCGTGGATGGGGCCAAAAAGGGAGCTGAATGTCTTTCACTGGCATTTCGATACGTTTGAAATACCGCGTGGTGCCAAACGGGTGCTCTTTGGCACCTATTGCATGAACAAAGCTTTTTGCTATGGGCCGCACATCGGTTTTCAATCCCATCTGGAAGTGACCGTCGAGAGCATCAAGGCCTGGTGCGCCGAGGGGCGGGCGCAGATTGCGCAGCACCAGCATCTGGCTTCGGTGCAAAGTGAAGCGCAAATCCTGCACGACATTGAACAGCGGGTGAGTCAGCTGCACCAGCTGGCTGATTTTTGCTATTGGCAATGGCTCAGAAAATGCAGCGATCTGGCTTTGCCCAGCTACCCGGCACAGGCTTGCCATCGCCCCCGTGGCGGCACGGGCTGGGGCGAGCTGTTGACCTCTGCCACCCTGTAAGCCTGTTCTGCCTCCTGTCAGTTAGCAAGGCAAGGCGCAGTGCCTTGGGCTAATACGGGGTAATGGATTTAGCTGTAAGAATCCGCGAACTCGACGGGGGCAGATCATGCGCGGCATGTCTTTAATTAATTGGTGTTGCTTTGTGCTGCTGGTTTTTGTGCTGATGACCATGGCGCAGGCCGAAACGGCCAAGCCTGCGGTTGCGGCCAGTAAGGCACCTTGGCCGCAGAGCGTCGGCGTTAGTGTGTCCAGCCTGGCCAATCCGTTTTTTGTCGCTTTAACTCGCGGTGCGCATGAGCGCGCGCGCCAGCAAAACCCGGCGGTGAAATGGATAGTCCGGGCGGCTGAATACAGCGTGGCCAACCAGCAGGCGCAGATTCAGGAGCTGATTAAACTCAAAGTGGACGTCATTTTATTATCTGCTTCGTCCGAGCATGCGCTGGAAAAAGTGCTGCTGCAGGCACGTAAGCAGGGCATTGTTGTGATTGGTGTGGATGTCCGAGCCACAGGCGCGCAGCAAACGGTGCTGACCGACAATTTTGCCGCAGGCCAGCTGGTGTGTGATTATCTGGCGCGCCGGATCAATGGCAAGGGCAGGGTGGTGATTCAGAATGGCCCGCAAGTGTCGTCGGTGATCGACCGCGTGGCGGGCTGCAAGCAGGCTTGGCTCAATTACCCGAAAATCCAGTTGCTGTCCGACAAGGAAAATGGCGATGGCTCGGTTTGGGGCGGCCACACCGCCATGCAGGCTGCGATCAGCCGGTATGGTGAAGTTGATGCGGTTTTCACGATTAACGACAGGCAGGCACTGGGCTCGGCCCAAGCCTTGCAAAAAGCTGGGCATCATAAAACCCGGATTGGCTCGGTTGATGGCTCGCATGCCGTGGTGCAGGCGATTGCGGGTAATTCGCCCATCGTGGTCACTGCTAGCCAGTCACCCAAAATGATCGGCCAGCATGCCATCGAGATGGCGCTTGCCCTGCATCAGGGCGGGGCGGCAGAACCTGAGCTGCTATTGCTGGGCACGACACTGGTGACGCGTGATAATGCGAGCACTTTTGAGGCTTGGGACGCTTCGGCAACGAAGGAATAATCCATCAAGCTGACAGGCATCAGGCCTGCGCGTACAACTGTTCAACCTCTGGCAGAGTGGGCGGCCTTGCACCTGCATGCTGACAGGCGGCAGCGCCGCTGGCGATGGAAAACAGCAGGTGTTCGCGCGTTGTGCGCGCTGGTGCGTTGAGCATGCTGTAAATCAGTCCGCCGATCGAAGCATCGCCTGCCCCCACTGTATCGACCACCTTCACCTGCATCGCTGCCGCGCTAAAGTGGTCCTGCCCGGCATACAGGCTGGCGCCGTCGCCGCCTCGGGTGTAGAGGATGGCGGCAGCGGGATTCCAGCTGCGCAGGGTGTCGAGTGCTCCGGCCAGATCAGTGGTGCGAAACAGCCCGGCCAGATCTTCATCGGACACCTTGATCACATCGGCCAGCTGGCTCATGGTGCGCAAGGTGGCGTCGTAATGCTCGTCCATCAGTATGCGGAAATTAGGATCGTAGCTGATTTTTACGCCGCGCGATTTGAGTTCGTGTGCCAGCTCGATCAGATGCTGGGCCAGCGGCTGGCGCGCCAGGCTGATGCCGCCAAAATGTATCCACTGCACTGCCTGTTGCCAGCCAGTGGGTAGCTGGTGCCGGTCAAAATGCAGATCGGCAGAGTTGTCACCGACAAAGAAATACTGTGGCGGGTGGGTTGAATGCACCATCGCCAGCAGCGGTGAGTAATTCACCCGCTGCAAAAAGCGCAGATCCAGCCCGGCAGCCGCGCTGGCCGCATATAGATCATCGCCAAAGCAATCCTGGCTTACCGCGCCAGCAAAAGCGCTGCTTTGCCCTAGGCTAGCCAGCACGCGGGCGACATTCCAGGTTGATCCACCCACTTTGCCAAGCCAGTGTTCGCCATCCTGGCGGATCATATCGGTCAGGGCTTCACCAGCGGCGACAAAGCTGGGAAATGCGCTTGAGGTCTTGCTCATGGTGGCACCTAGTAGTCGAGTTTTAAAAACAAGTCGCGATCAGGCGCAAAATTGGCATACAGCGGCAATAAAGCGCCGCCCAGCGCACGCGCGTCCGAGCCGATGATGCCAGCCAGCAATTGCGGCTCGCTCACGCCTTCCCAGTTGAATGTTTGCATCGCTGCCACTACCCGGCCGATCAGCTCGTTTTGCAGCTGGCGGGAAAAGCAGCCGTCCAGAATCACGCCTTCCAGATCCAGCAGGCAGGCTGTGTTCAGCAAGGCCAGTGCAATGGCCGGTGCCGCTTCGGCCAGCCAGGCATCGGTGTGTGGCCTGTATGGATCGCTCATGCTGCGCTCATCGCTGGTGGCCTTGCCATCAAGTCCGGCGGCGAGATAGCGGTTTTCCAGCTGATAGAGCGAAGCAATATTGAGTAGCTGCGTGCCGTTTCTGCCCTGGCTTGCCATGCCCAGTGGCAGCGATCCCAGGGCTCCGGCGTTGCCGTGCTGGCCAATGTGCAGGTGGCTATCGAGCACCAGACCGCCGCCAATAAAAGTATCGACAAAAATATAAACAAAATTGCGGATATCACGCCCGCGTCCGGCAACTAGCTCGGCGACGCAGGCCGCCGAGGTATCCTTGATCGATTGCACAGGCAAGCCCGCCATGGCGGCGATTTCATCTTCCAGCGCAAAGCTGGCCCAGCGTTCGACGATATTGGCGTCCAGCCCCAGTAATTGCTGCCAGCCGCCCATATTCAGCGGCGCGGCCACGCCTATGCCCTGAATGCGATCCCAGTGTGCATCGGGTAAACGGGCTTTGATCTTCTTCAGGCAGTCGGCAATATGCGCCAGCACTTGCTCGGGCGAGGCAAAGTCGTACTGCAGATCCCAGCGTTCGCGCACGACACCGGTAAAATCGACCAGCAGTACATCCAGGCTGCGGCGGCCGATTTTGACGCCGATGGCAAAAGCCCCGTCGGGGTTCAGCGCCAGTGGCACCGATGGCTGGCCCACCTTGCCGCGTTGCGGCGTTTCCTTGATCAGCAGTTCATCGTCGAGCAGACGCTTGGTGATCATTGAAATCGACTGCGCAGTCAGGCGGGTCAGGCGGGCGATTTCAGCGCCCGGCAGGCGACCATTGAGGCGGATGGCCTGCAAGACCACCCGCTCATTGTATTGCCGCATCCCGCCCTGTGAGGAGCCGCGCGGCTTTAACTGCGCGGCGCTGTCCTGTGCGGTACGCTTATCCGGCGAGCGGTTCACTGATAACCCCTTTTTTCAGAATGAAATTGCCGTAGGGTTGCAACTCGCTGGTCAGGATAATGGCGTAAGCCTGCTTGACCCGCTCGTAAAAGGCAAAACGCTCCACTGCGGCAACCTGCGATTCTAACGCATGGCCCTGTGCGGCCAAATCGCTAATCACATGCCTTTGCAGCGCGCTGCGCCAGCCATCGGGTTGATGGCTGACCTGCATATACGCCACCGGCTGCGCCACATCCTGATCGAGTGGAAACAGGCTGACGACGGCTTCCACCGCGCGTGCCACACCAACACCGGCTAGATGCAAGAGCGGTTTGCCTGAGCCCAGCGAGGCGGCGGTGAAATTGGCGTCGGCAATGACGATTTCATCGCCGTGCCCCATTTCGGCCAGTACCTTGAGCAAATCTGGGGTGAGAATCGGATCTATCCCTTTGAGCATGACGATATCCTTGATTAATTGGCAAGCCAGTGGGCGGGAATGTCTTCGGGTTTCATCGCGCCGGTCATTACCGCCACGGCGTCACTCATCGTAATGGCCTTGGGGTTCAGAATCGCGGCACGACGCCCCAGCCGGGCGACGTGAATCCGGTCGGCAATCTCGAATACATGCGGCATATTGTGGCTGATCAGCACCACCGGCAGGCCGCGATCGCGCACATTGCGGATCAATTCAAGCACCATATTGCCTTCCTTGACGCCCAGCGCCGCAGTCGGCTCGTCCATGATCACCACATGGCGGGCAAAAGCAGCGGCCCGTGCGACGGCCACGCCCTGACGCTGACCACCCGATAGGGTCTCCACCGCCTGACTCATCGAGCGGATACCGATTTTCAGTTCCTGCATATAGGCAATGCTGTCTTTGAGCATGCGCTTTTTATCCAGCGCGCCAAACCAGTGGCCCAGCAGGTTGTCGCGGCGGATTTCACGCCCCAGAAACAGGTTTTCGGCGATGGTCATTGCTGGCGCGACGGCCAGATCCTGATACACCGTTTCAATCCCGGCACGACGTGCGTCAATCGGGCTTTTGAATTGCACAGCTTGGCCATCGAGCAGGATTTCGCCACTATCGGGCTCAATCGCCCCGGATAGCGCCTTGATCAGCGAAGATTTGCCTGCACCATTGTCGCCAATGACGGCCATGATTTCGCCTGCGCGCAGCTCGAAATCGGCACCGTCCAGCGCGGTCACCTGACCATAGCGCTTGACGATACCCTTGGCTTGCAGCACCAGCGGGCGGGCGTCTTGCGTCAGGCTATGCGGATTTGCTTCCAGTTCGGTTATGGGGCTCATATTAGCGGCCTCCTTTGCGGGACAGTTGGTCAGTGGCGACAGCCAGAATAACCAGAATGCCGGTAATGAGTATCTGGTATACCGATGAAACGCCCATCAGCGTTAGGCCATTGCGAAATACCCCCACAATCAGCGCACCAATCAGCGAACCGAGCACAATGCCGCGGCCACCAAACAGGCTAGTGCCACCCAGTACCACAGCGGTAATGGCGTCCAGGTTTTCGGTCTGACCCGCGTTCGGGTCGCCCACGCCAGTGCGGGATACTGACAGCAGCGCTGCAATGCCGTAGCACAAACCGGCCAGTACATACACCATCAGCAAAACGCGGTGCGTCGGAATCCCGGTCAGGCGGGTGGCTTCTGGATTATTGCCGACGGCATAAATATGGCGCCCGGATGCCGTATCGCGCAGCCACAGCCATGACAGCGCATACATCGCCAGCATAACCACCGTGCCGTAAGCAATCTGCGTCTGGCCGATGCTGAAGGTGTTGCCCAGCAAGGTCATGCCTGCTGGCAGGTCGGTAATGGTTTGCGATTGCGAATACAGCTGTGTCAGCGCAAAGGCAATATTCATCGTGCCCAGCGTCACAATAAAAGACGGCAGCTTGACCCGGGTGACCAGCAGGCCGTTGATCAGGCCAAAACCGGCGGTGACGGCAAAGCCGATCCCGATGGCAATCACCGGATGCAGGCCGTAATCCTGGGCCACCTTGGTCATCACGACGCCACCGAGCGCCATCACCATGCCGCAGGACAAATCAATGCCTGCAGTCAGAATAATCAGCGTCTGGCCAATCGCGATCAGGCCGACGACCATCACTTGTTGCAAAATCAGGGAAAAATTCGCGCCAGTGAGAAACTGCTCACTTTGGAACGAAAAGAAACCGCAGGCGATCAGCAGGGCCAAAAATGGGCCCAGGCTGCCAATCGACGGTAATTGCTCTTTCCAGCTCGGCATAACACCGCTCCTTGCTACTGTTTGACTCCGGCGAGCTGGGCCCTAAGGCTCAGCTCATCTTGGTGGATGATAGGGCGGCGTTTATTTATTGCCCCAGCACAGATCCAGCCCGGTTTTGGTGTCTTTGCTGTCAACGCCTGTGACTGGCTTGGCGGCAATCAGCGTCACGCCGGTATCGGTGTAGCCTGCCGGTTTCTTGCCGGTTTTGGCGTACTCAACGCCAGCGGCGACGCCCATGGCCGCCATCCGCAGCGGATATTGCTGCGAAGTAGCGGCAATTTTGCCACCCACGACGTCTTTAATGCCCTGGCAGCCGCCGTCCACCGACACCACCAGCACGCCTTTTTCCTTGCCGGCTTTTTTCAAGGCATTAAACGCGCCAGCCGCCGCAGGCTCGTTGATCGTATACACCAGATTGATGTCTGGGTTTTTCTGCAAACAGTTTTCCATTGCCGTCTGGCCTTTGGCCTGATCGCCAAAGCTGTCGGCCATGCAGACCACTTCAGCAGGTTTGGCCAGCTCATTGCTCTTGGCATCGAGTGATTTCAGGCCAAACCCGGCTAGAAAACCGTTATGGCGCTGGGCGCCGACCGGATGGCCGGGAAATAAGTCCAGTGTGGCGATTTTGGCCGGTTTGCCCGCCATGCTGGCTTTGGCGTAATTGCCGATCAGCACGCCCGCTTTGTAGTTGTCGGTAGCAAACAGCGCATCGGTCGCGTTGGCTGGCTCGGTTGGGCTATCGAGGGCAATCACCAGTACGCCTTTCTCGCGGGCTTTTTTAATGCTGGGCACGATGGCTTTGGAGTCGCTCGGGGTAATCAGAATGGTTTTTGCGCCAGCAGCAATCATGTTTTCAATCGCCGTGACCTGACCGGCATTGTCACCGTCGGTGCGTCCGGCCGCAGACAAGAGCTTGGCGCCTTTGGCCTTGGCTTCGGCGCTGGCGCCTTCCTTCATTTTGACAAAGAAGGGATTGGTTTCGGTTTTGGTGATCAGGCCGATAATCGGCTCGGCAGAGAAGGCGGGCAGGGCAATCGCGGTGGCGAGGGTGGCAATGGCAAGATGGATGCGGCTTTGTTGCATGATACTTCTCCTGAAATGGATTCCTGTGTCGAGTGTGTTGCGATCAGATTGCGTGTGCTTTTATATAAATCAATCTGATTTATGAAAAGATTATGCTTCTGCTCTTAATAAATCAACAGGATTTATCTATATAAATACCCTTATTAAACAGTTATATATCCGATAGAGAAGCGCTGCGTTGCCGTGCTGGTCAGCGTTCTTGTGCCTTAAAACTGGCGAATGCCGATGGCATTGTGTGGGCTGATTTTCCCTTTGTTGTGGGGTAGAGTATATGGGGTATAGCTATGAAGTTAATACTAGATAAGCCCCGCAGGGATATACCCATGATCCATGGTTGACTGCAGGATTGCGCAAGGGGATTTCACAAAAATTTAACGGTATAAACCGTATGCATGCCAGATTCTTAATCTAAGCTGACGTTAAGATGAGGGCGGGAGATGGAAATGGACGCGCTAGGCTGGATAATTGTGTTGGGGTTTGTGGTGTATTTGCTGGCGAGCTGGTTGGCGTATCAGCGGCAGGACAGCAAGGCTGCGCCGCAGGCAGATGAATCACTGGATTTCAGTATTTATCTATATTCATCCCGGCGCGGGCAGACGCCGCGACAGGATGAGATGTAAGTCGATGTTGATTGGGTGTATCTACATCAGTAGACCTTGGCCGGTTTCTCGTCTGGGTTTTGCTGCGCCACTCAGAATTCGGGGGCAATCTGCTCGGCATAATCATACAGCGCGGCCAGAATAACCTCGGCGCGCTCGTCGCCTTCCGGCAGCGTTTCGGCCAGCCGATCAATTTCCTCGCTATACGCTTCCAGCGTCAGTGCATTGGCGGCGCCGTCAAATAGCCGTGCCGTGCGCCATTGCTCCCAGCGCTGCGCTTCTTCTTCGTTCAGCGTGTGCGGGAAATTGCGCGCCCGATAGCGGAAAAATAGCTCTTCAAGCTGGCGATCTTCAAAGTGCACGATTTCGCTCGCCAGCCGCTCGCCGTTCAGTCCGCGCAAGCGGGTTAGCGTTCGCCGGTCGGTGTTGGAAACAAAGCCGCCGTAGAGATTGGCGTCCACATCCTGCTTTTCCATCGCTTCGCGTGCAAACACCTCGCTCCAAGGCAACGCTGGTGCTGCTTGTAATTTCGCCGCGTTGGCGTTGATGGCTTCCAGATCAATATTCCAGCGTGCGATGTCATCGGCTCGCAGCACTTTCAGATTGCCAACGACAATCGGTGATTTATTGGCGTGGATGGTTTTGATCGGCAGCCGCGCTACATCGCCCAGCTCGTCCTGCTTGCTGAACATCCGGCGGCGAATCTCGGCGGCATCAAGGCCAAATAGCTCGCTCGGATCAAACGCCAGATCCCAGACGATGATTTCATTTTTATTCGTCGGATGTACGCCCAACGGCCAGACGAGGGCCAGATTGCCCCGTTCGACGCCGTACATGCCTGAGATATGAACGAGTGGCCGTGGCTGAGCGACGTTGATTTCGTCAAAAACACGCTGCTTGCTGCGCAAGCCAAGGCAGAAATCAAACAGCTTGGGCTGCGCTGTGCGGATCAGTCTGGCCAGTGCGATGGTGGCGCGCACGTCGGATAAGGCATCGTGCGCCGCTTCATGCGCGAGGCCGTTGGCTTGGGTTAGATGCTCGAGTTTAAAGCTGACGCGGCCATCTTCGTGTTGCGGCCATTGAATTCCGTCCGGGCGCAGTGCGTACATCGCACGCACGACATCAAGCAAATCCCAGCGGCCGCAGCCGTTTTGCCATTCGCGCGCGTACGGGTCGATCAGATTGCGCCAGAACATAAAACGCGTGACTTCGTCGTCAAAACGGATGGTGTTGTAGCCCACGCCAATGGTTTCGGCTTGCGCCAGCTCGCGCTCGATGGCGTCGGCAAACTGGTATTCGGCAATGCCATTTTCCAGACAGAATTGCGGCGTAATCCCGGTCAGCAGGCAGGCCTCGGGCGCTGGCAGATAATCGTTGGCAGGCTGGCAGTGCAGATTGATGGCCGGGCCGATTTCGTTCAGCTCGGCGTCGGTGCGCACACCGGCAAACTGTGCAGGGCGATCCAGCTTGGGGTTGACGCCAAAAGTTTCGTAATCGTGCCAGAGAAATGTATATGCCATGGTCTTTGGGTATGTGTCCGCAAGGCTTGCTGGTATTGGTATGTAGCAATATACCTTCGGTGTTGGTCGGCTAGGGGGTGTGAATGGCGTTTATGATAGCGCCCGCAGCGCCGGGTGGGAATGGAGAAAGACAAAACGCTGGACGAAAAAAAACGCCTTTCGGCGTTTTTATCTGGTTTCTGGTCGGGGCGGTGGGATTCGAACTCACGACCACCTGGTCCCAAACCAGGTGCGCTACCGGGCTGCGCTACGCCCCGACTAGAGGTTGCGAACTATACCGATGAGGCCAGCTTGCGTCAAGCTATGCTGACCAAATTTTTCCGGGTTTTTGTCTAAATATCTGATTTTATTTTTAATGTTTTTTCGCCTGCAGCCATCGGCAGCGCAGCAAGCTGCGATGATATTTTGCTAATGGCTTGTGAAAGCATTAATCTGGATTTTTAGCCTGACAAGCAAGAAGGTTGTGGCATGTTGTCGAAAATACTGGCGGCGATCACGCGTGCACAAGCGGGTTTTGTCGATGAACAAAACCGCTACGCTGCATTTGAAAGCCTGCTGAGCGATCTGCTGGAGCTGACCGAAAGCGAATACGGCTTTATCGGCGAGGTGCTGTTTCGCCCGGACGGGCAGCCTTATCTGCAAAGCTGCGCGATGAGCGAGATGGCATGGGCCGATTCGACCTTGCCCGCTTATGACCGGCAGGCGATGAAAGGCATGACCTTCAGCAATATGAAAACGCTGTTTGGTGCCGCCATGCTCAGCGGCCAGGTGGTGATTGCCAATGACCCCGCTAATGATCCGCGCTCCGGTGGTTTGCCGCCGGGCCATCCGCCGCTGAACTGTTTTCTAGGCGTACCGATTTTTTACGGTAGTACGATGGTGGCGCTGCTGGGCTTGGCCAATCGCCAGCAGGGCTATACGCCGGAGATGGTCGATGTGCTTGAGCCTTTGTCGACCACCATTGCCCAACTGGTGGCCAGCCAGCGCTATCAGCAGGTTCAACAGGCACAGCAAGCCCAATTGATCCGCAAGGAAGCGGCAGTGCGCTCGCTCAATGAAATTGCGTCCCTGCCCAGTGATAGTGCGCAAGTGCAGCTGCAATCGGCGCTGCGCCTGGCCAGCCAGTATCTGGACTTGCCATTTGGCATTATCAGCCGCATTCAGGGCGAGCAGTACAGCATTGTGGCGCAGACCTGTCCGGGGTCCGAGTTGCAGGACGGCATGGTTTTTCCTTTGGGCGATACCTATTGCAGCCTGGCTTTGGCCAGCAATGAGGTGCTGCATATTGACCATATGGCGCAGTCGCCGCATGCGCGCCACCCGTGTTATCAGAAATTTGGCCTGGAAAGCTATATCGGCTGCCCGGTCTGGGTGGATGGCGAACGCTATGGCACGCTGAACTTCTCGTCGCCGCAGCCGCGCGCGCAGCGTTTTGACGGCAGTGACGATGATTTTGTCCTGCTGTTGGCGCGCTGGATCGGCGTGACTTTGCAGCGCCAGGCGCGTGAAGTGGCGCTGGCTAAAAGCAGCCATTTGCTGCAGGACCTGTTTGCGCATATATCGCAAGGCTTTGTGATGCAGCGCGCCGATGGCTGCGTGATCGAGGCCAATCCGGCGGCGTGCGAGCTACTGGGCTTGAGCAAGGCGCAATTGCTCGCTCGAAAGTCGCTCGACCCGAGCCAGAATGCGATCCACGAAGATGGCCGCCCGTATCCGGTGCACACCCATCCGGCCATGCTGGCGATCAGCAGCGGGCAGACGATTCGTGATGCGGTGATGGGCGTGTTTCATCCGCAAAAGCAGGCGTATCGCTGGCTCAATATCGACGCCTATCCGCGTTGTCGCGGCAGCGAGCAGGACGACGACGTGGTGTACAGCGTCTTTAGCGATATTACCGAGCAAAAAGAAGCGCAGTTGCAGCGCGATTACGAGCGCGGTTTATTGTCCGACATTATCAATACGCAACCTGCTGGTGTATTTCGCTTTCGCGTGCAGCCCATCAATGAATGGCAGGAGCAGGACTGGTTGCATCCGGAGCGAGTGCCGATCCGGTTTGAGCTGGTCAATCAGCTGTTTTGCGAAATATTCGAAACCAGCGAGGCCGATTTTCTGGCCAACCCCGGTCTTTTGCTCACGCTGATTCATCCCGACGATCTGATGTCGTTTGCCGCCAGCAATGAAGCGGCTAATTTCAACCTGACGCCACTGCACTGGGAAGGTCGGCTTTGTCTCAATCAGCGCGAAAAATGGGTGCGTTTTGAATCGATAGCGCGCAAATTCGACAATCAGGAAGTGTGCTGGACAGGGCTGGTGCAGGATATTACCGAGCGCCGCATGCTGAACATGGCCATGCAAAGGCTGTCGCTGGTGGCTAGCCACACCAGCAATGGCGTCATCATTACCGACGCCAGCGGTGCGATTGAATGGGCCAATACAGCACTGCAGATGATGACCGGTTATAGCTTGAACGAATTGGCCGGGCAGCGTCCGGGTGCGCTCTTTCAGGGGCCGGACACCGATGCCGCCACGGTGCAATACATGGCGCAATGCCTGATGCGCAGGCAGCCGTTTGACGTTGAGCTGATTAATTATCACCGGAATGGCACGCCGTATTGGGTCAGCATCCAGTGCAACCCGATTTTTGACGGGCTTAATTTTCTGCAAGGCTTTATTGCCATCGAAAGCGACATCACGGCGAAAAAGCGCGTTGAGCTGGAGCTCAGACAGGCCAGACAGAATGCCGAAGCGGCGAGCAAAGCCAAAAGCATGTTTGTCGCCAATATGAGCCATGAAATCCGCACTCCGCTGAACGGCGTACTAGGCATGGCGCAATTGCTGCTCGATACACCGCTGAACGACGCGCAACGCAAATACATCGAAACCATTCAAGCCAGCGGTGACGCTTTGCTCAGCGTGATCAACGATATTCTGGATTTTTCCAAAATCGAGGCCGGCAAGCTTGACCTTGATCCGATCGAGTTTGATCTGCACAGCATGATCGATGATTTTGCCGACATGATGGCCATCAAGCCGCAGCAGAACGGCGTCGAATTTTTATGCCGGATCGATGAAAACGTGCCGCAGCGCGTGGTGGGCGACCCGGGCCGTATCCGGCAGATTTTGATTAATCTGACCGGCAACGCGATCAAATTTACCGAGCAGGGCGAAGTGGATGTACATATTGGCTTGCAGGAGCAGGCGGGTAAGGAGATTACGCTGCGCTTTACCGTGCGCGACACCGGCATCGGCATTGCGCCCGAG
Source organism: Chitinibacter sp. FCG-7 (assembly GCF_040047665.1). Lineage (NCBI taxonomy): Bacteria > Pseudomonadati > Pseudomonadota > Betaproteobacteria > Neisseriales > Chitinibacteraceae > Chitinibacter > Chitinibacter mangrovi. The sequence continues at coordinate 2,349,737 of NZ_CP157355.1, forward strand.
CAGCTCGCTTGCCTGTTCCAGAGTTTTAGCCAGGTCGATGCCGGGATTACCCGCCGCTTTGGCGGCTCCGGCCTCGGGTTGGCGATTTCCAAGCAGCTGGCCAATCTGATGGGCGGGCACATCGGCGTGGAAAGCCATCTGGACCAGGGCTCGGAATTCTGGTTTACCGCCCGCTTGCAGTTGGGGGAGGGGGTTTACCCGCTGGCCGTGCGCAGCGCTGATCTGAGCGGGCAGCGGGTGCTGATTGCCGAGCGGCATCGCAATAATGGCGAGCTGCTGCGCGAGCTATTGCAACGCAAGGGCATGCTCCCGGATGTGGTGGTATCCGCCGAACAGGTGCTCGATGCGCTGGCTGTTGCGCAGCAGGCTGGTCAGCCCTATGCCATGCTCTTGCTCGATTTCCAGCTGCCGGGCGAAGATAGTGAACAACTGGCGCGCCGCATCAAGGAAACGCCAGCGTTTGAGTCGCTGCCCATCGTGATGCTCACTGCGGTCGGTCAGCGTGGCGATGCAGGCCGCGCTCAGGCGGCTGGTTGCAATGGCTTTCTGAACAAGCCCATTCATCAGCGCGACTTGTACGAAATGCTGCAGCTGGTGATCAGAAACGGGCATTCCAACCAGCTGGTGACGCGCCATACCGTGCGCGAAATTCGCCAGTGCCAGCTCTCGGTCTTGCTGGCCGAGGATAACCCGATCAACCAGCTTGTCGCCGTGAAAATGCTCGAAGCCATCGGCTGCCGGGTGGATACGGCGCAGCATGGCGCAGAAGCCATCGCCAGATTGCAGCAAGCGTCCTACGATCTGGTGTTTATGGATATGCAGATGCCGGTGATGGATGGCCTGACTGCGGCCAGATTAATCCGGACGCAAAGCCGGTTTGACACCATGCCGATTATTGCGCTAACTGCCAACGCCATGCAGGCCGACCGGGATGCCTGCCTGCAGGCAGGAATGAATGATTTTCTGTCCAAACCATTGAACCAGCAGGCGCTGGAAGAAAAACTGCAGCTATGGCGCAATGGTGTGGTGATGAATTGATCTTTGGGTATGTTCTTAAAGATCACTATCTGCATGCCCTTCAAGGCAATACCTAGTTAGGTATATCAGCTGCGGTAGGCTTTCAAAAACACCACCACCGCGCTGCTGACCTGCCGTTTGATCACTTCGGCCGTGGGCTCGGCCACTGATAGCTGCATTTTGCGCACAATACCGGCGTCGCAGAGCGCAAAAAACTGCTCGGAGGCCAGTGCGGTGTCGCTCACGTTCAGCAGGCCAGTGTCATTTAAATGCGCCAGATAGCGCGCCAGATTGGCGTGTGCAATGGCCGGGCCGTTGTGCTCGATGGCTTGCCCGAGCTGAGGAAAGTGCAAGGCTTCGGCCAGCACCGTGCGAAACAGCGCCCTTTGCTGCGGATCAAGCAGGCTGATCAGCCATTGCTGGCCGATCTGCTCCAGCACCTGCTCGGGCGACGTCTCCGAAAAATGCTCAGGTAACTCATGCTGTTCGCTTTTACAGCACTCGCCCTGAATCAGCGCGACGTAGAGCATTTCCTTGTTTTCAAAGTAATTGTATAGCGTGCCTTTGGAGACCCCGGCGGCTTTGGCAATCTGCTCCATGCTGGCGGCGGCAAAGCCTTTGGCCATGAAAACGTCACGCGCCCCGTCGATAATTTGCTGACGCTTGCTTTCGCTGAGTTTGCTAGTGTTTTGCTGATCTGACATGACAGGGCTTCCAGAAATATATTCAAACGGCGTATTGACCGAACCGTTCAGTCAGTTTAGCATCTTTGCTCGTAAATCCCAATTCAGTGCCGCTGCCTGTTTCAAGATTGCTTTGATGGCTGCGGCTTAGATCGTGTGTGTCCCAATGAGGAACGCAGTTCCATGTCACTCCGTTTGATGCTCTCAGTGAGTGTGTTGGCAAGCCTGCTCAGTGCTTGCGCTGTCAATTTGCCCACCCCGACGTCTGCCCAGCTCGACCCTAAGGCTTTGCAATGGCAAGCCAGTTTGCAAAATCCCCTGCAAAGTAGCGCGCCACTGGCTGAGCGCCTCGCCGAGCAGGCGCAGTGGTGGCAAGCTTGGAATGACCCCGTTTTAATTCAATTGCAAATCGCCGCGCAGCAGGAAAACCCAACTTTGCAACTGGCGCAGGCGCGGATACGCGAAGCGCGCGCCAAGGCGTATTCGGCCAAGGCGTACTTGTGGCCTACGCTGACCGGCAGCGCAGCGGGCACGCGCAGCAAAAACGAGCTGGCTCCACCCGGCGCGATCAGCAAGGCCGGTTCGCTCGGGCTGGATGCCAGCTGGGAAATTGATTTATGGGGCGGCGTGCGCGCCGCCGAGCAAGGCTTGCTGGCCAATTTGGCCGCGCGCGAAACCGAGTGGCACGACGCCCGCGCCAGCATGGCGGCCGAAGTGGCCAATGCCTATGTCACTTACCGTGCTTATCAGACCATGGGCGCGATTGTGGCGCAGGATCTGGCCTCGCGCGATCGTAGCCTGGCACTGACACAGGATAAAGAACGCGTTGGTCTGGCCAGCCCGGTTGACGTTGCGTTGCTTGACGCCAGCAGCGCCGATGCGCAAGCGCAATTGGCCGAAATGCACGAAGGGCAGGCGCTGGCGGTCAAGGCGCTGGTGGCGTTGACCGGCCTGGAAGAGAGCGAAGTGCGTCTGCAACTTGCAGCCCTTGATCCGGCTACGCGAATCATGCCGCAAGCCGTGGGCTTTACCGTCGCCAGCCTACCTGCCGAAGTGATTGCCCAGCGCCCTGATGTTCGTGGTGCGGCCGAACAAGTCAAAATGGCCGCTGCCGATGTGGGCGTGGCCGAAGTGGCGCGCCTGCCATCGCTCAGTTTGTTTGGTGCCATCAGCATAGGCAGGCAGCAGAACGACGGGGTGACGGTATCGGGCAATAGCTGGTCTTTTGGCCCGACGATCAAGCTGCCGATTTTTAACGCCGGGCGGCTTAAAGCCGATCAGGAAGCCGCACAAGCGCGCTACGATCAGGCGCTGGCGGCGTATCAGCAGCGCGTGCGGCTGGCTGTGCGTGAAGTGGAAGAAAACATGGTACGGCTCAATAGCTCGGCCCAGCGCGTCGCCGCTACGCAGCGCGCGGTGGCAGGTTACCAAAAGCAGCTCGACTCGGGCGAGGCGATGTGGCAAGCCGGAGCGGCCAGTCTGCTTGATCTGGAAGTGTCTCGCCGTTTCCTGCTTGGCACTCAAACCCGCCTGATCAACTTGCAGCGCGAGCAATTGGCGAACTGGATTGCCTTGTATAAATCGGTGGGTGGCGAGTGGCCGCTTGATGAGACCCAATTACTTGCAAATAAATAGGGTATTGCCTTGTAGGTAATACGCTGAGCAGATTACATAAAGATACTGGAGTAGGGTAATGAATCGTTTGCTAGAACGTCTTCCCGCGCAACGTCGCATGGTGGTCAGTGTATTGGCCGCGCTGACTGTGATTGGCATGGCTGGCTACGCCGTGGCCAATGCGGATAAAAAACCGGATGCCGCCAGCCCGGCCAAGGCGGTGCTGACCGTCAAGCTGATTACGCCCAAGGTGATGGAGTGGGCGCAGAACGTGTTGGCCAATGGCAATGTCGTGGCGTGGCAGGAATCGCAAATCGGTACCGAAATTGGCGGCTTGCGACTGGTGGAAGTGAATGCGCAGATTGGTGATGTGGTGAAAAAAGGCCAGCTACTGGCGCGCTACAACGACGAAACGATTCAAGCCGAATTACTGCAAGTGAAGGCCGCGCTGGCCGAAGCCGAGGCGGCGCTCAATGAAGCGCAGGAAAACGCCAACCGCGTGCGCCAACTGGGTACGACCGGCTCATTGAGTGCCCAGCAAATTACGCAAGCGATGACGCAAGAGCGCACTGCGCAAGCGCGCGTGGCCGCCGCCAAGGCGCAGCTGGTGAGCGCGCAGGCGCGGCTGAATCAAACCCGGATTGTTTCGCCCGATGATGGCGTGATTTCCGGCCGTAGCGCGACCTTGGGCTCGGTCAGCCAGCCGGGGCAGGATTTGTTCAAACTGGTGCGCAAAGGTCGGCTGGAATGGCAGGCCGAAGTGACGGCCAGTGAAAGTGCGCGCATCAAAGTCGGGCAGAATGCGACTTTAACGGTCGCCAGTGGCAAGACGCTGAGCGGCCAGGTGCGCCAGATCGCACCAACGGTCGATACCCGCACGCGTAATCTGATCGTGTACATCGACGTTAAAAATGACGACGCAGCGCTTGGCGCGGCCAAACCGGGGATGTTTGCCAAAGGGCAGATCGCCGTTGGGCAGGCCAAAGCCATCACTTTGCCCGGTAGCGCGATTTTGCTGCGTGACGGTTTTGCCAATGTGTTTGTGATCGACGCCGCTGCCAAACAGGGTACGAGCAAAGTGAAGCAGGTACGGGTGCAGCTGGGGCGGCAGGCGCAAGGGCTGATGGAAGTGAGCGGCATTGCGGCCAATGCCCAGGTAGTGGCATCTGGCGCAGGCTTTCTGGCTGATGGCGATACCGTCCGTGTTGTGAAGTAATCAGCCAGCACACGTGTTCCCGCACCAGCGGCCCGCGTGGGTACTTTGTTTTTGTTGTTAAACCAAGGGTATTGCTCTGTAGCCCTTGATAATCAATATCGCTGTCGATATACCTGTGTTGGTATATTTGCCAAGGATGCATGATGAATTTTTCTGCGTGGTCGATTAAAAACCCGATACCGGCAATTATGCTGTTTGTCTTGCTGTCCATTGCCGGGCTGTGGTCGTTCAAAGCGATGAAGGTGCAGGACTTTCCTGACATCGAATTGCCGATGGTCACCGTCACTGCCGTCCTCGATGGGGCTGCGCCTGCCCAGCTGGAAACCGAAGTGGCGCGCAAAATCGAAAACTCGGTGTCGGCGCTGCAGGGCGTCAAGCACGTTTACAGCAATATCACCGACGGCGTCGTCGGCATGACGGTTGAATTCGAGCTGGAAAAACCGATCAATGAAGCGGTCGATGACGTGCGGGACGCGGTATCGAATGTGCGCGGCGATCTGCCCGCCGATTTGAAAGACCCGATTATTGGCAAGGTTGAATTTTCCGGCGTGCCGTTTCTGGTGTTTACCGTCGCCGATCCGCAGCTCGATGAAGAACAGCTGTCGTGGTTTGTTGATAATAAAATCACCCGGCTGGTACGTTCGGTTTCCGGCGTTGGGCAGGTGTCGCGCGTTGGCGGTGTCACGCGTGAAGTGCGTATCGAGCTTGACCCCGAGCGCATGAGCGCGTTGGGCGTGACCAGCAGCGATATTTCGCGCCAGCTGGCAATGACGCAACGCGACTCATCCGGTGGCCGTACCGATCTGGCCGGGGCCGAGCAGGCGCTGCGCACGATTGCCACGGTGCAAACGGCCGCTGAGCTCGCCAGCACTGAGCTGGCGCTGGGCGATGGCCGCCGCATCCGGCTCGATCAAGTGGCGACGATTTCCGATACCGTGGCCGAGCGGCGCACGATTGCCCAGCTTGATGGCAAGCCGGTGGTGGGGTTCGAGATCACGCGTTCACGCGGTGCCAGCGAAACCGAAGTGGCGGCGCTGATTCAGAAAGTGCTGGCACAACTCAAGGCCGAACACCCGACGCTGCAAATTACGCAGGCCTACGATATGGCCAAGCCGGTGCAGGATGAGTTTGATGGCTCAATGATGCTGCTGTACGAAGGCGCATTGCTGGCGATTGTGGTGGTGTGGTTTTTCCTGCGCGACTGGCGCGCCACGCTGGTGTCGGCCGCCGCCTTGCCCTTGTCGGTCTTGCCGACGTTTATCGGCATGCATTACATGGGCTTCACCCTCAATACCGTGACCTTGCTATCGATGGCACTGGTGGTCGGGATTCTGGTTGACGACGCGATTGTCGAGATTGAAAACATCGTGCGCCATTTGCGCATGGGCAAAACCCCGTATCAGGCGGCGATGGAAGCGGCTGATGAAATCGGTCTGGCGGTGATTGCGACCACTTTTGCACTGGTGGCGGTGTTTTTGCCGACGGCGTTTATGGGCGGCATTCCGGGTAAATTCTTTATCTCTTTTGGCTGGACTGCGGCGCTGGCGGTGATGGCCTCGCTGGTGGTCGCGCGTTTGCTCACGCCGATGATGGCGGCGTATTTGCTTAAGCCGATTCTGACGCAGGAAAAAGAAGGTCGCATTATGCAGACCTATCTGAAGTGGGCCGAATGGTGCTTGCGGCATCGTAAAACGACGGCGGCCTTGTCGATTCTGTTCTTTGTTGGCTCGCTGGCGCTGGTGCCGCTGCTGCCCACCGGCTTTGTACCGGCCGATGATCGATCACAAACGCTGGTGAATATTGAGCTGCCACCGGGCGCGACCTTGCAAGATACCTTTGCGGTCACCGAGCAGGCGCGGCATATTCTGGAAAAGCAGCCTTATATCACTCGTATTTACACGGCGATTGGCGGCGGCAAGGCCGGGAGTGATCCGTTTGCCGGTGGTTCAAGCGGGGTGAACAAGGCCAGCATCACGCTGACGCTGGCTGATCGCACCGAGCGGCCGATCAAGAAAACGCAGATTGAGAAAAATCTGCGCGAAGCGCTGGCCGTTTTACCTGGCGCGCGCGTCAAGATCGGTCTGGGGCAATCGGGTGAAAAGCTGCAGATGATTATCAAATCGGATGACCCGGAAAGCCTGGCGCTGGCGGCCAAAAATGTTGAGCAGGATTTGCGCACGCTGCAAGGCGTTGGTGCGATTACATCGAGTGCGAGTCTGGTTCGCCCTGAGGTGATTATTCGTCCCGATATGGGCAAAGCGGCCGATCTGGGCGTAACCGGTCTGGCGATTGCCAATACGATCCGTGTGGCGACGGTCGGTGATTTTGACACTGCGCTGGCCAAGCTCAATTTACCCGAGCGTCAGGTGCCTATAGTGGTGCGTTTGCCCGATACATTCCGCACCGATCTGGAGGCGATCAAGCGTTTGACTGTGCCATCGACTCAGGGCGATGTGATGCTTGGGCAGGTGGCAGATGTAGAAATCTCCAGCGGTCCTAGCCTGATCAGCCGCTACGATAGGGCGCGTAATGTGATTTTTGACGTCGAACTCAATGGCCGTACCTTGGGTGAGGTCAGTGCCGAGTTGGATGAATTACCTGCACTCAAAAATCTGCCTGCAGGCGTAACGCGCGCCGAGTTTGGCGATGCCGAAGAGATGAAAAAGCTGTTTGCGAGTTTTGGTTTGGCGATGCTGACCGGTGTGCTGTGCATTTATATGGTGCTGGTGCTGCTGTTCCGCGACTTTATGCAGCCGGTGACGATTCTGGCGGCGTTGCCGTTGTCGATTGGCGGTGCCTTTGTTGCGCTCTTGATTGCCAATAGCGCGTTTGCGATGCCGTCCTTGATTGGCCTGATTATGTTGATGGGGATTGCGACCAAAAACTCGATCTTGCTGGTGGAGTACGCGATTGTCGCAAGGCGCGAAGGGAAAAACCGCTTTGATGCGCTGATGGACGCGTGCCATAAACGGGCGCGGCCGATTGTGATGACGACGATTGCAATGGGCGCGGGTATGTTGCCAATTGCACTGGGCTGGGGGGCGGATTCGAGTTTTCGTTCGCCAATGGCGATTGCGGTGATCGGCGGCTTGATTACCTCAACTTTCCTTAGCTTGCTGGTGATTCCGGTGGTGTTTACCTTTGTCGATGATTTCGTGCAATGGTGGGCGCGAAAACGCAAGAAGGCACAAGTGGCCTAAACAAAAAGGGCTTTGCGATGGCAAAGCCCTTTTTACTTTTATACGTTTAGAAATTTACGCTTTGAGATAACGTTCAAATACAAAGCCAAAATCCTTGACGATGTATTTCTGCTGCGCAGCGGAGAGCCAGCTAAACGCGGTTTGATTCAGCTCTTTAAACGCTTCCACCACCGGCGTGCCGCCGACCTGACCGCGACCCAGTGTGGTGGCGGCAAGCTCAAGGCTGGCTTTGGCGTTCTCATGCATCAGCTCGTTCTCGTGCATGATTTCGGCGATGCGCAGCAGCGATTTGTACAGGTCTTTCAATTCTTCCAGGTGCTTTTTATGCACGTCGATAGAGAATTCCTTATGGCCGAAAGTGAATTTGATCTCGATATCCATATCCACCGTGCCAGCGGTTTCCAGATGGACATTGGTGATCGGGTTTGAATGGTAGCTATAGCGATAGAGCATGCGCTTTTTGCTCATCGCGCTGGTGCCGTCCAGATGAATCAGCGCTTTATTGGTAAAGCAGTATTCGTCGGTTTTGGACTTGATCAGAAAGAAAATCTTCTCGCTGTCTTCGTGAAACACATAATCATCAGCGTCGACCTTGTCGTAGTCTTCCACTTTGACGACCGAGCCAATATCGCTCAATCCCAGTGCATCTGCGGCTAATTTACCAAACATGGCGGCTTCCTTTTTTTGAGTGAAGAGACCTGACCAGTCTAGTCAAAAATCGGGCTGTAGTGGATTTTTTGCTGACCTTGCTATTTGGTGCAAATCGCGTTTACTAAAACCATCTTCAGGATGGAGCAGGGCATGCGCTATGGCAGCTGGGTTGCCGCCGTGATGATCGTAATGGCGGTATTGGGGCAGACGCAAGGCTTGTTGCCGGGGCTGGAGCGCTGGTCCTACGATGTGCGGGTACGCCTGTCGGCGACGGGGAACGTGCCCTTGCAGCAGGTGGCCACGATCCGTATTGACGACGCCAGCTTGCAGCAAATTGGCCGCTGGCCGTGGCCGCGTGAAACGCAGGCGCAATTGCTGGAGATTTTGGTTCACGATTACGGGGTGAGGTTGATCGGACTTGATATTGTGCTGGCCGAGCCCGAGCAAAATCAGTTGCAGCGTGAATGGGCAGCGCTATGCCGTGATCTGGGCGGCGAGCAAGACTCGCGCTGCCAGCAATGGCAACAACGCCTGCAGCCATTGTTGCTGCCCGAGCAGCGCCTGATGCGCGCCTTGACGCAGCTGCCTGTGGTGGGTGGCATGTATTTTCTGCCTGAAGTGCGCCAGTCGGGCGCATTGCCGGAGGGGATCGCGCTTGAGTCCGGCTTGAATCTGTTTCCGGTGGCGCGTGGGTTTGGCGGCAACTGGCAGGGGCTGGCCAAGGCCTTGCCCGATGCAGGCTTTCTGAATACCCAGGTTGACGATGATGGTGTGGTCAGGCGCGTGCCGCTCCTGATCCGCTATCAGGAGCGCCTCTATCCCGCGCTGGCGGCGCGGATGGCGGCCCGCCTTGCCGATCCTGCTGCGCCGGTGATTGAGCCGCTGATGCTCAGTGACGACTCGGGCGCGCGCGTGCTCGATGGCGTCCGGCTTGGGCAGCGTGTTGTCCATCGCCTTGATACGGCTGGCCGTGTGCTGCTGCCCCAGTTTGGCCCGGCAGGAGCTGTGCCGGGCTTTTCCGCGGCGGATATTTTGCATCGCAGGGTGGACAAATCAGCCTTGCAGGGGAAGGCGGTTCTGATCGGGGCGACCGCTCCGGGCTTACAGGATATCCGGGCTACGCCAGTGAGCCCGATTTATCCCGGTCTGGAGGCGCAAGCCTCTTTGCTGATCGGCATTTTGTCGGGCCAGCTGGCATGGCAGCCGCCTTTGGCCACACTGCTGATGTTGCCACTGATGGTCATCATCGGCGGCTTGCTGGCCTGGCGTTTTGCCCGCGATGATTTTTTGCGCTGCCATCTGTGGTTTGCACTCGCGATTGGCGCACTGATTGGGCAGGCCTATTGGGCCTGGCAGCAGTTTAGATGGGTATTGCCTGTAGTGTGGCCTCTGATCATGGTTGTGGCTCTATACCTGCGGATGGTATTGGCAAGCCGTTTTCTGGCTTTTCGCCAGCACCGTTTGCTCAAAGCGCGTTTTGGCGAATATATCCCGCCGCAAATTGTGGCCAAGCTCGATAGCGCCACCTTGCAGCAGGGTATGAGCCCGGAGGTCAGGTCGATGACGGTGCTGTTTGCCGATGTGTGCGATTTCACCGCGATTGCCGAACAGCTGAGCCCGGATGATCTGGCCGAATTGCTCAATCTGTATCTGAGCGCAATGACCGAGCAGATCCACGCCAATCAGGGCGTGGTGGATAAATACATTGGCGACGCGATTATGGCGTTCTGGGGGGCGCCGGTGGCCGATGAGCTACAGCATGCACACGCGGTGCAGGCCAGTCTGGATATGCAATCGAGCCTGATCGAACTGAACCGCCAGTTTGCTGTGCGAGGCTGGCCCGAGCTGGCGATGGGCATTGCGCTGCATGCTGGGTCGATGCGCGTCGGCAATATGGGCTCGCGCTACCGCCGCGCCTATACCGTGATGGGCGATGCGGTGAATGTGGCGGCCAGAACCGAAAGCCTGACCCGTGTTTACCAGCAAGGCTTTCTGGTGACCGAGGCGTTAGTGCAGGCTTTACCGCAATACGCCTGGCTGGAGATTGACCGGGTCAGGGTGAAGGGGCGGCAGCAAGCCATTTCACTCTATACCTTGCCACCCGCAAGCGATCTGCGCTGGCTTGCAGCGTGGCAGCCATTGCGTGCGGCTTGTCTGCAGGGGGATGCGGTACTGGCGGCTGAGTATTTGGCGCAATGCCGTGCGCTCGGCTTGCCAGATGGTCTATATCACAGCTATCAGGCTCGCTTAGCCAACTGGCCAGCAGATGGGATCTGGAGCTGGCAGTCCAAATAGTTTTTGGGAGGTTTTCATGGCATCCATTCGTCGTCGCACTTTCATGCTTTTGCTTGCTGCGTTTCCGCTGTCCCGTGTCTGGGCAATGAGCGGTTTTCTGTATCGCCCCGGCCTGCGAGCGATTCAGGGTAGTGTCAAAATCAACGGTAGCCCAGCCACTGAGGGTATGCCGGTCTCCTGGGGGGATACGGTGGAAACCGGCGTGAAATCCAGCGCGGTGTTTGTATTGGGCCAAGACGCATTTTTGCTGCGTGAAAATAGCCGGGTACAGCTGGGGCTGGAAGCCGCAAGCCGCTTTATCCGCCTGCAAACCGGCAAATTGCTCTCGGTGTTTGGCCCCGGCGAAAAAACGCTGGAAACGCAGGCGGTGACGCTGGGAATCCGTGGTACCGGCTGCTATCTAGAAGCCGAAGGCGCTGGCACCTATGTCTGTCTGTGTTATGGGCATGCCATCCTGACCCCGAAAGCCGCGCCAGAGCAGATGATCGAATACAAAACCATGCATCACGACAAGCCATACTGGGTGGAAGGCGCGCAAGTGCGTCCCGGTGGCGTGCGCAATCACACCGACGCCGAGCTGATCATGCTTGAAGCTTTGCTGGGGCGAAAACCGCCTTTTTCGTCGTCGGATCAATATCGCTACTGAGTCAGCGCCAAGAGGCCGCCGACCAGAAAGAATGCCAGCGCGCAGCAACGGTTAAAGCGCCTGATTCGTCCCGGAGCTTGCAGCCACTGCGCCAGTTGATGGCCACCCCAGGCATAGGCCACTTGCCATACGCTTTCAATGCAGAAAAAAGACACGAGCAAAATCAGCCATTGCGGCCCTTGTGGCTGATTCAGGTCGATAAATTGCGGCAGAAAAGCCCCGGCAAACAGAATGGCTTTGGGGTTGGACAAGGCGACAGTGAAGCCGGTCTGGTAGCGCGCATACGCGGTATTGGCGCTTTTTTCCGGCATATTCATTGTTTCTCCGGCGCGCCAGCATTGCGCTCCCAGATAAATCAGGTAGACGCCACCGACCAGTTTCAAACCCTGAAAAAGGGTAGGTGAAGCCATTAAAATGGCGCCAACGCCCAGTGCAGACAGGCCGATCAGGATAGCCAGGCCACTGATCGCTCCGGCCATGGTGGCCAGCGTCGCCCGCCAGCCATAGCGGGCGCCATGGCTCAGCATCAGCAACATATTCGGGCCTGGCGTGGCTGAAATAAAAATGGTACTGGCAAGAAATATAATCCACAGATTGAGGTTCATGGTGTCCAGTGTGTTTTGAATAAGGATCGCCGACTCATCGGCTGTGTACGTGTATTAAAGGGTAGTGATCTGCAATTTTGCTACCCAGTTTAAGCATTTTGTCAGCAAATAAAGCCTTGTTTTGCTACGCTTTACTATGATTGCTTGCCTTCAGTGGGCTTTGTCATAAAAATAATGGGGTTTTACCCCGCTTCAAATTGCCGACTCTGCCTTTATAAGAGAAATATCCTGTGTCTCGTAATCGATTAAATCAGCAAGTTGACGATTCCGGCTATTCATTTGGCCGAATCCGTAAAGTGCTGATCTTTTTATCCCTGTCGGTTTGCGTGATTGCACTGGCTATTCTGGCGCAGTCCACCTGGCGCAGCCGCCAGGAGGCGCTGAGCAAGGCCGAGCAAGAGATGTTGCTGCTGTCCCGCACGATGGAAGAGCACATTGGCCGTTCGATGGAAGGCACGCTGTCCGCCATGAATGGCGTTGCACATGATGAGATTTTCACCTCCTGTCTGGCGGCGCGCGACGAAGCCTGTTTGCATGCCTATCTGCAGCGCACGGTAGGGCGCTATCCGCAAATTGCCACGCTGGCGCTGGCGTATCCCGATGGCGATCTGGCTGCGTCCAGCACAATTTATCCGGTTGAGGCACGCAATCTCTCCAGCGCGCCGTATTTCCGCGCAATGCGTAGCCGTGCTCAGGCACCTTACTATATCGGCGAGCAGCAAACCGATCCCACCGGCAAACTGGAAATGATTCCATTTGTCGTCAGTGTGTCTGACCCGCAAACCAAGATGGCTGCAGTGCTGGTGGCCGGTCTGGCACCTGATTTTTACCAGCAGTTTTACGATTCGATCAATCTGGATCGGCAGCTGGTGATCCGTTTATTCCGTGAAGACGGCATTTCGCTGGTGCGCTTTCCCAAAGCTAACGAAGAAATCGGGCGCGATATTTCACAGCGTAGTTTTTTTGACAAAGTATTTCGTGATTCGCCAACCGGCATTTTTTATGAAACCAGCAAAATTGATTTTCTAACCCGGATTTATGGCTGGCGTCGCGTTCAGGGCTGGCCATTGGGGGTTTCGGTGGGCGTTGATCGTGAACTGGTGCTCGCCCAGTGGCGGCAGGACACGTTGGTCAATGTGGCGATTGCACTGTTGCTGGTGCTCTCGGGCGTGGTATTGCTGTTTTATGTTTTGCGCCAGCTGCGCCGTCTGGAGCGCACCGAAGATACGCTATTTTTAACCAAGGTTGCCGTTGAAAATGGTGCCGATATGGCGATCTGGCTCGATCCGCAGGGGCATATCCGCTATGTTAATGCCACCAGCAGCAAGCGGCTGGGTTACAGCGAAAGCGAGCTGATGGCGATGCGTTTTCGCGATATTCACCCCAATTTCAAAGCGGATGGATGGCCCAAATTCTGGCAAAAACTGCGGCATCACCGTCATCTGTTTGACGAGATTGTGCTGCGTACCCGTACGGGTGAAGAGTTTCCTAGCGAAATGCACTCGAACTATATTCTGTTCCAGGGGCAGGAATACAACTGTGCCGTGGTACGCGATATTTCCGAGCGCCGCATGGCCGAAGAAGCCATCGGCAAATCCGAGCAGCAATTGCGTCTGGCACTGGAAGCCTCGAATACCGGTTTGTTTGATATGCCGCTCGATGGTCGCCGCACAGCCGTGACCAGCCCCGAGTACGATAAATTGCTCGGCTATCAGCCAGGCGAGCTCATTGAAACATTCGAGAAATGGAAAGAGCAGCTTCATCCTACCGATCGCGAACAGGCAGTCTCGGCTTATCGTGATTACTATGTCGGCAATTCGGCCCAATTTACCGTCGATTTTCGCCGCCGGACCAAACTGGGCGAGTTTCGCTGGTATCAGACCCGTGGCAAGTTTGTCGATTTTGATTCACGAGGCAAACCGAGCCGCCTGATCGGCACCATGACCGATATTACCGAGCGTAAGGAAGCGCAGGATCGCATTACCGAGCTGGCCAATTTTGATACCGTCACCGGGCTGGCCAACCGTAATTTGCTGCGCGACGAGTTGCGCCTTGCGCTGGCTTCTGCCGAGCGCTACAAACGCAAACTGGCCTTGCTGTTTCTGGATCTGGATCGCTTTAAAACGATTAATGATTCATTGGGCCATGCGGCGGGCGATATGGTGCTGGCGCAAGTTGCGCTGCGTTTGCGCAGCATTGTGGGCAAGCAGGATATTCTGTCGCGCCTGGGCGGCGACGAATTTGTGCTGGTGCTGGCCGATCTGCCCAATGCGCTGGTCGCCGGAGACGTGGCCGAGCGGATTCTGGCGTCGTTTGGCGAGCCGTTTGTGCTTGAGGCGGGCAATTTTGCGACGTCCACCTCAATCGGTATCAGCGTGTACCCGGATGACGGTCAGGATGCTGACGAGCTGATCAAAAATGCCGACGTGGCCATGTATCAGGCCAAAAGCAATGGCCGCAATAATTACCAATTTTTCACTGCAGATATGAATGCCAGAGCGTCCGAGCGTCTAAGCCTGGAAACCAGCATGCGCCAAGCGCTGGATCGCGGTGAATTCGAAGTGTATTTTCAGCCGCAAGTTGGGCTGGATCAGGGCGGGATTATTGGCGCTGAAGCGCTGATCCGCTGGAATCACCCGACGCAGGGGCTGGTGCCGCCCGGCAAATTTATCCCGATTGCCGAAGAGTCGCGCATGATTGTGCCATTGGGTAACTGGATTTTGCGTCGCTCTTGCGAGCTGGCCGCGCAATGGCAAAGAGATGGTTTGCCGCCGATTACGATTGCCGTGAATCTGTCGCCTTTGCAGTTGCATCAGGCCAATTTGCTGGATCTGATTCAGGACGCGCTCGATACCGCCGGGCTGGATGCCAAATATCTGGAGCTGGAAGTCACCGAATCGGTCGTGATGCAGGAAGTCGAGCATGTCATGGCCATGTTGCATGGTATCAAGCAGCTGGGGGTCAAGCTCTCGCTTGATGACTTTGGTACTGGTTATTCCAGCTTGTCGTATCTGAAACGCTTTGCCTTTAATAAGCTCAAAGTGGATCAAAGCTTTGTCCGCGATATCAGCTCCGATCCAAACGATGCGGCCATTGTGCTGGCGATTATTGGTCTGGGCAAAACGCTGGGGATGTCGGTGCTGGCTGAAGGTGTTGAAACCGAGCTGCAGCTGGAATTTTTGCGCCGTGCCAAAACTGATTCGATTCAGGGTTATCTGTTTAGCCGCCCGGTTCGTGCCGATGAATTCCGGCAATTGCTGCAAGAGCAGCGGCAGCTCAAGCTACCCGAGATTGAAATGACCACAGTCATTCCGGAGTAATCGCCCGAGTCATTTTTGATGCTAGGTTGATGCGATACCCAAACAAAATGCCACGTCTTTGCGTGGCATTTTGTTTGGGACAGCACGGGCTTAATCGTCGTTGGCTTTGAGCTCTTCCACCAGATCAATATAGCTTTGCATGGCCTGCTCGCGATCCAGCCCCGCCAGTTTGGCCCAGGCGTCAAATTTGGCTTGCGCTACAAACTGAATGGCTGAAGGGCGCTCGCCTTGGACATCACCTTCGCTCGCCTGCTTGTACAGGGCGTACAGCTTGAGTTTGGTTTGTACATCAGGCGCTTCGTTCAGTTCGACCACTTCGTTTTGTGCGGTTTGAAAGCGTTGAGCCAGTTCAGACATAAAACCTCCGGTAAAACGATCGTTTGAAATTGTGACCAGTATAGGCAGCAAATCCCGGCGTGCCAAGCCCTGCGCCGACCGCTGACGCCTTGCGCTGTCGGTCTGTGCATGAAAAAGGGTAAAATATAATTCGAGTCTGTCGATGCTTGGTTTTGCAGACGGCAAAGCAAGCGCCAACAGACTCTTCAAGGAGTTCATCTGATGCACACCCCAAATCTGATTGCTTATCTGAATGGCCAGTTTGCGCCACTGAACGAGCTGAAAATCCCGGTGCTGGACAGAGGTTTTTTGTTTGGCGATGGTGTGTATGAAATGATTCCGGTGTATTCGCGCTGCGTTTTCCGGCTGGATGAGCACCTGCAGCGTCTGGCGCGCAGCTTGGCGGCGGTGGGGATTGCCAATCCGCATGAGCTGGCTGTGTGGCGGCAGATTGTGTTGCAACTGGTGGCTCAGCAGGATTTTGCCGACCAGTCGGTATACCTGCAGATTACGCGCGGCGTAGCTTATCCGCGCAATCATGCTTTTCCGTCGACGGACACCGCGCCGACGGTGTTTGCATTTAGCGACCCGCTGGAGATGCCGGCTGCTGCGCTGTGTGCGCAAGGCGTTGCCGCTGTCACTACGCGCGATATCCGCTGGCTGCGTTGTGACATTAAGGCGATCTCGCTGCTGGCCAATGTGCTGGCCAAACAGCAAGCGGTGGAGGCGGGTGCGGCAGAAGCCATCATGCTGCGCGATGGCAGACAAGGGGAAGAAGCCCTGATGATCGAAGGCGCGGCGAGCAATATTTTTATTGTTAAAAATGGCGTGATCTATGCGCCGCAAACCAGTGAGCTGATGCTGGCCGGGATTACCTACGAGCTGGTAATCGAGCTGGCAGAGCAGCATCAGTTGGCGCTGGTGCTGGGCGAGGTGAGCGAGGCCATGCTGCGTGATGCTGACGAGGTATGGCTGACTTCATCATCGAAAGAAATTTTGCCCATTGTCGAACTTGACGGCTTGCCAGTAGGAAATGGCAAACCTGGCCCCATATACCAGCAAATGCTGTCGATTTATCAAACCTACAAAGCCACGGTGATGCGCCGTGGTGAGGACTGAATATGGCTTTAATTGATATTCCGAACCAGAAACTTGAAGATCTGGTGACTTTTCCTGCCCTGATTCCCGTGAAAGCGGTCAGCCATAAAAACATCGCCGAACACGAATTTCGTGCCGCCGTGCTGGCCGTGACGCGCGAGCTGGTACCGGTGTTTCTGGAAGAACACATCACGATTCGTGCCTCGAGCGCCGGCAGCTATTTTTCGGCCACGCTGATGGTGACATTCGAGCACATTGATCAGGTGTACGCACTCGACACTGCACTGCGCGCCCACCCGCTGGTATTGCGTGTTCTGTAATGATGCTTGCTGAAGATACATTGGCAGGTATTGATCTACAGGCAATATCCATTCTGCCCTACAGCGATATACCCTTAGAGCCATTTGCGCATGTGCTGCGTGTGCGGCAGCTGGGCCAAGTTGATTACCAGCCCGTCTGGCAAGCCATGCAGCGTTTCACCGCCGAGCGCGATGCGCAGACGGTGGACGAACTCTGGCTGCTGGAGCACCCGCCGGTCTTTACGCAGGGGCAGGCGGGTAAAGCCGAGCATATTCTGGCCAGCAGCGATATTCCGGTGGTGCAGATTGATCGCGGCGGGCAGGTGACCTATCACGGCCCCGGCCAGCTAGTGGCTTACTTGCTGCTCGATTTGCGCCGCTACAAAATGGGCGTGCGCGATCTGGTGCGCAAGCTGGAAAACAGCGTCATCGGCATTCTGGCCGATCATGGCATTGCGGCGTATGGCAAAGTCGACGCGCCCGGCGTGTATGTCAGCGATGAATACGCCGAATCCAAGATCGCCAGTCTGGGCTTGCGGATTCGCAATGGCTGCTGTTATCACGGGCTGGCGCTGAATGTGAGCATGGATCTAGCGCCGTTCGGCCTGATTAATCCTTGCGGTTATCAGGGTTTGCAGGTCACGCGCATGGCTGATTTTGGCCTTGACGAGACACCCGCGACATTAGCCGCTAAAATGGCGGACAAAATTGCCCACCAAATCAAAACTTTAACCGTTTAGTTTGTACGGTTATCGGGAAAAAAATGACTGAAGAAATCAAAACACCGGCAAAACCAGGCAAAGAAGTTGGGGTCAAACTCAAGGGCGAAGCCAAAACTGCACGTATTCCAATCAAAATCGTGCAGCTGGAAACCAAGCTGAAAAAGCCCGAATGGATTCGCGTTCAGGCCGCTAGCCACAATAGCCGCTTCTACGAAATCAAGGAAATCCTGCGCGAGCAAAAGCTGCATACCGTTTGTGAAGAAGCGTCGTGCCCGAATATCGGCGAATGTTTCGGTAAGGGTACGGCCACTTTCATGATCATGGGCGACATCTGTACGCGGCGCTGCCCCTTCTGTGACGTCGGCCACGGCCGCCCCAATCCGCTCGATGAAAACGAGCCGCGCCATCTGGGCGAAACCATCGCCGCGCTCAAACTCAAATATGTCGTGATTACCTCGGTTGATCGCGACGATTTGCGCGATGGCGGTGCGGCACACTTTGTTGAGTGTATCCAGAAAACGCGTGAGTTAAGCCCTGAGACGCAAATCGAAGTGCTGGTGCCCGATTTCCGTGGCCGCATGGACATCGCGCTCGATATTTTTGCGCAGGCCTTGCCCGACGTCATGAATCACAATCTGGAAACCGCGCCACGCCTGTATAAGCAGGCTCGCCCCGGCTCGGATTACCAGCACTCGCTCGATCTGTTGAAAGAATTCAAACGCCTGTACCCGCAGGTGAATACCAAATCCGGCATTATGGTGGGCTTGGGTGAGACGGACGAAGAAGTCTACCAAGTTATGGAAGACATGCGCGCGCACGACATCGACATGATTACCATTGGCCAGTATCTGCAGCCATCGAATGGTCATTTGCCAGTATTGCGCTACGTGCATCCGGATCAGTTTAAGGCTTTTGAAAAACGTGCTTACGAGCTGGGCTTCAAACACGCTGCCGTTGGCGCAATGGTTCGCAGTTCATACCATGCTGATCAGCAGGCGCATAATGCAGGTCTTTGAGCGTTTGCGTGTTGCAGCAACATCAAACAACGGGGCATTGCCCCGTTTTTTATTGGTATTGCCCACTAGCAAGCGAATAATATGCTTTTCAGAGCAATACATTGCGAGGGTATATGAGCGATTTACCACGGCATGAGCTGGCCATGACGGTGTTGATGACGCCCGATATGGCCAATTTTTCTGGCAAGGTACACGGTGGTGCTTTGCTCAAGCAGCTTGATCAGGTGGCCTACGCCTGCGCCAGCCGATACGCCGGTGCGTATGCGGTGACATTGTCGGTGGATCAGGTGATGTTCAAGCAGCCGATCAATGTGGGCGAGCTGGTGCATTTTCTGGCCAGCGTGAACTACACCGGGCGCACCTCGATGGAAGTGGGCATCCGGGTGGTGGCAGAAAATATCCGCGAACAAACGCAGCGACACACCAATAGCTGTTATTTCACCATGGTAGCCATGAGCGCCCAGGGCACGCCGCTGACCATCCCGGCGCTGCAGATTAGCAACCCGGTGCAGCAGCAACGCTGGGACGAAGCTTTGGCGCGGCGCAATATCCGCCTGGCGAATGGTTAAGTCAAACAGCGGGGGAGGTGGGCCTTAGCCAACTTGCAGATCGAAGCGATGCTTGATGAAGAGTTGCCGGATGTCCGGGTTGGTATGGCTCAGCCCCTGGGCCAGCGTGGCCTGATGCTTGCTTTTGCTGGCGGGATCTAGCTTGGCAAATTGCAGTAGCAAGGTTTCGCTGCTGCGATAGTGGTTGGTTTGCAGGGCATAACTCAGCGCGGATTGTCCGTGATCGTCCAGCAGGCCCAGATCGGCCCCGGCTTCGAGCAAGGTGCGGATGGCGGCATGGTGTCCGCGTGATGCGGCTTGCATCAGCGGAGTAATGCCGGCCTTGCTTTGCGCATTCACCGCCGCACCGTGTTCAAGCAGCAGCGCCAGTGACGATAGATTGCCAGCAGCTGCAGCCCAGTGCAGAGCGGTAAAGCCGCCCAGATCGCGTGTTTCGGTATTGGCATTGCGCGATAGCAGCAGGCCAACCAGCGCAAGATGCGATTGGGTCGCCGCCCAGATTAGCGCGGTTTTGCCATATTCATCGCCCGTTTCAATGTTGATGCCTGCCTTCAGGTGAACCAGCACGCGCAGCGTATTGCCGGTTTCGGCGGCTTGAAAGTAATCTTTTTGCGTGCCGTTGACTTCGTAAAAGCTCAGCCCGTCGTCTTGCAGTTTGACATGATCCCAGGTTTGTTCCTGTTCGGGCTCGCCGCCAAAGCGCTGGGTATGCAGCTGATAAAGTGTAAATAACTCGGATGCCACTGCAGGCGGAAAGCCCTGGCGCGTGCCGCGCTCATCGACGGCCAGCTCGCTGATAAAAGGCTCGAGCTGTTCGCTACCCCACAGCGCAACAACCTGCTCCAGTATGCGCGGGTATTGTTGCTCAAGGTGGTGCGGGTAGAAATCGCCATCATTACCCAGTAAGGCCACAACTGCAGGTGTCAAAACAATCTCTTTATCGTTTAGGTGCTGTCGTCAAACTCTACCGATTGCGGGTATGAAGTTCAAGGTAAAAAAAACGCCACCGGTGGAGCCAGTGGCGTTTTTTTGCGCTGGGGCAAATTACATCATGCCGCCCATGCCACCCATGCCGCCCATGTCTGGCATTGCAGGTGCATCATCTTTCGGCAATTCGGCAATCATGCAATCGGTCGTCAACAGCAGACCGGCTACAGAAGCCGCGTGTTGCAGTGCAGAGCGAGTTACTTTGGCTGGATCGAGTACACCCATCTCAACCATATCGCCGTATTCGCCAGAAGCTGCGTTGTAACCGAAGTTACCTTTGCCTTCCAGTACTTTGGCAACCACAACGCTTGGCTCGTCGCCTGCGTTTTGTACGATCTGGCGCAATGGCGCTTCGATGGCACGCAGAACGATCTTGATACCCGCGTCCTGATCGGCGTTAGCGCCTTTCAGCTCGGTAATCGTTGAACGGGCACGCAGCAGCGCAACGCCACCACCTGCCACGATACCTTCTTCAACCGCCGCGCGAGTCGCGTGCAACGCGTCTTCAACGCGTGCTTTTTTCTCTTTCATTTCAACTTCAGTTGCTGCACCAACCTTGATCACTGCAACGCCGCCGGCCAATTTAGCCACGCGCTCTTGCAGTTTTTCGCGATCGTAATCGCTCGTTGATTCTTCAACTTGCTTGCGGATGGTCGCAACGCGAGTTTTGATCGCTTCTTCAGCGCCAGCGCCGTCGATGATGGTGGTGTTTTCTTTCGCCACTTCGATGCGTTTAGCTTGACCGAGCAATGACAAGTCAGCTTTTTCCAGTGACAAGCCAACTTCTTCAGCGATCACAGTACCGCCAGTCAAGATCGCGATGTCTTCGAGCATCGCTTTACGACGATCACCGAAGCCTGGGGCTTTAACGGCTACCGTTTTCAAGATGCCGCGGATGTTGTTCACAACCAGAGTTGCCAGCGCTTCGCCATCTACGTCTTCAGCGATGATCAAGAGTGGACGGCCTGCTTTAGCGACTTGTTCCAGTACTGGCAGCAGATCACGGATGTTGCTGATTTTTTTGTCGAACAACAGTACGAACGGGTTGTCCAGTGCAGCGATTTGTTTGTCCGGGTTGTTGATGAAGTACGGTGACAGGTAGCCACGGTCGAACTGCATACCTTCAACCACGTCTAATTCGTCTTCCAGACCTGAACCGTCTTCAACGGTGATCACGCCTTCTTTGCCGACTTTGTCCATTGCAGCAGCGATTTTTTCGCCAATGATTTCGTCAGAGTTGGCAGAGATCGAGCCAACTTGAGCGATTTCTTTGCTGGTTGTACAAGGCTTAGCGATGTTTTTCAGCTCGCCCACCAAAGTCACTACCGCTTTGTCGATACCGCGTTTCAGATCCATTGGGTTCATGCCGGCCGCAACGTATTTCATGCCTTCTTGCACGATGGCTTGCGCCAATACGGTTGCAGTTGTGGTGCCGTCACCGGCGATGTCAGAAGTTTTAGACGCCACTTCTTTGACCATTTGTGCGCCCATGTTTTCGAATTTGTCTTTCAATTCGATTTCTTTGGCAACAGATACCCCGTCTTTGGTGATCGTTGGCGCGCCGAAAGAGCGCTCCAGAACCACATTGCGACCTTTAGGGCCCAAAGTCACTTTCACTGCGTTCGCCAATACGTTAACGCCGTTGACCATTTTTGCGCGTGCGTTATCACCAAACAGAACTTCTTTTGCAGCCATTTTTCAATTCTCCAAATTCATGATCATCCGGCGTAATGCCGGGAAACAATGTTTGATTGTGGGATTACTCAACGATCGCGAAAATTTCTTCTTCACGGACAACAACCAGCTCTTCGCCGTCGATTTTCACGCTTTGCGCGTATTTGCCCAGCAATACTTTGTCGCCGACTTTAACGGTGAGCGCTTGAACGCTGCCGTTGTCCAGTACTTTGCCTGCACCAACTGCAATCACTTCACCCAGATCCGGTTTCTCTGCTGCGCTGCCTGCGAGCAAGATGCCTGATGCGGTTTTTTCTTCAGCTTCAACGCGCTTGATCACAACACGGTCATGCAATGGACGGATTTTCATGGTGTTTAAAACTCCTGAGTACAAGTTCGTTAATTCAGAATTTGATTGGCAGAAGAGGCATTTAGCACTCTCTGCGCTTGAGTGCTAAATAGTAGGGGCGAGTGCAGGGCTTTTCAAGAGGCTGACGCTAAAAATCATCGGCTTTTTACGGGGCAGCAGCTTTGCTTGTTCTAAAAGTGGCGGTTGTTGGTGCTGGCGATCGTTGTGTCTTTCGCAGACGAGGTTGCAGTAGGTGATGCTGCTGGATTTTTGCTTGGGGTATATGCCTGAAGGCTAGGAGCAGACTGCTCTGCGGGGCAATACCCCGGGGAAATGAAAAATGCCCTGAGCAAGCTCAGGGCATTTTGGAATTTTTGGCGGAAGCGCAGAGATTCGAACTCTGGGGGGACTCACATCCCCGACGGTTTTCAAGACCGCTGCCTTAAACCACTCAGCCACGCTTCCGTACTTTTAAATTGTATTTCGAATAAAAAAGCCCCGACAGCGTCAGAGCTCATTTATGTATTCATTGGCGGAAGCGCAGAGATTCGAACTCTGGGGGGACTCACATCCCCGACGGTTTTCAAGACCGCTGCCTTAAACCACTCAGCCACGCTTCCGTTCTTGAATAGGTGCGCATATTAGCAAGGTTTTTTGCGCTTGTCTCGCTTTTTTGCAATTTTTTTTACAATTTTTCCAAAACAGCGAAATTAGCCAGTGATGCATTGGCCGTGTGTTCAATCGCCGGTGAGAGCCGGATGCGGTAGGTTTTACCTTGCGCAGCAAGGCGGAATTCGCGATTGTCGGCAAAAAACGCTTGCGGTACGACCAGGAAACGATTCTGGTTGATCGTGGTGTTTTCTGGCGAATACACGCCAAAAAAACTGCGATTGCCCAGTAGCGGCGTGAGCTCAACGACGATGGGCGTTTGCGACACCGTTTCAATGCCGACATTCACCTGACCTTCGCGGGTTTTGGTAATGCGGCGTACGATGCCGACCGAAACCGGGCTCATGCCGACACCATCCATACCAACGATTTCACCCACTTGCAGCGCGTCTTCGCGATCTGTCTGGTAATTCACGCCAAAGCCGGTGGCGCTTTCATTATCAATCGTCCAGCGATCCCGGCTCGATTGCTGCGGTGGCGTGCCGCGCAGATGGCTGATGACATCATCGAGCCCGCGTGTGACATTAATCGATTTTTGCGTGGCGCGGCGCTCCGACTTGCGTACCGGCGCTGGTGCGTCGCGTGACCAGAGCGAGATCAGATGTTGCATCAAGTCCAGATTGGCGGCATTGGCCGAATCCGGTGGCAGCCCCAACTGGCTGGCTTCTTCGCCCTGATTTAGTTTTTCGATGGTTTCCTTGATGTGCAAAACCAAGGTTTCGGTAAACCAGTAGCGCCAGTTTTCACCGACCATATCGCGGCGCAAACGTTTGGGTGGGGTTGATCCGGCCACATTAATGGCAAATAGCTGGCGGTTGGGGTTGATCTGGGTTTCCAGATCGATCCGGCTAACCCAGCGCTTGAGCCACTGGGTCACCAGCTCGATTTGCGCCGATTGCATTTTTTCCGGGTGCGCCAGCGACAGCATCATCAGCACCATGTATTCGCGGCGCACGTCGGTGATTTCCATTTCCGGATACGGCTGCAAAGGGGTTGAGGCAAAACCCTGTTGCTCGGCGTATAGGTAAAGGCGGTTCAAGTTGCGCCAGGTGCGGCTATCGACTTCCATGTAGCGCAAATAAGACCAGCGAGCCTGTTCGACAAAATACATGATGCCGCGCAGCGTAAACACTTGCAGCTCTTTTTCTAGGCCGCGTGGCAGGCTTTGGCTGGCTTGTTTGACGCAGAAACGATAGGCATCGCCCATATCGTTCCAGAATGCCAGTAAGGTCGGTAAAACCTGCTTCGGGCTGGCACCGTCGTCCAGTGTTTTGCCCTGATAGATTTCCACCAGATGCGCCTGCAGTGAGCGGGCTTTTTCATCCAAGTAAGGAACGGTTTTAAAGCGTTCCTTGGCGCTGGTTTTCGGGTTGCTATTAAGTTGTTTGAGTGCTTTTACAATTTCGATTTGCGCTTGCAGGATGTCGCTCTCGGGGAGCTCCTGCATCATAATCGTGGCCGACTTGTAGTTGTGGACGCCTTCTTGTTCGCGTTTTCCGAGCAGCGCCCCGATCAGACTTTTAAAGTCAAACATAGGGTTATTCCTAGCTATGCCTTAATTATTAAATATATTTTTATCCTGCAACGATAAACGTGTTCTTGGCTTTGCGGCAAGCTTTGCCTTTGTTTTTCCAAGATATAGTGCCCGCGCTGTTGCAGTAATGTGATGTTGCGCACATTTTGCCCGAATCATGCTGTTTTGTAATTACAAAACCAGACGCAGGGGCTGTGATAAAATACTGCGTTTTCAGCCGCTTGGCTGCGCGCTTTGCGGCGAGCTTGAGCGAATTCTTCTCGCTGATGGTGATAGGGCACACGCACAATATGATTAGTTCTAATGGCATTACGATGCAGTTTGGCGCCAAGCCACTGTTCGAAAAAGTCTCGGTAAAATTTGGCGATGGTAATCGCTATGGTTTGATTGGCGCCAATGGTTGCGGTAAATCGACCTTTATGAAAATCCTCGGTGGCGATCTGGAGCCGAGTGCAGGTAATGTTTCGCTCGAGCCGGGCGTTCGCCTCGGTAAATTAAAGCAGGATCAGTTTGCCTACGAAGATCAGCGCGTGCTCGATGTCGTGATGCAAGGGCACGTTGAATTGTGGGCGGCGATCCACGAGCGTGATGCCATTTACGCCAATCTGGATGCGACCGAGGACGACTATATGCGTGCTGCCGAGCTGGAAGGCTTGGTCGCTGAATATGATGGTTATACCGCCGAAGCGCGCGCGGGCGCATTGCTACTTGGCGCGGGCGTGCCGATTGAGCAGCACAATGGCCCGATGTCAGATGTGGCACCGGGTTGGAAATTGCGCGTTTTGCTCGCGCAAGCGCTGTTCAGTAACCCTGACGTGCTGCTGCTCGATGAGCCGACCAATAACTTGGACATCAACACGATTCGCTGGCTGGAACACACGTTGAACGAGCGTAATTCAACGATGATCATTATTTCCCATGACCGTCACTTCTTGAATCAGGTGTGTACGCATGTGGCCGACGTTGATTACGGCAATATCCAGATTTACCCGGGTAATTACGACGATTATATGCTGGCATCGACTCAGGCTCGCGAGCGCGCGCTGACCGATAACAGCAAGGCCAAAGAGCGCGTGGCCGAGTTGCAGGCGTTTGCGCAGCGTTTTGCGGCGAATAAATCGAAAAGCCGTCAGGCGACCAGCCGTTTGAAACTGGCGGACAAGATCAAGGAAGGTATGGTTGAAGTGAAGCCATCTTCACGTCAGAACCCGTATATCCGCTTTGAAATGGACGAGAAGCAAAAGCTGCATCGCCAAGCGTTTGAAATGACCAATGTATCCAAAGCCTTCGACAAAACGCTGTTTTCCAAGCTGAACTTCATTTTTGAAGCGGGCCAGAAAATGGCGGTGATCGGTGGGAATGGCGTGGGTAAATCGACGCTGATGAAAATGCTGGTGGGGGTCTTGGAGCCGGATGCCGGTACGATCAAATGGGCAGAAAAAGCCGAGCCGGGCTATTTTGCGCAGGATCATGAAGAAGACTTCGCTGAAGACATCACGCTATTTGACTGGATGAAGCAATGGGGCCAGCCTGGTGATGATGACCAAGTGATTCGTGGCATCTTGGGTCGCCTGTTGTTTGGCGGCGATGATGTGAAAAAATCGGTCAAAGTACTATCGGGTGGTGAAAAAGGCCGCATGCTGTACGGCAAGCTGATTTTGCAAAAGCCAAACGTGCTGGTGATGGATGAGCCAACCAATCACATGGATATGGAATCGATCGAGTCGTTGAATATGGCGCTGGAGCTGTATAAAGGTACGCTGATTTTCGTTTCGCACGACCGCCAGTTTGTATCGTCTTTGGCGACGCAGATTCTGGAATTGAATGGCGATGGTACGTACACCCACTTCCTGGGTGGTTACGAGGAATACCTCGAAAGCCGTGGTCTGGAATAAGCTGTACAGTATTGAAGGTATTCAAACAAAAAACCCAGCGCTGGCTGGGTTTTTTTTATGGTGCGCATTGCTTTGTGATGCGGTGTGAAGGGCAATAAAAAACCGAGCCTAAGCTCGGTCTTGGGGTATTGCCTTGTAGCCCAGTATGCACTTGGCTTACGGCGCTATACCCGTATTAGCGGCGGCGGAAGTTGCCACCTGCAGGAGGGCCGCCACGCTCGTCTTTGTGACGGAAAGTGACGCGACCTTTGGTCAAGTCATAGGGTGACATTTCAACAGTCACACGGTCGCCCGCGATAATACGGATGTGGTTTTGACGAATCTTGCCTGAAGCGTAGGCAGTGATTTCGATCCCATTCGTCAGAGTTACACGAAAGCGCGTGTCCGGGAAAACCTCGGCCACAACACCTTCCATTTCAACTACGTCTTCTTTTGACATGCTTTATTCCAGTAAGGCTGACGCCGATCTGTTTGAGCGTCATTTTTTTAAATAAGGGCGAACTATACAGGTTTTAGCCGAAAATTGCGCCACTTTTTGTGCGTTTTTGAGCGTAACCATTTGTATTTATGCTTGATTCAGTGTAGCAGCAACTTTAAGCTTGCCGCCTCTATGAAGTGGAATCGAATACCAATGCGTCGGATCTTGATATTAAGCGCGGCTTTGCTCCTTGCTGCCTGTGCCAGCCAGCCCGTAACAGCGCCGCTGGCCACGCCTAGCGTGAGCCCGGAGCCCACCGCAACAGCGCAGAGCATGCCTGCCCAAACTCCCCAGCCTACGCCTAGCGTGAGCCCAATACCCAGCACAGCGCCAACGGTGAGGCCGAGCGCGCGTCCGCAGATCAGCGAGGCGCAGGGGCGGGTACTGATGGGCAAGCTACTCCCCGCCAAAATGCCAGATCGCGAGGGCTGGATTGACGATATGCTCGACGCGTTTACCGCGCTCAAGCTGGCCTATACGCCGGAATATATTTGCGCGCTGGCCGCCACCATTGAGCAGGAGTCGAGCTGGCAAGGCGATCCGGTGGTGCCGGGTTTGCCAAAAATTGTCTGGGGCGCGATTGAAGATCGGGCAGAAAAATATCATCTGCCGCTGCTTGCGGTGCAGACCGCGCTGCTGAAAACATCGCCCACTGGAAAAAGCTACAAAGCCCGCATTGACAGCTTGCGCACCGAGCGTGAAATGAACGATCTATTTGAAGATTTGGCGGCCGAGGCCAAGAATCTGAACTTGCCGCTGAATATGAAAAACCCGATTCGTACTGGCGGGCCCATGCAGGTGAGCATCGAGTTTGCCCAGTCGCATGTCAAAGTGTGGCCTTATCCGTATGCGATGAAAGGCAGCGTGCGCAGCGAAGTATTTACTCGCCGGGGAGGGGTGTATTTTGGTACAGCCATTCTGCTGCAATATCCAGCGCCCTATACTGATATGGTGTATCGCTTTGCCGATTTTAATGCCGGGCGCTATGCCAGCCGCAACGCGGCCTTTCAGCAGGTGGTATCGCATCTGAGTGGCAAGGAGTTGGTTGAAGACGGTGATTTGTTACGCTACCAGAATGGCAATCCAAGCGGCACCAGCAGTGTGCAATCGGCTTTGTACGGGATGTCTACGCAGCTGGGCCTGAGTCGGGATGAAATTTTGCGCGATCTAAAGCTGGAAAAACTCAATGCGTTTGCCCAGTCGCCCCTGTATCAAAAAGTGTATGCGCTGGCCGAGCGCAACGGCAAAAGCTGGCCGCGCGCCAGCATGCCGCAGATTGATTTGAAGAGCCCGAAAATTACCCGCAAGCTCACCACCGAATGGTTTGCCAACCGGGTTAAATGGCGTTACGACACCTGCATGAAGCGGCTTTGATGCACCGATTGCCGATGTCGATGATTGCTTCGCCTGCCGCCTATATTTATAATTTGGATTAATCAATTCAATTTTATTGAAGGCGCAGAATGAAATTCACCCTGAGGCAATTGGAAGTTTTCGTCGCTGTGGGGCAGGGGGAGAGTGTATCGCGCGCCGCCGAGCAGTTGAAAATGTCGCAATCGGCAACCAGCACGGCGCTGGCCGAGCTGGAGCGCCAGTATGAGATGCGGCTGTTTGACCGCGTTGGCAAGCGCTTGCAGCTCAATGAATTGGGTGCGCTGCTGCTGCCGCGTGCGATTGAATTGCTCGACCGGGTGCAAAGCATGGATGCCATGCTCAGTGGCCAGCATGGCTTTGGCCCTTTGCGTGTTGGCGCTACGCTGACGATAGGCAATTATCTGGCAACCCTGCTGATTGGTGATTTTATGCGCCAGCATCCGGGGTGTCGCGTGAGCTTGGCCGTGCATAACACCGCGACGATTGTGAATCAGGTGGTGCATTTTGAGCTGGATCTGGGGCTGATTGAGGGCGATTGCCAGCACCCAGATTTGATTGTCTTGCCGTGGGTTGCCGATGAACTAGTCGTCTTTGCCGCGCCGCAGCATCCGTTGGCGCAGCAGAAAAAAGTCAGCTTTGAAGATTTGGTGGCGGCATCATGGATTGTGCGCGAGCAGGGCTCGGGAACGCGGCAAACCTTCGAATTCGCCATGCGCCACGCTTTGTCGCAGCTGGATATCCGGCTGGAGCTGGAGCATACCGAAGCGATTAAACGCGCGGTTGAATCCGGCCTTGGTATTGGTTGTATTTCGCGGCTGGCGCTGAAAGACGCCTTCCGGCGCGGTAGCCTGGTACCGCTGGATGTTGCGGGGCTGGATCTGGCGCGGCAATTTCATTTTGTGGTGCACAAGCAGAAATACCAGACGCCCAGCATGGGGGCTTTTCTGGACTTATGCAAAACGGCAACGGCAGGCATTCGCCGCAGCGACGAAATTGCCATGCCTTATATCCCTTAGGGGTATATTGCTGAAAGTATTTCCAGTATTAATTTAGAGGGGCATACCCTTCAATGAAAAAGCCCGCATTGCGGGCTTTTTCATTGAGCAGAACAGGCGGCTTAGTGAATACCACCGCTTTGCTGGTAGCGTTTCTCCAGATGATTCACCCCGGCAGCCAGTACCAGCGTCATGATCAGATAGATCAGTGAAATGGTCAGGTAGGGTTCCCAGTAGCGTGAATAGGCGCCGGCCACCGTACGGGCGGCGTAGGCCAGCTCGCCCAAGCCAATGGCGGAAACCAGCGAGCTATCTTTAAGCAGCATGATCGCTTCATTGCCCAGCGGCGGCAGCATGCGGCGAAAGGCTTGCGGCACAATAATAAAGCGCATGGTTTGGCCGTAGCTCATGCCCAGCGAGCGGGCGGCTTCAAACTGCCCTTTGGCAATCGACTGAATCCCGGCGCGAAAAATTTCGGTGATGTAGGCACCGGCATTGAGCGTGAGGGCGACAAGGCCGGATAGAAAAGCGCCGTATTCCTGGCGCAGTGTTGAAGCCATTTCACCGCTTAGAATCAAGCCATGGTCTGGGTGAACCAGCAGGGGCATGACGGCAAAGTGGGTCAGCAAAATCTGTACAAAGAGCGGTGTGCCACGAAAAAAAGTGACATAAGCGGTGGCGGGCCAGCGCAGAAAAAATCTGACCGGATACTTCCACGGACCGTGCTTGACGTCGGCCAGACGTGCCATGCCGGCAAACAAGCCGATCAGCGTACCCAAAATAACGGCAATCAGCGTAATGCCCAGCGTCATTTTGATGCCGTCGATAAAGAGCTCACGATACTCCCAGACCATCTGGAGCTGGAAGTTTTCTAGCAGCGGGACGGCATGCTGCACTTGTTGCCAAAATTGATTGAAATCCATTGCGTGTACCAATCTGTTCGCTCAAGACAATAAAGCACAACTCAAGGTTGCGCTTTATTGTGCTTCGCTAATGAGCCAAAAAGGCCGATGCCTTATTTGCCGAAATACTGTTTATAAATCTTGTCGTAAGTACCATCAGCCTTGATTGCGGCGATGCCTTTATTGATTTGATCCAGCAGCGCTTTATTGCCTTTTTTCACCACAATGCCGTAGTACTCTTTGGCAAATGTCGCATCATCAATGGTTTTAAGCTTGGCTTTAGGATTGTTGGCCACGTAGTTAACCACAACGCCGTTATCAGCAATCACCGCGTCAACGCCGCCAGTTTGCAGTTCCTGAATCGCCAGTGGCGTTGATTCAAAACGTTTGATATTCGGGCTGGTTTTGCCGAGCAGCTTTTGCGCTACTTCATCGCCGGTTGTGCCGGTTTGTACGCCAATTTTCTTGCCTTTCAGATCTGCCAGCTTGCTGACTTTGCTGCTTTGGCCAACAGCGATCAGCTGTTTGGCTTCAAAGTAAGGCTCAGAGAAATCCATGGATTGCTTGCGTTCCGGGGTGATGGTCACCGCTGAAATCACAATGTCACGATCGCCATTGTTCAGTGAGGCGAAAATGCCTTCCCAAGGGGTGTTGACGAACTTGATCTTCAGCCCTGCTTTGGCGGCAACGGCTTTCATGATGTCCATATCAAAGCCAACGGCTTCTTTTTTCTCGTTCAGCGATTCGAACGGGGCATAAGCGGCATCGGTAGCAACCTGATAGGTTTTGGCGGCATGCGCTGGAGCATTGAGCATCAGACCGGCCAGTAGAGCTGTAGTTAAGAAGCGAAATGGGGTGCGCAACATTGTGAATTCTCCAGCGATGTAAAGAAAAAGGGCAGACATCATAACCGATCTTACGGTTTCAATGCTCTGCCCTGATGCTAGTAAGCTTTAGCTATTGAGATAATCAGGTCTTTCCCTATTTTTCTCTATGGCCACGACTTTGATGCAAAAACTTCAGTTTGCCAATTAGGCAATTAATTCGTCCAGTCCGCTAGAGAGATCGGCCAATTCAACCAGTTTCTCAATAAGGCCGCCGTGATCCAAACCAGCCAGTTGGGTAATGCTTTCAGAAATGGCTGCTGCCATTTCGTCACTGGATGCCGATTCCTGCAATTGGTGAGTGATGACTTTGGCTAGATGCAAAATTGCCGAGAGTTTGTCTGAAGGCTCCTGATCGCTAGGCTGATTTTGGTATTTGATCGCTTGCTGGATCGCCACCGGGAAATTCCAGCGGCGGGCAAGTTCTTCGCCAACCATGACGTAGTCAAAACCGATATTGTTGTCTTCCAGTGCCACCCGGTCGGCTGCGCCGTTTTCGACAAACTGGTCAATTTTGACAGCAATTTCGGGTGCCACAATGTGAATCAGCATTTCGCCAATATTGTGAATCATGCCCGCAGTGAAGGCGACTTCACCGTTGATTTTGGCTAATTTGGAGAGCCATTTGGCGACCGTGGCCACTTGCAGACTGTTTTTCCAGAATTTCTTGCGGTCAAAACCCGGAGTAGCGACAAATGCACCTGTGATGCCCGAGGCGACAACCAGAGTTCTGACGGTATTAAAACCCAAGACCACCACGGCTTCTTGGACTGAACCAATCTGGCGGCTGGCACCAAAATGGGCTGAATTAGCCAAACGTAATACTTTGGCAGTAATAACCTGGTCTAGCGCGATCTTTTTGGCAATGGTGTCGATGTCGATATCGTCATTGCTGAAACTATCGATCAATTCTTGTACTACCTTTGGAATCGTTGGTAGTTTATGCGTTTGTTCGAACACTTCTTCCAATTTCATGACAACACTCCCGTGGGCATTTTTCTTATCGGTTTAAAACCAATTCCATACTAGAACAGACGAACGGGCTCTGCTAGCTGGAAAATAAAAAAACCACACCTTTTGGGTGTGGTTTTTTTCAGGGTGATGTCAGTTTATTGCTTGGTTTCTACTTGGGCGAGTGTGGCTTGCGCACTGTCTTCATTTGAGACGCTCGCCTGTACGTCTTTGCGGCGACGGCGAGCAGGTGCTGCAACGGCAACTTCTTCCGCTGCGACAGCCGCTGCAGAGCGGGTTTCAACCAGTTGTAATGGCTCCGCAGTCACTGTCGTTTCAGTGGTGTTGCTTTGCACATCCTTGCGGCGACGGCGTTGTGGTAGCGCTGGCTCGGCTTCGGCAGCAGGGCTTGGCTCTGCGCGTGTCGCAACCTGAGTCAGGCCGACTTCGGCCGGGCTGGCTACAACAAACTCCGTAGCCGCAACAGGTGCTACTTCCGCGACGGCAGCAACAATTGGTGCTGGCTCAGCACTGGCTGCTTCTGCAGCAGGTACTTCGCTGGCTATTTCTACCGTAACGTCTGCAGCTGCGCTGCTTGTAGTGTTTTCAGTTGCAGTTTGTACCGCCTCAGTAACAGGGGTAGAGGCTGCTTCGCTTGCGATGGTCGCCGATGCTGCCACGGGTGTTGCTTCTTCTACCTGTACTTTCACAAGCTCTACCGCTGGAGCGCTTGGCTCGCTTGCCGCTGGTGTCGCAACTGGTGCTGCTTCGGCTACTGCGGTGGCCTGTGCGGTTTCTGCCGCTTGTTGGGCCTGCTGCTGCAAGATCACCTCGTTAGGCACAAAGGCAGGTGCTGTAACTTCTTCGGTGTCTGCTGTCGTGCTGTTGTCAGCCGTATGAGTGCGATCATTGCGGTCGCGACGATCACGGCGGCTGCGACGACGGCGATTGCGTGTTTCACCATTTGCTTCTGTATTCGCGCTTGGCTCAGCGGTCGCTGCATCATTCAGCTCTAGTGCAGGTGTATTCAATGGCTCCTGCACTTGCTCTGCGCGCGCTTCCTGACGCTGGCGCTCTTCGCGCGGTTGACGCTCGCCACGAGGAGGGCGCTGTTGACGCTCTTCGCGTTTCTGGATGTCTTCCTCGATGCGTGGTTTGCCAGAACGGTTGTTGCGATCAGTACGTTCCGGACGTTCGGCTTTTTCGCCGCGTTCACTGCGCTCGCGTGGCGCTTGGCCTTCACGATTTTCGCGATTTTCATTACGATCAAAGCGGCCATTACGACGCTCGTTGCGACCACGTGGTTGGCGTGGTGCAGGCTTGGCTTCTTCAACCGGTTTTGCAGCTTCCGGCTCGCTGCTAAACCACGCGACGATTTTTTTCCACAACGAAGTTTGTGCTGGTGCCACTTTTACTTCCGGTTTGCTAACACGTTCGGTGCTGGCGGGAGCCGGTTGCGCTGGCGTAATGCCTTTCACCGCCGCTTCCTGACGCTTGGCTTGTTCTTCTTTGGCTTTGCCAGGCTTGTAACCTTCTTCGGCAGGTTGTTCCACCATGCGGTATGATGGCAGGGCATCTTCGTAAGACAATACGTCTTCCGAGCGCACGCGAGTAATGCTGTAGTTTGGTGTTTCCAAATGCATATTTGGAATCAGCATCACGCCAACTTTCAGGCGAGCTTCAACGGCGAACAATTCCGCGCGTTTTTCATTGAGCAAGAAGGTTGCAACATCCACTGGCACTTGAGCATGCAAGGCTCCGGTGTTTTCCTTCATCGCTTCTTCCTGAATGATACGCAGGATGTGCAAGGCCGATGATTCGATGCCGCGGATAAAGCCTGTGCCATGACAGCGTGGGCAGGCGATATGGCTGGTTTCTTCCAGTGATGGTTGCAGGCGTTGGCGAGACAATTCCATCAAACCAAAACGGCTGATTTTGCCGGTTTGCACGCGAGCACGGTCGTGATGAAGCGCTTCACGCACGCGGTTTTCAACGTCGCGTTGGTTTTTCGGGTTTTCCATGTCGATAAAATCGATCACGATCAAACCACCAACGTCGCGCAAACGCATCTGGCGCGCGATTTCATCGGCCGCTTCCAAGTTGGTGCGCAATGCCGTTTCTTCGATGTCGCCACCGCGTGTGGCTTTGGCCGAGTTCACGTCGATTGACCACAAGGCTTCGGTACGATCCAACACGATGGCGCCGCCTGATGGCAGGCTCACTTCACGCGAGTAGGCGGTTTCGATCTGGTGTTCGATCTGGAAGCGCGAGAACAATGGCACGTCGTCTTGGTAGAACTTCACCTTATGCACATTGTTCGGCATCACGTGGCTCATGAACTGCTGAGCTTGCTCGTAGATATCGCGCTTATCGATCAACAATTCGCCAATATCAGGCTGGAAGTAATCACGAATTGCACGGATAACGAGACTGGATTCCTGATAAATCAGGAAGGCACCAGTCTGGGTATTGGCTGCACCTTCAATCGCACGCCAGAGTTGCAGCAGATACCCCAGGTCCCACTGCAATTCTTCGGCGTTGCGGCCAATCGCTGCTGTGCGTGCGATCAGGCTCATGCCGTTTGGCGTTTCAAGTTGATCCATCGCGGCGCGCAATTCATTGCGCTCTTCGCCTTCGATGCGACGCGATACGCCGCCGCCACGTGGGTTATTTGGCATCAGCACGAGGTAACGCCCCGCCAAGCTGATGTAAGTGGTGAGTGCCGCGCCTTTATTGCCACGCTCGTCTTTTTCCACCTGAACAATCAGTTGCTGGCCTTCTTTCAGGCTATCAGCGATGCGACCACGGCCACCATCACCTTCGCTGAGGTAAGCACGGGCGATTTCTTTGAAGGGCAAAAAGCCGTGGCGATCGCAACCGTAATCGACAAAACACGCTTCGAGCGACGGCTCGATGCGGGTAATAATGCCTTTGTAAATATTGGATTTGCGTTGTTCTTTGCCGACAGTTTCGATGTCGAGGTCGATCAGTTTCTGGCCGTCGACAATCGCAACGCGTAACTCTTCGGCTTGGGTTGCATTAAAAAGCATACGCTTCATGGGTGTAGGGCTCCTGCGCGCACCCCACGGCAGAACTGTGGATTTTGACAGGCAGATCGATTGTGACGGCAGTTCGGCAATACAAAATTGCAACCTTTGCTGGCCGCTCATTGCTGGTATTCACCATCTTCGCCCCTGCTTGTATCAGGTTTGAGGCTGCATGCAGCGCGATGGGGCAGGCTTTCGTTTGCGGTTTGAATTCAAACGCATCGACAAGCTGGAATTAAAGCAAGCTGAACGGGGTTCAAAGCTAAAGGCCTAGCCGTGGGCTAGTTTGGCGGAAAATCGTATTGGCTTAGGAACTGGGTATCGTTACTCCGGTGATCTGTATGCTCTGTCGGGCGAACACCCAGCCAGCGTCTTGGCATGGCTAGGCGTATAAAATCCGGTGAGTGCGCTAATGTAATAAATCAATTACCATCGCTACTTCTTGTTGAGCGGTGAGCGTCATAACCGCCAATCACTGCTTTCACTAGCGTTGTACACCAGACACTTTCATTTTGTGAGTCCCGCGCAGCTGCTCTATGTCGAGTAGGCAACGTCATCCGTTACGGCGGGAAAGAAATCACAATCGTGAAAGTAGGGTACTCGCTGTAAAATAAGCGATTATTAATTCCAATATTGAGTCAAGACAGCTCGTAGCCGGCAGCCAAAATAGGTCTGCGCAAACGCGTTTGCTGTGGTCTTGACTCATCCCGTAAAGGCAGAGCCTTTGCGGGATAACCAGCTGCTTTATATTGCAGCGTGCCATAGAGTATATGCCAATATGTCCGAGACTAGCAAAGCGTCTGTGAGCTTCGTGACGGTCGATGAAGAAGATGCCGGTCAGCGGCTCGATAATTTCTTGCTTAAGCGCCTGAAAGGCGTGCCCAAAAGCCATGTTTATCGCATCGTTCGTTCGGGTGAAGTGCGGGTGAATAAAGGCCGTGCTGATGTCACGACGCGCGTTTGTGCGGGTGATGTGATTCGCCTGCCACCCGTGCGTGTCGCCGAGCAGCCCAAAGCGCCCAACAATGCCACGGCCGCTGCCGATACGATGCAATTGCCGATTGTGTATGAAGACGATGCACTGCTAGTGATTGATAAACCGGCGGGTATTGCCGTACACGGCGGCTCGGGGATCAGCTTTGGCGTGATCGAATTACTGCGCGCGCAGCGCCCGCAAGCGAAGTTCTTAGAGCTGGTGCATCGACTTGACCGCGAAACATCGGGTTTGTTGCTGGTGGCCAAAAAACGCAGTGCTTTGGTGAAAATGCACGAAGTGCTGCGCGAAAGCCATGGCATTGACAAGCGTTACCTCGCCTTGGTCGAAGGTGTCTGGCCGCATACGCGCTGTCACGTCAAAATGAAATTGCTGAAATACGAAACGCCCGATGGCGAGCGCCGCGTCAAAGTGCATGCCGATGGCCTTAGCTCGCACACAGTGGTCAATCGCCAGCAAGCTTGGCCTAGCGCGTCCTTGCTGGAGTGTGAATTGAAGACCGGCCGTACGCATCAGATCCGCGTGCATTTATCGGCCAGTGGTCACGCGATTCTGGGCGATGATAAATATGGCGATTCGGCGGTGAACCGGGCGTTACCCAAACAAGGCCTGCGCCGGATGTTCTTGCATGCCTGGCGCTTGACGCTCAACCATCCGCTCACTGGCGAGAAAATGACGTTGGAAGCGCCGTTGCCTGCTGATTTGCAGGCTTATATTCATCAACTCAATTCCAATCAATCCAACACGCAAGGTTAGGGCTATGTCACGACGTTTTGATTTGGTCGTTTTTGATTGGGACGGCACGCTCATGGACAGCACCGGCATGATTGCGCGCTCAATCCAGCGGGCTTTTGACGATGTCGGGCTAGCGGTGCCGAGCGATCAGGAGGCGCGCTATGTGATCGGTTATGGTCTGGGCGAGGCGATGGCGCATCTGGCGCCCAATGCGACCGAGGCGCAGATTCGCCAGGTGGTTGATGCTTACCGCACGCATTTTCTGGCCAAAGATCAGGATTTGAAGCTTTACGATGGCGTGGAAGAAGGGCTTGCCCGTTTGCGTGCTGCCAACTTCCGCATGGCGGTGGCCACTGGCAAATCGCGCGCGGGGCTCGATCGCGTGCTCAAGGCCACGCAGCTGGGGGGATTTTTTGAAGTTACTCGCACGGCTGATGAAGCTTTTTCCAAACCCCACCCAGCCATGCTTGAATACATCCTGGGGTATGCCGCTGTAGAGCCCGAGCGTGCTGTGATGGTGGGCGATACCACCCATGATTTGCAGCTGGCTTTGAATGCTGGCACGGCGAGCTTGGGTTTGACCTACGGCGCGCACGAAGGCGAAGCCCTGCTTGATTTGCAAGCGCTGGCTTTGTTTGACGATTTTAATTCGCTGATTGAATGGATTTTGACCCATGGTTGAAATTTGCAGCTCGGCGCAATTGCTTGAGCGTGGTCTGGCGGTGCGCTTTCAGGTCTTGCTGGCGGGCGTAATGAGGCCAGCGATTGCTTTGCGCTATGATGGTCAGGTTTACGCCTACCTGAACGAATGCGCGCATATTCCGATCGAGCTTGATTTCAACCCTGGTGATGTATTTGATCTCAGCCGGCAATATTTGATTTGTTCGACGCACGGCGCATATTATGATCCGACCACGGGTTTGTGTCTGGGAGGGCCGTGTAGCGGGCGGCGCTTGAAAAAATTACCCGTTGAAGAGAAAGACAATGCAGTCTGGCTGCTTGAGGAAGATAAATTATGAGTGATTCAATCGAGCGCGATGCGCTCAATGCCATTTTGACCGCTTCAGTGAAAGAGCAGCGCAGTGCGCGCCGCTGGGGGATTTTCTTCAAGCTGTTGACGTTCACTTATCTGTTTGTGATTCTGGCCCTGATGATGGGCTGGGTCGGCGGTCAGCAGAGCGAGAGTGCCTCCGCCGATGCGCATGTGGCGGTCGTGAATCTGCAGGGCGCTATTTCATCCGATAGCGATGCCAGCAGTGCGCTGATTTTGCAGGGATTGAGCAACGCTTTTGAAGACAAAAACACCAAGGCCGTGATTTTGCGCGCCAACAGCCCCGGCGGTAGCCCGGTGCAGTCGGGCATGATGTACGACGAAATTGCACGCTTGAAGAAGAAACATCCCAAAATCCCGTTTTATGTCGTGGTTGAGGATGTGTGTGCTTCCGGTTGCTATTATGCCGCCGTGTCGGCCGACAAAATTTTTGCCGATAAAGCGTCGATTGTCGGCTCGATTGGGGTATTGATGGATGGCTTTGGTTTTACCGGCACGATGGAAAAACTGGGCGTCGAGCGGCGCCTGATCACCGCCGGGGCCAATAAAGGTTTCCTCGATCCGTTTTCGCCACAAAGCGAAGAGCAAAAGCAAAAAGCGGTCACCATGCTGGCTGAAGTGCACCAGCAGTTTATCAATGTGGTGAAGCAAGGGCGTGGCAAGCGTCTGGTGCAAGACAATCCTGATCTGTTCTCGGGTCTGGTCTGGTCGGGTGAATCGGCCCTCAAGCTGGGTCTGATCGACGCGCTGGGCTCGGTTGATAGTGTGGCGCGCGATGTGGTCAAGGTGGATAACGTCGTCGATTTCACGCCACAGCCTACCTACGCTGACCGTTTGGCGCGCCAGCTTGGTGTCGCCGTCGCGACGACGCTGGGCGCCAAAATGGAATGGCAGCTGAAATAATCTACTATGGGTATGTGGCTGTAGGCTAATTTGGTATTGGCTCGTGGCGATATACCCATTGATCGAGGCAGATATGGCGCGTAGAAAAAGAGTCGAAGAGCATGAAAACCACGAGCGCTGGCTGGTGTCGTATGCCGACTTTATTACGCTGCTCTTTGCCTTTTTCGTCGTGATGTACGCGATTTCTTCGGTCAATGAAGGCAAGTACAAAGTCTTGTCCAATTCGCTGGTCGACGCCTTCAAGCAGCCCAAACAATCGGCCGATGCCATTCGCCTGAATGACCAGAATACACCCGGCGCGCCGCAAAAACTGATTGTGATCCCCGGCGCCACCATGATGCCCAATGCCGGGAAATTTGAAGAGCAAGCCAAGAAGATGCAAGGCATTGCCGGCGATTTGCGCCAATCACTGGGCTCCTTGATTGACCAGGGCAAGGTCAGGGTGACGCAGTCCAAACGCGGGATTGCGGTGGAAATCAGCGATTCGATCCTGTTTGCCACCGGGCGCGCCGATTTGCAGGAAGAATCAGCCAGCGCCCTGCTGGCTATCGCTGATCTGGTCAAAAATTCCGACAATCTGATCCAGATCGAAGGCCACACCGACAACCAACCGATCCGCGGCGGTTTATTCCCCAGCAACTGGGAGCTATCGTCAGCGCGTGCGGCCAGCGTTGTGCGCCTGTTTCAAAGCGCGGGCGTGGCACCGCAAAGAATGGTCGCGGTGGGCTACGCCGAATTCCGTCCTGTTGAATCCAATGATACTGTCGATAGCCGGGCCAGAAACCGCCGTGTGACTTTGAATATTCTGGCCGATAATCAGGATGAAGTCGCCGTTATCTCCCCCTGATCGTCCGCCCTGAACGCCATAAACGGAATACATCGAGAATCTGTTTGATGAATGCTCATGAATCAAGCCTAGATAAAGCCAAACACCCCGCAGTGGTAGAGCGCATCACCAAGCTGGTGTATCGCAATTCGGTTTCCGGGCAAATTATCTGCATTTTAATCTCGGCCGTGCTGGCGATGGCGTATTTTGGCCATTTGAGCCAGTTGGCGTTGGGCTACTGGATTGCGTCTACCTGGCTGATTGCCTTGTGGCGTTTGTACACCGCCCAGCAATATCATCAGGCTATCCAGAGTGCTCAGGTGGACTATGGCACCTGGAGCAAGCGCTTTTATCTGGGCGTCAATGTGTCTGGTCTGGTCTGGGGTGTAGGCGGTTTTATTCTGATGCAAAACGCCTCCGACTCGTTGCGACTGTTTACTGCGTTTGTGATGTCGGGCGTGGTTTCGGGCGCGGTACCGATTCTGGGGGCGCACTATCAGGCATTTCGCAATTTCACGCTGTTTATTTTATTGCCCGTGCTGGTGTCGGCTTTGCTGGGGCAAGGCTCGCTCGATACTGTGCTGGCGATCATGTGTTTTATGTATATGGTCGTCGTCATTAAAGGCGTGCGCAATTACAACGAAGCAATTATTGAAAGCATTGTGCTTGAGCTTGAGCAAAAAAATCTGGTCAGTAATTTGCAGCAGGCGCGCAATGCGGCCGAAGCGGCCAGCCGGGCCAAAAGCGAATTTATTGCTAATGTCAGCCATGAAATCCGCACCCCGATGAATGGCATCGTTGGCATGGCCAATTTACTGGCCCAATCGGATCTGGACGAGCAGCAACAGCAGGAGCTGGCGGTGATTTTATCGTCGTCCGATTTATTGCTGGCACTGGTGAATGATGTGCTGGATATTGCCAAGATTGAGGCAGGGCAATTTGAAATCGTCGAAAAAGATTTCGATCTGGCTGTGCTGCTCAATAACACCAATAAGATGTTTGCCGTAACGGCGAAAAAGAAAAACGTCGAGTTGATCCTGAAAGCCAGCTATGCCGGCAATTGGTGGGTGCACGGCGATGCGATTCGCCTGCAGCAGATTCTGGTTAATCTGCTGGGCAATGCGGTTAAATTTACGCACGCAGGCCGGGTCGAGCTCGATTGCCATGTGGCCGAAAATCGCCTGCAATTTGCCGTGCGTGATACGGGAATTGGTATCCCACCATCCCATCTGGCGCGTATTTTTGATGCTTTTGTTCAGGGTGATGGTTCGCTGTCGCGCCAGTACGGCGGTACCGGTTTGGGGCTCACGATTGCCAAAAAGCTGACCGACTATCTGGGCGGTGAATTAACCGTCAATTCCGTACATGGGCAAGGCACCGAATTTTCATTTTCCATTCCCTTGAAAGCGGCCAAGGAAGCTGTTCACACCGAAAGTGCGCCAGCAGCAACCGAAAATCAGCTCCGTATTCTGTTGGCAGAAGATAATCCAACCAATCGTCTGGTTGCCACCCGGATTTTGCAGGCGGCCGGACATCAGGTAATTTGCGCCGAAAATGGTGAGGAGGCGCTCGGCTTGGCGCAGAGTCAGCAGTTTGATCTGGTTCTGATGGATGTCCAGATGCCGGTGATGGATGGGCTGGAAGCCACCAGGCTGATTCGGGCGCAGCAGTCGCAGCGTGCAATCCCGATTATCGCGTTGACTGCCAATGCCATGGATGCCGATCGTGATGCCTGTTTTGCTGCCGGTATGGACGGGTTTATTACCAAGCCGGTTCGGCCGGAACAATTGGCTGCTGCGATCAAGGCTGCACTCGAGTCTGGCCGATCCTAGCTTTGCTGCGTGGATTGTGATCAATCCGTTCGCCCTCTATAAATAAACATTGGCGTACAAGGTAAGCGGGCGTGGATAATTTGAACCTGATTGATGCGGTGGATGTCCCCGAGTTGCTGGGGAAAATCGAATCCTGCCTGTTGCAGGATGTCGATCAGGCATTGATGCTGAGTTCTGCGCTGCAGCAGCGTTGCAAACACCTGTCGCTTGAGCCCGAACTGAAGGTGCATGTCTACCTCAACCATGCCAAGGTGTTGTGGAGCTCGGGTAATTTGCGCCCGGCTTTAAGGCTGATCAACCGGACGATCCAGCTCTCCAACCAGTTGCCGCTGAATCATTTTCGGGCTGAGATTTATCTGACGCGCGGCAAAATCAACTACAACCTGAAACGTTATTCGGCAGCCATTGACGATTTTGCCCTTGCCGCTGATGTTGCGGTTGATTTGCTCAGTGTCGACGTCGCAATTGAAGCCTATCTGTATATCGGTAGCATTTATATTGTCTTTGGCAGGCACGACCAATCGTACGAAGTGCTCAATTTTGGCTACAAAATGGCGCACGCCATCAATAGCGCCAAACTGATTTCCAAAAGTGCCATTTTTCTATCCGGCTATTTGCTTGACCAGCATCGCTATCAGGATGCGTTAAGAATCATGTACCAAAGCGAGCCTAGCTTGCTGGAATACGGCGATATGACCTGGCTGATCGAGTGCGGCAAAACAATGGCGGTTTGTTATCAGCATCTGGGTCGCGAGGAAGATGCCGATCTGTATTTCAATTGCATGCTGGCCATTGCCAAAGGCTTGAATGTCAAATGGGCGGGTGCCTTGGTCGCTATCAACTATGCCCGCTTTTTGCTCCTGAAAACACAATCGGCTCAAGCGATTGAAATGCTTGATTCGGCGGAAGAAAATCTGGCTGATTTCGACGATGTTTATTTGGCGCAGCAAAGTGCTGAGTATCGTGTATCGGCCTACAAGCAGCAAAAAGATTATCAAAATGCTTTGCACGGGCTTAAAAAACTGGAAACCATCAAACTAAGATGGATACAGCTTAATGCTTCAATTCGCGAAGTGAACCGCTATGGCCGCTTTAATGATTTGCAGAAAGTCATTACGCTGGTCGATAAAACCCGGCAGGAATTTGAAAGGCTGCTGGGTTTGATTATTTCCCGCAGCTCGATCGGCAGAGAGAGCGTGCTACTGGAGAAATGTAAAAACCTGCCTGCCGCAGAGACCATTTTCCTGATGAAAATCGATGCCCAATTGATGTACCGGCGTTTGGTGGAAAACAAAGTCGATTCGGTTTTTCGCGAGTTATGCATGGACGGCGATTTATGGGTGCGCACCATCACCGGGGAGTATCTGGTCTATTTTGCCGATTCGCCGCGCGAGCACGCTGCGCTGCTGACTGGGACGATTACCGATTTTCCCTGGTCCTGGCATGAGTGTGAAAATCCGAAAATAGAAGCGCACTGGCTAACGCCAGCTGAAGCGCTGTTGAAGCTGCAAGCACGGGTTGCCTGATGAGCGCGCATTTTCCGGAACTTGATACCCGAATTGCCGAACTCATTAGCGGTATCGAGCTGGCATATTGGGAGTCAAACCAGTCGCAGCATGACGACAGCAAGTCTTTGCTTGAGCTGTGTTTGCAATGCAAGCACCCGCTGTTGGGCTATGCCTATCTGCTGTATGGACGCACTTTAATGCTGGTGGGCGAGCTTGAGCAGGCCTTGCTGATGATGGAGCAGGGGGTGGCGTGGTGTCGCAAGAAAAAAGACCAAGCCCATTTGGCTCTGGGTTTGCTCTGGCTCGGTTCACTGCTCAGTAAACAGAAAAAATATCCTCAGGCTTTGAAAATCTGGGTCAAGTCGCTTGATCTGGCTCTGGCGCAGGAAAATCTGGAAATCGCCGTCGAGATTTATCTGAATCTTGGCTGCCTTTATTTGATGCTGGGTTTGCGTGAGGAATGTTATGCCATTCTGATGGATGGCTTTTCTCTGGCCGAAACCATTAATAATAAAAAGCTGATTGCAAAAAGCGGTGTTTTTCTATCTGATTTTTTGATCGAATCGGGTCAGTATTTGTCGGCAATGTCGATTATTGCCCGCTCCGAGCTCGATATCATCCGGCATGCCGACTTTACATGGGTGATTGAGCTGTGCAAAAACAAGGCATGCTGTTTATGGAAAATGGGGTACGCCGAAGATGCCATGGCCTGTTTTGAATCGGGCATTATTCTGGCCAGAAAATTTGATCTGGCTTGGGCTTGTATCATGCTCTCGATTGTTTACGCCGAATTTTTGCTTGAACAAGAAAAGGCCGGATTAGCCCGGCAGCATCTGGACAATATTCGATCGTATTTCAATGCCTATTCGGATGCCGAGCTTTACCGTAAATGGTGTTTTGTACATTATCAATGTGCCAAAGCGGAAAAAGATTTTCAGCTGGCATTGGCATCATTAAAAGCCCATCAAGCCTGCCAGACGCATTCAATCTTTGAATTTGTGCTGTCCAGCACGATGGTCAAGCTGAAAACCAGTTTAAAGAAACTCTATCCGGGTTTAAGGCGGGATTTTCGCAATATCACCCATCTGGGTGATGCGCCCAGTATTTTTATGACCATGAAGCAATTGCTTGAATTTAAAAAGCGTTGCGAAAGCGGCCTTGATTCAGCCAGGGTGATCGAAGTATGTGTACCCTGCAGGGGAGAAAAACAGGCCGAACAGCGGGTGTTACTGATTATCAACGACTATTGTTCGGTTAAGGACGTCTGGATTCGCGCATCGCCCGATTCCTATTATGTTTTTCCCAGTCATGAACAAAA
Source organism: Chitinibacter sp. FCG-7 (assembly GCF_040047665.1). Classification (NCBI taxonomy): domain Bacteria; kingdom Pseudomonadati; phylum Pseudomonadota; class Betaproteobacteria; order Neisseriales; family Chitinibacteraceae; genus Chitinibacter; species Chitinibacter mangrovi. The sequence continues at coordinate 2,393,930 of NZ_CP157355.1, forward strand.
AAGCCTGCATGCATTCTCGACTCGTTTGTTGCGGGCGATTGCCACCCAACCCTGGGCCCGGTTGAAAACAGCGCCCGTGCAGGCGCGGACGCGCATTTTGATGGTCAGCCAGGACTTTATCCGTCAGGTTGACCAGATTATTCAAAGAGGCTGGCATGACGCAAGATGATTTCACTGCATGCCTTGATCGGCAGGCGCAGTACCGGCTGAGAAATTACGATCAGGCGTATGAGCTGGCGCTTGAGCTGGAAAAGATGGCGGCAGGGATGAGCGATCCAGCCAGACTCGAATTGGCGCTTTACCTGAAAGGCGAAGCGCTGGAAAAACTGGGCAATTTTAGCGAAGCCAAATCGGTATTGCTGGCGCTGGAAAAGAAATTGCTACAGCGCAGCAAGAAAGAGTTTCTATTGCTTGATTTGTATGAGTGCCTCGGCAAGGCCTGCTACGCGATTGGCGAGCTGAATCTGGCGCTGGAATACTGGAGCGCCTGCCTTGAATTATCGCTTGAGCACCAATCAATTGTGCATTACATCAAGGCCTACACCGGTATTGGTGGTGTTTATCTGTACTACGGCTTTTTTGAAGATTCATTGCGGCATCACCTGCTGGCGCTGGATTACGCCAAAGAGCTGGATGACCCGGTGTTGTTAATGATGCTCAATTTGTGGCTGGGCAGTGATTACAATGAATTGGGTCAGTATGAGGAAGCGCTCAAGCATTTGTCGCTGGCGCAGAATTTCTACCGGCGGCAAGCCGATACCGGGCAGGTGAGCGAAGTCCTGATGCATATGGGCTTTTCCTATCTGGGGCTGGGCAATATTGTCGAGGCATTCAGGGCCTTTAATGATGCGGTGCAAATTGCCGAAAGTAACCACCATGCCTGGCCTATGTCGATGGCGCATCTGGGAATGAGCGAATTGTTTTTGCTGCAGGCACGCTATAAGGACGCGCTCAATTACGCACAAAAAGCCCAGGAATTCGCCGTGAGCGTCAAGTCGGTGCATCATGAGTTGCGTGCTTGCCGTGTCAAATCGGCCGCGTATGAAGGCTTGAATGAATTTGAAAATGCTCTGCTCGCCTACGAGCGGCATTATGAATTGTCGGTCAAGCTGGCGCAGGAAATCACCATGACGCAATTGCAGAGCAGTGCCTTGCGCCGGATTAACCGCTCTGAAATCCGTCTGAAATTATTGCGTACCGAGCAGCAGAAAAAGAATCTGGAAAACGAAAGCATTTTAAGACAGGCCGAGTTTCTGGCCGAGAAAAATGCCCTGATGGCTGTCAATCAGGCCAAGAGCGAATTTCTGGCGCTGGTGAGTCACGAAATCAGAACGCCGCTCTCCGGGGTTATCGGTATGCTGCGCCTGGCCAAGGCGCAGAAGGAGCTGCGGCCCAATACCCGTGAGCAAATCAGTATCGGGCTGGAAAATGCCGAAATGCTGATGGGCATTATTAATGATCTGCTCGACGCGTCAAAAATCGAGGCGGGCAAGATTTCAATCGAAACCATTCCGTTTGATCTGCACCGGATTATTGCCCAGGTTAGCGCCCTGTTTGCGCCCAAGGCCGAGGAAAAAGGTTTGGCGTTTCTGGTTGATGTCGCGCACTTGCCGCATGAAGGCTGCCTGGGCGATCCGACCCGCTTGCGTCAGGTCCTAATCAATCTGGTCAGCAATGCGATCAAGTTTACCGAGCAAGGTTCGGTCAAACTCGGTGCTTATCGGGATGGCGAACAGATCAAGTTTTCGGTGGTTGATACCGGCATTGGCCTGGATGAACAAAGTCTGGGGCGCATTTTCAACAAATTCGAGCAAGCCGATACCTCGACCACGCGCAAATACGGTGGAACCGGTCTGGGATTGTCAATCTGTCATGCGCTCATCGAATTGATGCAAGGCTCTATCGCCGTAACCAGCCAGCTGGGCGAGGGGACGTGCTTTCGCGTTGACGTGCCGCTTGAGCCGGTGCAATTGATGAGCGAGCCCGAAGCCGAACCGATCGTGCTCGCACCGCTGCCTTACCAGCTTAAAATCCTCTATGCCGAAGACATTGTGACCAATCAGCTGATTGTCGGCGCGCTACTCGAAGAAATGGGGCTGGGCTTGCAGGTGGTCGGCACGGGCTTGGCGGCCATTGAGGCGCTGGCCAAAGAGCAGTTTGATCTGGTGCTGATGGATGGCCGCATGCCGGTCATGGATGGCTTGACTGCGACCCGGCTGATCCGTCAGGGTGGGTATCAGGGGCTAACGGTCAATGACCCCGAAGTGTATATCGTGGCCTTGACGGCCAATGCTGCGCAGGAAGACCGGCAATTTGGTCTTGAAGTGGGAATGAATGATTATTTATTAAAACCGATCGATCCGATCAAGCTGAGAAAAGTCATTATGGATGCCTGCGAATATCAGTTAAACCGGGGCCGCAGCCTGCAGCCGCTGTTCAAGCCTGCTGCGGCGAGCAATCAGGCTTTGTCGGTGGACGATGTGCAGTTATTGCATCAGCTGGAGCTGGCGGGTGTCGCCGTCAACGAGGCCTTGCAGCGGCTGAATGGCAATGTGATGCGTTTCAAACGCTGGCTCTGGCAGTTTTTTCAGGAGCAGCAAAATTTCTTTGCCGAACTGGACGAGCTGGTGCTGGGACGTGATATTCCGCAATTGATCAGCAAAGTGCACGCCTTGCGTGGTGTGGCCGGAACGCTGGGCTTGACGGCGCTGTATGAGCAAGCGAGCTTGCTGGAGCAAAATCTGAACCACTTTACCCGGCATGGCGGGGTATGCCCAGACGCCAATCGCCTGAGTCAGGCCTGGGCACACGCACAGCAAACCATCTGGCCTCTGGTGCAGATAACCAGCCAGATCGTCGAGCATCAGCCTTTGTCCAAACCCTTGCCCAAACCCTACTGGCCGCAGGCGGGGCAATTGCAGCAAGCGCTGGAGTCCAATAGCCTCAGAGCCCGGCACAAGCTGCAGGAATTGCTGGTCTTGCTGGAGGACAGCCAAGCCAAAGCGTCGCTCGGCGGAGTGATTGCTGCACTGGACAGGCTGGATTATCCGGCCGCTTTGCAGGCTTTGCAGGCCATCATGGTTGAGGGCGCAGATGAATAGTGATTCATATATTCTGGTCGTCGATGACCAGATGGCCAATATCGAAGCGCTGGGCGAATTATTGGCCGATCAATACGATGTGCATTTTGCCCTCAGCGGGCAGGCGGCTTTGGCGCAGGTGGCCAAGTCCAAGCCCGATCTGATCCTGCTCGACATTATGATGCCGGATATGGACGGTTACGCGGTCTGCCGGCAACTGCAAAGCCAGCTTGAAACCGCCGATATTCCGGTTATGTTTATCACTGCGCTGGCCACGCCGGACGAGGAAACGCGCGGGCTGGACGCCGGGGCGGTTGATTACATTGTCAAACCGTTCAATCCGACCATTGTGCGCGCTAGGGTGCGCAACCATCTGGCCTTCAAGCACGCCAAAGATCAATTGCGCTTATTGGCACAAACCGATGGGCTCACTGGTCTGGCCAATCGGCGCTATTTGTTCGAGCGCTTGCAGGCCGAGCTGGAACGGGTGCGGGAGCAGGCGGCGCAGCCTTTTTCGCTGATCCTGATCGACGTCGATCATTTCAAGCATTACAACGACAGCCAAGGGCACGTGGCCGGGGACTTGTGTTTGCAGCGCGTGGCCGGCGTGCTCAAGGCCGAATTGCGCAATCCCGACGATATGATGGCCCGCTATGGCGGCGAGGAATTTTGCTGCCTGCTGCCGCATACCGGCTTGGCCGATGCCGAGCAGATCGCCCTGCGCATTTGCCGCCGGATCAATGAGCTGGCGATTCCGAATGCCGATGTCGAGCACGACGCGCAACGCGTGGTGACGGTGAGCGCGGGGGTGGCCTTGTGCACGGCAGCAATGGCCAGTGTCGAAACCTTGCTGCAGCAGGCTGATCGGGCGCTTTACACGGCCAAAGCCGCCGGGCGCAATCAGGTTAAGGTATGGGTATAGTCATGCAGGCTTTATCTGTATTGCTCTGTAGGGCTATACCCTTAATGGCTATTTGAGCTTTTTCTCTAGCTTGGCCAGGCTGATATACAGCACTGGCGTGATATACAGCGTGATCAGCTGTGAGAACAGCAGGCCACCGACGATAGCGACGCCCAGTGGCTGGCGCAGCTCGGCGCCCGCTCCCAGACCCAGCGCCAGCGGCATAGCACCCATCATCGCGGCCAGTGTGGTCATCATAATGGGTCTAAACCGTTTGGCGCTGGCTTCGCGGATGGCCGCGATAGAATCGAGCTGCTCTTTGCGCTCGGCCTCCAGTGCAAAGTCGATCATCATGATGGCGTTCTTTTTCACAATCCCGACCAAGAGCAAAATGCCGATCATCGCAATAAAGGTCAGCTCCAGCCCGATCAGCTGCAAGGCCAGCAGCGCGCCAATTGCTGCCGATGGAATGCCGGCCAGAATCGTGAGCGGATGAATCCAGCTTTCGTACAGCACGCCCAGCACCAGATAAATCACCGCCACCGCAGCTAGAATTAGCCAGAGCTGGCTGGTCTGGGTCTGGTTATACAGCGCCGCATCACCGGCAAAACCGCCGAAAATATACTCGGGCAGGCCTATCGCCTGCTCGGATGCCTTGATCTCCCGTGCGGCATCCGACAATGACGTCCCTTCGGCCAGATTGAAAGACAGTGTAATCGCTGGCAATTGTCCCTGGTGATGAATGGTGGTGGTGACGGCGGTGCGCTCGACGGTGGCAAAGCTCGATAGCGGAATCAGGGCGCCAGTCTGGCTGCGCACGTGCAATTTGCTCAGTTTGCTCTCGTCGCTGCGGTCTTGCTCATCCAGCTGCATCAGCACCGAGTAGCTATCCTGCGGCGCGTAGATGCTGGCGACTTCGCGCTCGCCATAGGCGGCGTACAGCGTGTCGCGCAAGGACTGCATATTCACACCCAGCTCGGCGGCACGGTCGCGCTGGATATTGAGCTTGGCTTGCAGCGTTTTTTGCTCGGCATCGGAATTGACATCGCGGAAAGCCGGGTTTTTCCCTAGCTCGGCCAGCAAGCGATTGCTCCATTCTTCCAGATCATTGGCATTCACCGCCTGCAGCGTGTACTGATAGCTGCTTTTCCCGCTGCGGCCACCAATATTCAGATTCTGCGTCGGGCGATAAAACACGCTAACGCCAGCAATCTTGCCGGTGCTTTTGCGCAGGCTTTCCAGCGTTTTTTGCATATTGTCACGCTCGCTACGCGGTTTGAGCGTAATAAATAGGCGGCCTCCGCTGCCGCTGCTGCCTAGGCTTGACGCCACCGTGGCGACGTTCGGATTGCTGGCCACGGCTGAAGCGACGCGCTGCTGTAGCTTGAGGAGCGCCGGGTAGCTGATATCGGGCGCAGCATCAACGCTGGCCTGAATCTGGCCGATGTCTTCTTGCGGGAAAAAGCCTTTCGGAATGGCCATATACAGCCAGACGGTGACGCCAAAAGTGGCCAGCGTCAGCAGCAGCATCCAGACCCGGTGGTGCAAAACCCAGGCCAGACTGCCCTGATAAGCCGCCAGCAAACGGTTGAATCCGGCTTCAAAGCAACGGCTCCAGGCCGGAGCCTGATGCTGGGCATCGTGTGGCTCGGGCTTGAGAAAGCGCGCGGCGAACAGCGGAATCAGTGTCAGCGACACTAGCATCGACACCAGAATGGCCAGCGCCACGACAACAGCAAATTCATGAAACAGCAGCCCCATCGTGCCGGGCATAAAAAAGATGGGGATAAATACAGCCACCAGCGAAATCGAAATAGACACCACGGTAAAGCCCACTTCACCCGCACCCTTGATCGCGGCCTCCATCGGCGTGATGCCGTCCCCGGCTTCTTCGAGGTGGCGAACGATGTTTTCCAGCACCACAATCGCGTCGTCAACGACCAGCCCCAAGGCCACCGTCAGCCCCATTAGCGAGATATTGTCCAGGCTATACCCCAGCCAGTACATCAATGCAAACGTTGCCAGTAAAGAGATAGGGAGAGATACCGAGGGGATCAGCGTGGCCGCCGCGCGGCGCAGAAAAAGCAGTACCGACATCACGACCAGCGCCAGAGTCAGCAGCAAGGTCAGATTGACGTCATGGATGGATTCGCGAATCGACACCGATCTGTCGTTGAGGACGCGAACATTAACCGAGTCGGGCATTTGCGCTTCCAGCCTGGGCATCATGGCCTTGATCGCATCGACGGTGGCGACCGTATTAGCGCCGGGCTGGCGCTGCACGGCCAGAATAATCGAGCGCTCGCCATTGACCCAGCTACCGGATTTAATGCTCTCCACGCTGTCTTCAACGCTGGCCACATCCTTGAGCCTGACCAGCCCGCCTGCAGCGCTGGTGCCGACGACCACTTCGGCAAATTCAGCCGCATTTTTCAGTTGCTCATTCGCCTGCAGCATCAGCGTCTGGCGCTCGCCTTCGAGCTGGCCAACGGGTGAATTGGCATTGACGGTTTTTAGTGCATTTGAGAGCTCTGGCAGCGAAATATTACGGGCTGCGAGCTTGTCCGGGTCAACGGCAATCCGGATGGCGTATTTTTTCTGGCCGTATACCTGTACCTGCGCGACGCCATCAATGGTCGATAGCGCGGGGGCGATCAGATTGTCGGAAAAATCATTGAGCTGCGACAGCGACATCGACGGCGAATTGATCGCCAACATCAGAATCGGCGCATCGGACGGGTTTACCTTGCGGTAGCTCGGCGGGCTTTTCATATCGCTGGGCAAGCCGCGTGTGGCACGATACAGCGCAGCCTGCACATCGACTGCCGCAGATTCGATATCACGGCTGGGGGCAAACTCCAGCGTGATCGACGTGCTGCCCAGACGGCTGCTGGAGCTCATCATCGCCAGGCCGGGAATGGTCGAAAACTGTTTTTCCAGCGGGGTGGCGACCGAATTGGCCATGGTTTCCGGCGAGGCGCCGCTGAGCGAGGCCGACACATTGATCGTTGGCGTGTCGTAGCTGGGTAGCGCCGAAATCGGCAAGTGAAACCACGCAATGCCACCCGCGACCATCACGGCCAGCCAGAGCAGCAGCGTGGCGACGGGGCGGTGGATGGCCCACCATGAAATTCCCTGTTTCATCGGCTTTGTACTCCGCTTGCAGCAGCAGGGCGGCTCGCTTCGCTCACCGCGCCGCCAGGGCGAACATTCTGCCCGCCTTCGCGGATCACTTTAGTGCCAGCCTCGACACCGCTAATCAGTGCCTGTCCTTCATGAATACGCAAGACCTGTACCGCTTGCACCTGTGCCTTGCCGTCGGCGGCGATGCGATAGACAAAACGCTGTTCCGGGCCGGTCTGGATGGCTTGCAAAGGCAGAATCAGGCCTTGTTCCATGCCCAGCTGGACTTTGATGCCTGTGCTCAAACCTGGCCAGAGCTGGCGGTCGCCATTGGCAAACTCGGCTTTGGCCAGTACGGTGCCGCTGCTTTTATCCACCATGCTATCGAGAAATACCAGCTTGCCCTGGCGCACGCTGCCATCGGGCAGGCTGGCTTCAACGCCGATTCCGGCGGGAGCGGCTAGCAGGGCGGGCAGGTCGCGTTCGGCTACGCTAAAGCTGATGCGCACCGGGTCTAGCTGGGTCAGCGTAACCAGCGGTTCGCTGCTATTGGCCTGTACCAGACTGCCGCTGCGGGCATTGATTTTGCCGGTGCGTCCGGCAAATGGCGCGACAATCCGGGTGTAGGATAGCTGTGCCGTGCTGGCGGCCTGATCAGCCTTGGCTGCCGCCAGCTGCGCACGCAAGGCATCGGCTTTGGCGCGAGCCGTATCTACGGCCGACGGTGAAATAAATTTGGCTTGTGCCAGCTCGATCGAGCGCGCCAGATTGCGGTCGGCTTCGAGCAATTGGGCGTTGACCTGCATCACGGTGGCTTTGCTGCGCTGCGCCTGAGCTGCATCGATGCGCGAATCGAGCGTGAATAGCAGCTGGCCTGCACGTACTTCGTCGCCTTCCTTGAAATGCACACTGGCGAGCTGGGCGCTGATTTGCGAGCGGATATCTATCATCTGGACGGCTTCAACGTGGCCATTGGTGGTGATAATGCGGGGCAGCTCACCGGCTTTGACCACGCTGCTCACCACCACGGTGGGGCGCTCGTTTTTGCCGGCCGGTTTGTTGCTACCACCCTGACCACAGGCCGCCAATAAGCTGCAAACAAGCAGGGTGCCAAGCAGCGGAGTTCTTGTTCTTGTCATCATGTTCTTTATGCCTAAGGGTGCGTGGACGCTTTTCTTTACTGGTTAACGGTGCTCAATCATGCAGCAGCCCCTGCCTGAGACTTTGGCGATAACGCAGGATGATCCAGCTCATCACCAAAATCACTAGTCCGCCAAAGCCGATAATGATTAGATACATCGGCGGCATGCCGTTGTGCGCAAATTGCTGTTGCAACAAGGCGCTGCTGTCGGCGGCCAGCGGGCTGCTCCAGTTTTTGACCAGCCAAGCATGCAGGCCAACCATGACCAGAATGCCCAGATTTTCATTAAAATTCTGGACCGCAATCGAGTGCCCCGCGCCCATCAGCGCATGCCCGCGATGTTGCAGCATGGCATTGAGCGGCACGACAAAAAATCCCGACAGCGCACCAATAATCAACATCAATAACGCAGCCAGCCAGATCTGGTTGACCCAGAGCATTGAAATTAGCAAAGCCCCCATGGCCACACCGGCCCACAGCACGCTGAACGCTTTGTGTAGCGGGATCCAGCGGCCGGCGGCGATGGCGCCAAAAGCAATGCCGACGGCGACCAGCGCAATCAGCTGGCTGGCTTGTTCGAGTTTGAGAGACAGCCAGATGACCGCCCAGTTCAATACCACCAGCCTCATCGTCGCGCCCGCGCCCCAGAACAGCGTGGTGACGCCCAGTGAGAGCTGGCCTTGCGGGTCACGCCACAGGCGCTTGACGCACCAGGCGAATTCTTTGGCCTGATGCACCGGATCAAGATGCAGGGGCTTGAGGCGTACGGCCAACTTGGGGATGTAGAGATTGATATACGCGGCCAGACAATACAGCAGCACCGTAGCGCAGATCGCAAATTCGGCCGGGCTCAGATACTTACCCAGTGTATTGCCTGTTAGCCAATTTTGAATGTGGCTTCCAGATAAATACCCCCCAATCACTGTGCCAAGGATAATCGCGGCGACGGTGGCACCTTCCAGCCAGCCATTGGCGGCTACCAGTTTTTCATGCGGCAGATATTCGGTAATGATGCCGTATTTGGCCGGAGAGTAAGCGGCCGCGCCAAAGCCGACAATGGCGTAGGCAAAAATTGGCGGCATGCCGACGATCATGCTGGCGCAGCCCAGTAGCTTGATGCCATTGCAGATCAGCATGGCCCGGCCTTTGTGCATGGAATCGGCAAAAGCGCCGGCATAAGGCGCAATCACGACATAGGAAACAGTGAACGCCCAGAGCAGCATGGATAAATGCCATTCCGGTGCTTTTTGCTCTTTTAACAAGGCCAGCGCGGCGAAAAACAGCGCGTTGTCGGCCAGCGCGGAGAAAAATTGCGCGCCCAGAATGGTAAAAAATCCACGGTTCATAGCAATACACTTTCGCAGCGAGGGTTCACGTCTGCTGCTTATATCACGGATTGATGACATTCAAGCTGCGCCTTGTCATCTCTTTGCAGCAAATTAAAAACGCCGCGCTCGTGCTATCATCGCCGCCATTGGCCTTTTTTGTGACGGTTTGTCATGGATATTCTCCAGTCGCTCATCGGAATTTTTACCGACTACGGCTATTTGGCTGTCTTTACTGTGCTGCTGATTTGCGGGTTTGGCGTGCCGATTCCGGAGGACGTTTCTCTGGTGGCGGGCGGCGTGATCTCCGGCTTGGGTTATGCCAATGTGCATACGATGTTTGCCGTGGGCATGGCGGGCGTACTGATTGGCGATAGTGCCATGTTCCTACTTGGGCGTTACTGCGGTGAAAACTTGCTTGAGCATCGCTATTTCAAGCGCATGATGACGCCGGAGCGCTATCAGGCCGTGCAGGACAAATTCGAGCGTTACGGCAACCGGGTACTGTTTGTTGCCCGCTTTCTGCCAGGCTTGCGTGCCCCGATCTATCTGACCGCGGGCATGTCGCGGCGCATCTCATATTTACGCTTTTTGCTGCTCGATGGTTTTGCCGCGCTGATTAGCGTTCCAATCTGGGTGTATCTGGGTTATTACGGTGCGTCCAACCATCAATGGCTGATGACCTGGCTGGGACGTGGACAAACGGCGATTCTGGTGCTGGTTGGCATTATCGCGCTGATTGTGGCGGTCTGGTACGTGCGCAACCGCAAGCAGAAAAACTGAGCGGGCTGCTTTCATCTTTCGTCCGGGCTGGAATCGCATCCAGCCTTTCCCGTACTTTGCTCGGCACTGGCTTGCCTAAGACGCAGGCGAGGGCGCATCATTTATTCCCGTCTTTGAGTTGCGATACCACCATGTCTCGTCCGATAGAGGCTGTGATCCACAGCGCCGCACTGGCACATAATTACCAGCAGATTAAAAAAACCGCACCGACGGCTCGCGCGTTTGCCGTCGTCAAAGCCAATGCCTACGGTCACGGGCTGGAACGCGTGATTACCGCGCTGCCGCAGGCCGATGGTTTTGCCATTCTGGAGTTTGATGCGGCCATCGCCCTGCGCGAGCTGGGCGTCAAACAGCCCATCTTGTTGCTCGAAGGCGTATTTAGCATCGCGCAGCTGCAACAAAGCGCCGCACACCAGCTGATGCTGGCGATTCACGAGCCACGGCATTTACTCTGGTTGCGTGACACGCCGCTGAGCGCGCCCGTCGATGTGTTTCTGAAACTCAATACCGGCATGAACCGCCTCGGCTTTGCGCCCGAGCAGGCCGCCGATCTGCTCGCGCAGCTGCGCGACATGCCCAATGTTGCCAGCGTCACACTGATGACCCATTTTGCCACCGCCGACGATCCGGCCAAAGGGATTGCCCGGCAATGGGCACGCTTTCAGGCGCAAACGGCAGGGCTGGATTGCCCGCGCTCGCTGGCCAATTCGGCCGCGACGCTGGCCTACCCTGAGGTGCACGCAGACTGGGTACGCCCCGGCATTGCCCTGTATGGCTCCTCTCCCTTTGCTGATCGCAGCGCGCAGTCGCTTAATTTGCAGCCCGCCATGAGTTTGCGTTCGCGAATTATCGCCGTGCAGCAGCTGCAGGCGGGCGATGAGGTGGGCTATGGGGCGACTTTTATTGCTGATAAAGCGATGCGTATTGGAGTAGTGGCCTGTGGTTATGCCGATGGCTATCCACGGCATGCCCCAACCGGAACGCCGATTATCGTGGCAGGTAAAGTGAGCCGACTGCTAGGCAGAGTATCTATGGATATGTTGTGCGTTGATCTGAGCGAGATTGCCGAGGCAGAAATTGATAGCGAAGTGGAACTTTGGGGCCAGGGCTTGTCCATTGATCTGGTCGCGCAGGCGGCAGGAACAATCGCTTATGAATTGATGTGTGCAGTTGCCCCGCGTGTTCCGGTGTGTATGGATTGAATGCGTTTATATGGCGTTTTGATGTCGAAATACCCTATTTGACGCAGTTTCCATTACAATAATCCGGTTTTTATTAATTTTTCCAGCCTGCAGGTTAATCATGGCATTGATCGTCCAAAAATATGGCGGCACATCGGTTGGGTCTCCTGACCGAATCAAAAACGTAGCGCGTCGCGTCGCCAAGTTTAAAGCCCAAGGGCATGACTTGGTGGTGGTTCTGTCTGCGATGTCTGGCGAAACCAATCGCCTGATCGCACTGGCTAAAGAAATGCAAGCCAATCCGGACCCACGTGAACTAGATGTAATTGTTTCGACTGGTGAACAAGTCACGATTGGCTTGCTGGCAATGGCGCTTAAAGACATCGGTCTGGATGCCGTGTCCTACACCGGCTCACAGGTCAAAATCCTGACCGACAGCTCGCACACCAAGGCGCGGATTCAGCATATTGACGATGCCAATATGCGTGCCGATCTGAACGCCGGTCGTGTGGTGATCGTGGCGGGCTTCCAAGGCGTGGACGCCAACGGCAATATCACGACTCTGGGTCGTGGCGGCTCGGATACTTCGGGCGTTGCCTTGGCCGCAGCACTGAAAGCCGACGAATGCCAGATTTATACCGACGTGGACGGCGTTTATACGACCGACCCACGTGTGGTGCCAGAAGCGAAAAAGCTCAAAACGATTACGTTTGAAGAAATGCTGGAAATGGCCAGCTTGGGCTCGAAAATCTTGCAGATTCGCTCGGTTGAATTTGCAGGCAAATACAATGTGAAATTGCGCGTATTGTCCTCGTTCCAGGAAGAGGGCGAGGGTACGTTGATTACTTTTGAGGAAGACTCTACCGTGGAAAAACCAGTCATCTCCGGCATCGCCTTTAATCGCGACGAAGCCCGTATCAATGTGATCGGTGTTCCTGACAAGCCAGGTATCGCTTATCAAATCTTGGGCCCGGTGGCGGATGCAAACATCGACGTGGATATGATTATCCAGAACGTCGGTCAGGACGGCACTACCGATTTCTCGTTCACCGTGCCAAAAGGCGAAATGGCGCGTGCCATCAAGGTGCTGGAAGGCGTACAAAGCCAGATCGGTGGCAAATCGGTGTCGGGTGACGACAAGATTTGTAAAGTATCCATCGTTGGCGTGGGTATGCGCTCGCACGTGGGCGTGGCCTCAACGATGTTCCGCACGCTGGCGGAAGAGGGTATCAATATCCAGATGATCTCGACTTCTGAAATCAAAATTTCTGTCGTAGTGGATGAGAAGTATCTTGAGTTGGCTGTGCGCGTACTGCACAAAGCCTTTGGTCTGGAGCAGCAAGGCTAATCGCCGTCCTGATCTCTTTGCCAGTCCAAGCCGCCGTTACTGCTGTGCAGACGGCGGCTTTTTCTTGGGCGCAGGCTGCACCGATTACCCTGTGTTTCTTGTTCTCCAGGAGCAATGAGAATATTTTGCCTTTGCTGTGAGGTACTTACGCAACCAGTCGGAAAAATTTAGCGATAAGTGTTGACGAGTATCCGGGGTGTGGGTATTATCTCGCTTCTCTGAACGGAGACGTGGATGAGTGGCTGAAATCACCTCCCTGCTAAGGAGACATACGGGCTAAAACCTGTATCGAGGGTTCGAATCCCTCCGTCTCCGCCAGAGGCTTTAAATTGTTGTGTATAGTGCGCCCGTAGCTCAGTTGGATAGAGTATTTGGCTACGAACCAAAGGGTCGGGCGTTCGAATCGCTCCGGGCGCACCAACACCACAATGTAGTACTGATTTTTGAAGTGTCCCTATAGTTTAGCGGTTAGAACACTGCCCTTTCACGGCGGCGGCCGGGGTTCGATTCCCCGTGGGGACGCCAAAAGCGTCAAGTAATACAGTATTGCCAGTTTAAATCAGTGCGCCCGTAGCTCAGTTGGATAGAGTATTTGGCTACGAACCAAAGGGTCGGGCGTTCGAATCGCTCCGGGCGCACCAATTTAAATCTGCATGTAGTTCAAGTATGTCCCTATAGTTTAGCGGTTAGAACACTGCCCTTTCACGGCGGCGGCCGGGGTTCGATTCCCCGTGGGGACGCCAAATTTAGAAACGTTGGTATCCGCCAGCGGTTCGCACTAGAAAAAGCTGATCCAATTGGGTCGGCTTTTTTCATTTAGAGCTGTCATTCCAATAATGGGCGGCGGCTTGCATTGTCTTTTCTGCGCCTTTCGTTTTATTTCTGGCACGGCCATCCCTTGGTGTGTATTTTTCCTAAGGGTATATTCCTGCAGGCTATACCAGTAGATGGATGTGGATTAATACTTGCATAGAGTATGTGAGCTGTTTATTCTGCACCTCACACCTCACACCTCACACCTCACACCTCACACCTCACACCTCACACCTCACACCTCATTCCGTCGCAATGTTAAACTGTCGCCATGAAAAGCTATGACGCAGATTTAATCATTGTGGGTGGTGGGTTGGTTGGTGCCGCCTTGGCGCTGGCGCTGAAAAACACCACGCTGGACATTATTTTGCTGGAAGGGCGCGAACCACAGCTCGATTGGCCGCTGGCAAGCTGGGATCAGCGAGTGTACGCGATTAGCCGCGCCAGCCGCCGCTTGCTAACCGACATTGGCGCGTGGCCACTAACCCGGCCAGAACGTTTGTGTCCGGTATCGGCGATGCGAATTGCAGGCGATCAGCCACACAGCCGGTTGGAGTTTGCTGCGCTGGAAAGCGGCGTCGACGAGCTGGCGTTTATTGTGGAAAATCGTGAATTGCAACGCGCTTTATGGCTGGCGCTGGCGCAATGTAGCAATGTGCGGGTGATCACCGGCGTGAGCGCACAGGGCCTGGAGATCAGTGCCGACGCCGCACAATTGAGCCTGGATAATGGCAGCACGCTCAAGGCCAAGCTGCTGATCGGTGCTGATGGCGCCAATTCCTGGGTGCGCCAGCAGCGTGATATGCCTGCGAGTGCCAAATCATACGAGCAGTACGGTGTAGTCGCCAACTTTGCCTGCGAAAAGCCGCATTACGGCGTGGCGCAGCAATGGTTTATGCCCGATGACATTCTGGCCTGGCTGCCGCTGCCCGATCAGCAGATGTCGATGGTCTGGTCATGTTATCAAGACCGTCGGGATGAACTTTTGGGCCTTTCGGCTGATCAATTGGCCGCGCGTGTTAGCCTGGCAGGACAATCGAGCTTGGGTTCGCTCAAGCTGATTACACCGCCTGCTGCTTTTCCGTTGAAACTGACTCAGGTGCCACAGATCGCCCGTTCCCGCGTTGCCTTGGTTGGGGATGCTGCACATACCGTCCACCCGCTGGCAGGGCAGGGCGTGAATCTGGGTTTTGGCGATGTGGCTGAGCTGGCCAAAGTGCTCGCCAGTGTGCACCCCGAGCGGATTGGTGATGCCCTGGTATTGCGCCGCTACGAGCGCGCCCGCCGTGAATCGGTCTTGCTGATGCAAACAGTGTGCGATGGATTACAGTCTTTATTTAATAATCACAACCCGATACTTAAATCTTTGCGTAATATCGGGCTTTCAATGACCGACTCTGTACCGTGGATCAAGCGTCAACTGATCCGCCATGCAATGGATTCCTAAGGAAGAAAATGAAATACCTTACTCGTTTGATGCTTGCTGCAGGTGTATTGGCAATGGCTGCATGTTCAGCGCAAAGCTCGGCTACGACTGAAGCACCGCCGAAAAATCTGAAAGGCATTATTGCCAAAAAACTGGGCCGTCCGGTTGATAGTGTGAACCCGACGCCAGTGAAAGGCATTTACGAAGTCGTCATGGGCAAGCGCCAGATTATCTATACCGATGCCAAAGGCGAGTACGCTTTTGTCGGCGAGCTGGTCGATATTGCCAAGCAGGAAAGTATCACCGAAAAACGTATGGCCGCTTTGATGAGTACCGATTTTAGCAAGCTGCCGCTGGCCGATGCGGTCAAGATTGTTCGTGGCGATGGCTCCCGCAAGCTTGCCGTCTTTACCGATCTGGATTGCCCGTTCTGCAAACGTCTGGAGCAACAAAGTCTGGCCGGTATCGACAATGTCACCATTTACAACTTTATGATGCCGCTGCCACAACTTCACCCTGATGCAGCACGTAAATCAGCGATGGTCTGGTGTAGCAGTGATCCGGCCGCTGCGTGGCATAACTGGTTCTTTGAGGGTAAATTACCCGAAAATGCCAGCAACTGCGCCAATCCGGTGCAGCGCAATATGGAGCTGGGTGCTGCGCTGGGTATCAATGGCACACCTGCGCTGATTTTTGTCGATGGTCAGATCGTGTCTGGTGCCATTCCGAAAGAGCAAATCGAAGACTTGCTCAATAAAGCCAAGCCAAAAAAATAATCCCGCAGTAATCCGGATTGCAAAAAGCCACCGAATTCGGTGGCTTTTTCATTGGCTTCATTTAGGTTTGCTGATGGCGAGCGACAAATATGTAGTCTTCTATGGGTATTACTCGCTATATATTATTTCAATTGACTTGTAGAGCTATACCCCTAGAAGCCAATTTTTAGCTGTGCGGCCACAAAGCCTTCCACATCGACGGCTTGAATCGTCGGCACGATAAATAGATTCAAGCCCAAGTGGTAATCGGTTTCCAGCGAGACCAGAAAACCACCAGCCGGCACAATCGGATAGCCTTTATCGGTGTTTTGATAGCCACTCACCAAGCCTGCCGCTGCGCCGAGCGACAGGCTGGCTTTATCGCTAAATTGCCATTGCAGCGGCGTCCAGCCCAGCTGTGCGTAGATCGACGGATCGCGCAGCGAGTTGCGATAGGCGCCTAGCATCCAGTGCCAGCGGCCATTACTGCGCTCAATGCCGATACCCGGATTGCTCTCGCTCAGATTGTCGTCAATCACCGCCTGGCGATCAAAGTGCCGCGTCATTACGGGGGCCACCGCCCACGTTTTCCACGCTTGATCGGTATTCATGCCCTGCAGCCAAGCGGGCGTTGCCTCGCCAAAGGCCTGATGATCAGCAGCCTGCACACCATTGCTAGTTATACCCAGAGCTAGTATCGCTTTACAGACTAATTTGAGAATTTTCTTCATGGCTATACCCTATTATTTTTCTCGGTAGCTTGCTAGTCGTTCTGCCAGCGTGCCGGTATGTAGTTCAAATAAATGATTGTCGAAATCATAAAAATACAGCGATTGAGCCTCACCAGCGATGCGCGGACGTGGCGGTTTGATTTCGACGCCCAGCGTAATTAATCGCGCGGTGATCGCCGCTAAATCGGCTTCACTCACTGCAAATGCCACGTGCTGATAGCTACGCTCGGTCGGCGGCTCGCCTTTCATTGCTGCGATCCAGAGTTCGCCCAACAGGAAGAATTTTTCTGGTGCAATTGAAAAAGTTTGCGCGCCGCTGTCATACACCTCGGTAGCGCCCAGCCCCTCACACAGAAAACGCGCCATCCGTTCCAGATCTTTCACAATAAAAGTGAGATGACTGATGCCGCTAATCTGCACTGTTAAATACCCTGCATAGTATGTTTTTCAAGTCATTGTAGGCATTGACCTTGCTGGTTATACCCCTACTCATGGCCAAATGCTCGATCACGCAATTGCTTGAGTTCGTCGCGTAGCTGCGCGGCGCGTTCGAATTCCAGATTTTGCGCAGCGTTCATCATTTCTTTTTCGATGCGTTTGAGCTCTTTCGCGAGTTGTTTCTGATCCATCTCGGCGACGATGCGTTGTTTTTTCTCTTCGAGCCGCGCTGCGGTCGCTTCCTCGGCGTTATACACGCCGTCGATAATGTCCTTGATGCGTTTGACGACGCCGCGTGGCGTAATGTTGTTGGCCACATTAAACGCGATCTGTTTATCGCGGCGGCGCTGGGTTTCACCGATGGCTTTTTCCATCGAATTGGTAATGCGGTCCGCGTACAAAATTGCCTTGCCGTTCAGATTTCGCGCTGCGCGGCCTATGGTCTGAATCAAGCTGCGCTCACTGCGCAGGAAACCCTCTTTGTCGGCATCCAGAATCGCCACCAGCGACACCTCAGGAATATCCAAACCTTCGCGCAATAAGTTAATCCCGATCAGCACGTCAAATACGCCAAGTCGCAAATCGCGCAGGATTTCGACGCGCTCGACCGTATCAATATCCGAGTGCAAATAGCGCACCTTGATGCCATGCTCGGCAAGATAATCGGTGAGTTGTTCGGACATTTTTTTGGTGAGCGTCGTGACCAGCACGCGCTCACCCACGGCGGTGCGCAGCTTGATCTCGGATAGTAAATCATCGACTTGCGTGCCGACTGGGCGCACTTCGATAATCGGATCGACGAGCCCCGTGGGGCGCACGACTTGCTCGACCACTTGGCCTTGGTTTTTGGCTTCATAATCGGCCGGTGTAGCCGAGACGAAAATCGTTTGCGGCATCAGCCGTTCGAATTCTTCAAATTTCAGCGGGCGATTGTCCATCGCAGAGGGCAGGCGGAAACCGTAATCGACGAGGTTTTCCTTGCGCGAACGGTCGCCCTTATACATTGCGCCGACTTGGCCGATCATGACGTGGCTCTCGTCCAGAATCATCAGGCCATCTTTAGGCAAATAATCGAGCAGCGTCGGTGGCGGCGAGCCTGCCGGTTTGCCGGAAAAATGTCGCGAGTAGTTCTCGATGCCTTTGCAAAAGCCCATCTCAGTCAGCATTTCCAAATCAAACCGCGTGCGCTGTTCCAGTCTTTGCGCCTCGACCAGTTTTTGCTCTTTGTAATAAAACGCCAAGCGATCGCGCAGCTCGTCTTTGATGGTTTCAATCGCACGCATGACGGTATCGCGCGGCGTGACATAGTGGCTGCTGGGGAAAATCGTATACCTGCCCACGCGCTGCTTCACATGGCCGGTGAGTGGGTCAAACAGACTGATGCGCTCGATCTCGTCGTCGAACATCGACACGCGCACCGCCAGCTCGGCCGACTCAGCTGGGAAAATATCAATCACATCGCCGCGCACGCGAAAATGCCCACGCGAAAAATCAAGCTCATTGCGGTCGTACTGCATCGTGGTCAGCCGTTTGATAATGTCGCGCTGGCCGATCTGTTCGCCCTCAACCAGATGCAAAATCATTGCGTGATACGAGCTAGGGTCGCCAATCCCGTAAATCGCCGATACGGTGGCGACGATAATGCAGTCTTTGCGCTCCAGCATTGCCTTGGTCGCACTCAAGCGCATCTGCTCGATATGCTCGTTAATTGCCGAGTCTTTTTCGATAAACAGATCGCGACTCGGCACATAGGCTTCGGGCTGATAGTAATCGTAATAACTTACGAAATACTCGACCGCATTTTTCGGAAAGAACTCGCGCATCTCGGCATACAGCTGCGCCGCCAGCGTTTTATTCGGCGCCAGAATAATCGCCGGCCGCCCCGTGCGCGCAATCACGTTCGCCATCGTAAACGTCTTGCCCGAGCCGGTGACGCCCAGCAAAGTTTGAAAGCGCAAACCATCGTCCAAACCTTCGATCAGCTGCGCGATTGCCGTTGGCTGATCGCCCGCAGGCGGGAAGGGCTGAAAGAGGTGATAGGGCGAGTCTGGAAAGTCAACAAACATGGCGGCTGCGCTGCATTAAGGCAAAAGAGTATTGTCGGCGCAACTGGGTTTGGGTTCAAGCGTGTTGAACGTTTGTACTATAAACGCTGCAGAGTGCAATGCACGTTGCTCTGTTGAGTGGCGTGGTGTGAGCGCTTCACCATTGAACTATCGCTTTTATGGGGGCGCTCGCAATCTTGAATTTATCCAATATTTTAGGGGTAGCTCCGACCCTAAGCAGACTGCTTAATCACCATCAATGATCTTAGTGATATTTTTAATAGAACTACCAGAAAGTCCAAAATCTTCTCCTGGGTCTTTCTCGCTCGGATATGTGCCAGAAGACTTTTCTTCTTGGCGATGAATGGCCAAAACAACAATGGCGCCAACCAAGGGCAAGAACCAAACAAATATTAGCTGTGTAATTTTTTGTGTTTTCTCGGAGAAGGCGTCTCGAAAAACTAAAAGAGTGGCTTTGACATTGAGCCAAATCGGGACTGTAACAACAACTAATAGCAAAACAATTTCCATGAGCTTCTACCTAACTATTAATCAGGTCTCACTAGTTGAGGCCTAACTCAAGCGGTGATGGCCTAGCTGTTGATTTTTATGAGTTATATGTTGGGTAAGCGATAACCGAAAGGTAGTTTACCGTAGTCACCTAAGTCGCATTACTCTCAGGCAGATTTGTGCAATACACAAATAGTCCGTTTCTGGCCGACTGCGGCCTCTGACTTAGTTTAATCCACTCCCTGTTTCCAAGCAGCATTGGCCTTTGGATTGGGGGGTAAATCGAGCAATATTTTGTGGCTACTAAGCTTGCGGGTCTTTGGCCATTAAATTGCGCTCAAAATTCACCAAATCTGCCCCTGCTTTAATCGAATACAGCTGTGCAAAGCGGCCGCCTGAGGCGGCTTTCTCTTCGTGGGCTTCAAACATTTCACTCGCTTCAATGCGCCGCATCAGGCTTTTGCGCTGGATGGGTTTTTCAATGATGGTTTCGATCACTTGCTGCAATTGGGCGATGGTAAAGCGCTCGGGCAGGCAGAAGGCGGGGATCATTGAGTACAGCGTTTTTTGTTGCAGCCGCGCTTGCGCTAGCGCGATGATGTGGGCGTGATCGAAGGCGAGGGTGTATTGCGGCAAATCCTGCACTGCAATCCACTGCGCCAGCGCCACGCTGGCGATCTTGGGGCTGACATTCTGGTGGGCGACGAGCGCGTAGTAGGCCAGTGTGACGCTATAGCCGCGCGGATCGCGCTGTGCGCCTGAAATCACTTGTAGCTGCTCCAGATATTGCGGCGTAAAGCCGGTTTTATCGCGCAATTTGCGGTGAGCGGTGGCGTCGGTGTTGGCATCCTGATCGACATCGACAAAACCGCCGGGCAGTGCCCACAGGCCAAGAAAAGGCACTTCGGCGCGTTGCACCAACAGCACTTTGAGTGTGTTGTCGTGTACCGTGAACAGCGTGCTATCGACGGTGAATAGTGGGTTTTTATACGCCATGGCAGAGTATCGCTTGGTTAGTGTCTGAGAGACATTTTAGCGAACAAAGTCATAAAGACCAATGCGCTTGTGCTGGGGCTCTGATGTTGTCTGCTCAGTGATTTTCAACACAGTAAAAAAGTGGCACTGAAAAAACGTTTGACATAGTGTCTCTGCGACACTAATATCAACTCATCGCAAGAGAGTACGCAATTACAAGGTGATGTCAGATTTTGAAGTGAATGCTGGCGTTTGTTTGTGAATATGCTTACGATCTGCGGTGGATAAGGAGACGGTGATGAGCTGCAATAATGTGCAATCTAGCTATGATTTACCCGCGCAAGGCGCGGCGGCGCAAGCCTTAAAGCTGTTTCAATTTGGTAGCGGCGAGCAGCATGTGCAGGTGTTAAAACAGAGCGCAGCGCGTGTGCAAATTCGCTATCGCTACACCGGCGATGCATCGATCATGCAGTTGCTATTGCTGACCGATGCACTCAAACGCCAAGGTGCGAGCGAGATTGATTTGCTGATTCCGTACTTTCCCGGTGCGCGGCAAGACCGAGTGTGCAATGACGGCGAGGCTTTGTCGGTGAAGGTGTATGCCGATTTGATTAACCAGCAGCGTTATCGCCAAGTCACTTTGTTTGACCCGCACAGCGATGTGGTCGTCGCCTTGCTCGATCGGGCGCAAGTGGTCAAAAACTACGCATTGATTGAACGAGTACTCAGCCAGCTGGGTAATGATGTATTGCTGGTCTCTCCCGACGCGGGTGCGAATAAAAAGGTGTTTGCGCTGGCGACGCACTTGGGTGGTTTACCGGTGATTCGCGCCGACAAAATTCGTGATGTGCGCAACGGTGCGATTGTCGATACCGAGGTGTTTTGTGGTGATTTATCCGGCAAAACCGCGCTGATCGTCGACGATATTTGCGCCGGTGGCCGCACCTTTATCGAGCTGGCGAAAAAGCTGAAGCAGAAAAACTGCGCGCGCATCGTGCTGGCGGTATCGCATTTTGAAGGGACGGCGAATTTGCAGCTATTGGCAAACAGCGGCATCGACGCGGTGTACACCACCAACAGCATTAATAATTTAAGCAGTGATGACTTTTTAACCATTCAGGATATTTGGTCGCTAATGCCAACTAATCCATGCGAAGGAGAGCAACAATGAGACTCAACCCAGTTACCGCGATTGATGGCTATAAAGTCGATCACCGCCGTCAGTATCCGGACAATACCGAAATCATTTTTAGTAACCTCACCGCGCGCACCACGCGCCGCGATTACACCGATGAAATGGTGTTTTTCGGCCTGCAGCACTTTGTAAAAGATTTTCTGATCGAGAGCTGGAATAAAGATTTTTTCCAACAACCGAAAGACGAAGTGATTCGCCGTTTTGCGCGCCGGATTAATAATTATCTGGGCCCGAACAATGTCGGCACGCAGCACATTGCCGATCTGCACGACTTGGGCTACTTGCCGATCAAAATTATGGCGCTGCCCGAAGGCACGGTTTACCCAGTGCGCTTGCCGTGCTTGGTGATTTACAACACCGACGAGCGTTTTTTCTGGCTGACTAATTATCTGGAAACGATTTTATCGACCAACATCTGGGGTATGTGCACCAGTGCCACAACTGCACACGAGTACAAGAAGATACTCACCCAATATGCTTTGGAAACCGATGGCAGCACCGAGTTTGTGAATTGGCAAGGCCACGATTTTAGCTTCCGTGGCATGTTTGGCGCCGAAGCGGCGATGATGAGCGGCGCAGCCCACTTGCTCAGCTTTACCGGTACCGACACGATTCCGGCGATTGATTTTCTGGAAGACTACTACGGCGCCAATAGCGATCTGGAGCTGGTCGGCGGCAGCGTGGCGGCGACCGAACACTCGGTGATGTGTGCGGGTGGCATGGATAATGAGCTGGAAACTTTCCGCCGCCTGATCGAAGACATTTACCCGGAAGGGATTGTTAGCATCGTGTCCGATTCATGGGATTTCTGGCAGGTGATGACCGACTTTACCGTGCGCCTGAAAGACAAAATCTTGGCGCGCAACGGCAAAGTGGTGTTCCGTCCTGATTCGGGCGATCCGGTGAAAGTGATTTGCGGCGATGCCGATGCGCCCGTTGGCAGCCCCGAATACAAAGGTGCGGTGGAATGCTTGTGGGATGTGTTTGGTGGTACAACGACGAGTCAGGGTTACAAATTGCTCGACGCACATGTTGGCGTGATTTATGGTGATTCGATCACGTTTGAGCGGGCGCGCGCAATTTGCGCTGGCTTAAAAGCCAAAGGCTTTGCGTCGACCAATATCGTGTTTGGCATCGGCAGCTATACCTATCAGTATGTAACGCGTGACACCGACGGTTTTGCCGTGAAAGCCACCTTTGCCAAAGTAGCAGGGCAAGATCGCGAGATTTTCAAAGCACCGAAAACCGGCGACGGCACTAAAAACTCGGCCAAAGGCTTGGTGGCCGTGTACAAAAACGCAGAGGGTAAGCTGTATCTGAAAGATCAAGCCACTTGGGATGAAGTGAATCAGTGTGAATTTATCCCGGTGTTTGAAAATGGCCGCTTGCTCAATGAAACCACGCTGGCTCAAGTGCGTGCCCGACTGGCGGCGACACTGTAAATTGATCCATGCATGGACAATGCAAAAGCCCTGCAGCTGCAGGGCTTTTTATTGGGTATAGCCTTATAAGCAATATCCTGATTGGGTTGTGGCAATATACCTGATGGTGTATTTCAAGTAGGCAAAAAAATACCCGCCATCCTGAAGATGGCGGGTAAAAGATACTGTGGTTTAACAGTACAAGCGTAATTGGTTGTTCGCTGAGGATTAGATTGCAGACTGACGCAATTGCTCCAGAATCGCTGGGTTTTCCAGAGTGGAAGTATCCGCAGTAATTTCCAGGCCTTTAGCGATGTCACGCAACAGGCGACGCATGATCTTACCTGAGCGAGTTTTTGGCAGATTGTCGCCAAAACGGATCTCGTCTGGCTGAGCAATCTTACCGATTTCGTGAGCTACCCATTCACGCAGCTCTTTAGCGATACGTTTAGCGTCTTCACCTTCTGGGCGAGCGCCTTTCAGTACCACATAGGCAACGACTGATTCGCCTTTGATATCGTGTGGTTTGCCCACGACGGCGGCTTCTGCTACCAGTGGGTTGGCAACCAGTGCTGACTCGATTTCCATCGTGCCGAGGCGGTGGCCTGATACGTTCAATACGTCGTCAATCCGGCCCATGATCCAGATGTAGCCATTCTCGTCGCGGTGCGCCGAGTCGCCTGCCAGATACAATTTGCCGTTGTAGTCGTCCGGGAAGTAGGTTTTCTTGAAGCGATCTGCATCGCCCCAGATATTGCGCACCATCGATGGCCATGGTTTGCTCACCACGAGGAAACCACCTTTGCCCAGATCAACTTGTGCGCCAGATTCATCCACGATGTCGGCCATAATGCCTGGGATTGGCAAGGTGCAAGAGCCTGGTTTAGTCGCAACTGCACCTGGCAGTGGGGCGATCATATTGCAGCCGGTTTCTGTCTGCCACCACGTATCGACGATAGGGCAGCGGCTACCGCCAACCACTTCGTAGTACCACATCCAAGCTTCTGGGTTGATCGGTTCACCCACGGTGCCCAATAGGCGTAGTGACGACAGATCATATTTCTTCGGCAAATCGCCACCGAGTTTGATCAATGAGCGGATCGCCGTTGGCGCGGTGTAGAACGTTGTGACTTCGTGTTTTTCAATCATTTGCCAGAAGCGCGAAGCATCTGGGTAAGTTGGCACGCCTTCAAATACAACTTGCGTCGCGCCGATGCCTAATGGACCGTAGGCGATGTAAGAGTGGCCAGTAATCCAGCCCACGTCGGCCGTGCACCAGTAAACGTCGGTTTCTTTGTAGTCGAATACCCATTTCATCGTCACTTGCGTACCGAGCAGGTAGCCTGCTGATGAGTGTTGAATCCCTTTTGGCTTACCGGTAGAGCCTGAGGTGTAGAGGATGAACAGTGGGTGTTCAGCTTCAACCCATTCTGGCTCGCACGTGTCGGCTTGGTCTTTCACCAGTTTGTGCCACCAGATATTGCGCTCTTCGTTCCAGTGTTCTGGTTTGGTGCTAGTGCGTTGGAACACCACCACTTTGGATACTGACTCGCAACCACCCAAGCCCAAGGCTTCATCGGTGATTGATTTCAGCGGCGTCGCTTTGCCGCCACGCACTGTTTCGTTGGCCGTGATCACGACTTTGGCTTGTGCGTCCTGAATACGGTCGCGCAATGCGCCAGCCGAGAAGCCGCCGAATACTACTGAGTGAATCGCACCGATACGCGCACATGCTTGCATCGCTACCACAGCTTCAATCGTGTGTGGCATGTAGATCACCACGCGGTCGCCCTTAGTAACGCCGAGTGATTTCAGACCATTGGCGAATTGGCAAACGCGGTGATACAGCTCGCGGTAGGTGATGCGAGTCACCGAGCCGTCGTCGGCTTCAAAAATAATCGCTACTTTATTGGCTTTGGTTTCTAGATGGCGGTCGATACAGTTGTACGACACATTCATCACGCCATCTTCAAACCATTTGTAGAACGGCGCGTTATCGCTGTTCAGAATCTTGGTGAAGGGTTTTTTCCAGTCGAGCATGGACTTGGCCAAGTCGCCCCAGAAGCCTTCGTAATCGTTGTTCGCTTTTTCGCACAGCGCGTTGTAGCCTTCCATGCCGGAAACGGTGGCGTTGACGCGGAAATCATCCGATGGCGGAAATGAACGGGTTTCTTTCAAAACAGAATCGATACCACTCATGCTGTGTACTCCTGCAAGCCAAGTTAAAAACAGTTGGTGAAAATTGGTACCGTGACTGTATGCCTGCGCCAAAATCAAAGCCAATTGTCTTTTCTGATGTGGCAAATCAATCTGGCTGATGCTGGATGTAAGTGCCTGTAAATTAAGCGCTATTAGGGTTTTTACTTAGCTTTAGGAAGATCATCGCGGCCATCAGTGCGTCATTCAGTGGGTCGTGCCGCGCCAGAGCGGGTAGATCCAGCGTGTGCAAAATCCGCTCCAGCCGTAGATCCACTTCCGGGCTATAGGCGCTGACCATGCGGTCGTAATACAGGCCCGATACATCAATGGCGCGGTTGGGCAAGGCGATTCCCAGCCACGGTTTGAGCTGGCGATTGATCACTGCCAGATCAAACTCCAGATAGTAGCCTATGATCGGGCGCGAGCCGATGAAGTGCAGTAGCTGGCTGAGCGCGTCGTCCATCGCCAGCCCTTGCGCTACGTCCTGCGCGCGCAAGCCGTGGATGGGGATGCTTTTAGGATCGAGCGCGCCGCTGGGCTTGATCAGTAGCGATAAAGCATCCGACAGCTCGATCCGTCTGCCCGAAATGCGTACCGCGGCGATGCTGATGATTTCGGCATTTCTGGGGTCAAGGCTGCTGGTCTCGCAATCGATGCTGACCCATTCCTGTGCCGGTTCGCCTGCCAATAGAAAATCAAATTCGGCTTTGAGTAGCCGCGCTCTAAGCCAGCGTTGCCGCCAGTAGCGTAGCGATAGCTGGCTTGGTGCCGGGATTGGGCGCTGGCTCATAGCTGATCCAGTTTGAAATGGTGGCGCAGCAGGGAACGAAACTGCTTAACAACGCCGAGTGCGTCTTTGAGTAGCTCGCGCTCCAATGCTGTCAGCTGCGCCGGGTCGATCAGGTTCACCGCCTGCCGCCCGGCGGCTTGCGCCTGCAGGCCGTATTTAAGCTGCAAGCCTTGCAAAAAGCCCAGCGTTTCAGCCAGATCCTGAGCCAGCGAATGGCTGATCACGGTGCCGCCGCTTAAAGCGGCCAGCCGCAGATAGCTATTGCGAGGCTCGATGCCTGCCTCCAGCGCCAGGCTGCGCAAGCCGTGCGTGATCGGAAAAATCCCGCCTTTTTTTAAATCCAGCAGGTGATCATCAGCATGGGTCAGCAGGCGGGAGAACAGCCCCAGCGGGCTGGGAAACTGCTCTATTGCGCGTGCGAAATGCGCCATAAAGGAGGTATTGCCATCAAGCCAGCGCTTTAGATGGTTTTTCAGCTCATACAGTAGGGTAGTATTTCCGGTGACTGCTGTGCCGTCAATCCAGATGGCCAGTTGCATCAATTGCTTGCTATCGGGCGAATAAGTCCAGGCGTCAATTTGCTGCTTAAAGCCGCTAACGCTAAGTCGCCATGCCGGATTGCTGATCATGATCTGGCCGGGGCAGGGCGGGTAGCCCAATGCAAGCAAGGTGGCGTTAAATTGTGCACACACGCTGGCCAGCTCGGGGTGCTCATAGCCATCGGCAATAATCAGCGCATTATCCTGATCGGTGCGCAAAATCTGCTCGCCGCGTCCTTCCGAGCCCAGCGCGAGCAGGCAGACGTGCTCCAGCATTCCCGCCGGTGCCAGCAGCGCAAATAGTTTGGCGAGTAGTTTTTGCCGCAGCTCGCCAATCAGCTCGGCAATCAGCGTTACTTTCATGCCGCTCTGCTGAAATAGCTGGATCAAGGGCGTGAATCGCGCTGAAACCTGTTTGAGTTCGTCGATGCTGTTGGCGCGCTCGATCTGCACGCCAAGGCTGTGCGGATTGTTGGCTAGACAAGCGAGCAAATCGAGTTGTTCGAGTACGCCGCTGATTTCGCCATTTTGGGCGATCAAGACCCGGTGAATGCCGTGGCGCATCATTAGAATCATGGCCTGATGCAGGGTGGCATCCGGCTCGACCGTATGCAGCCTGAAGCTGGCATGATCGGCCGCGTGCGTTGTTGCGGGCACCAGACCCTGACTGACCAGCTGGCATAAATCGCTCTGGGTGAAAATGCCGCAGCCTTGCGCCGTTTTGATCAGCACCGAGCTGGCATGTTTGGCCTGCAGCATTTGCGCCGCATCGAGTACGCTGGCGTCGGCTGGCAGATAAAACACCGGGCTGGCGCAGGCGTCGCGCACGCGCGTTAGCATTAGCGTGGCCTGGCTGAGCTGGTGCGGGCTGGGCGACAATTCGGCCATTCGGCGCGCGACGTCCTGATAAAAATAGGCAGCAAAGGTGGTATTGCGCTGGCTCAGCTGCAAAATGGCTTCGCGCGGAATGCGCCACAGCAGTGTGTCTTCGCGGGCGCTGAAAGCGTGGGCGCAGCGGCCTTCCAGCAGCGCCTTGCCATCAAATAATTCGTGTTCGGCAATCGGCACATCGTGATCGGCTCCGCCTGTGACCAGCCCTTTCATTACCACGTACAGCGCCAGCATCGGGCTGCCTGCCTCGATGATCGTGCTGCCTGCGGCATGATATTCAATATCTATCTGCCGGATTAGCTCGCTGCCTTCAACCGGCGTGAGAGTATCGAAAGGTGGGTAGGAAAAATCGAGCGCGCCTGGCATCGCCAACTCCTGCGGTGAAGTGAAGCAAGACAACACATAAAAAAGCGCCCCAGCGTGAATCACGAATGGGGCGCAGGTTTTATTGCAAGGTATATCGCTAGATTAGTGTTCTGATGCGCCTTCTGCACCAATACCCGTCATCGAGCGGATAAACTGCGCTTTGAATTTGCCACGTTCCAGCTGAGCCCGGGCGCTGTTGTCCGTCACCGAGAACAGCCAGGTGAAGAAGAACGCTGCAGTCATTGAGAACAAGGCTGGGTTTTTGTACGCAAACAGCTCAGAGCCTTTGGCATGACCGAGTACGTCTACCCACACCGTTGGTCCCAAGATAATCAGCACGACCGCCGAGATCAGGCCGATTGCGCCACCCCACACTGCACCACGCGTGGTGAGGTTTTTCCAGAACATCGACAAGATCAGCACTGGGAAGTTGGCCGATGCCGCGATTGAGAAGGCCAGGCCGACCATAAAGGCGATATTCTGTTTCTCGAAAATAATACCGAGTAGCATGGCGACGATCCCCAGTGCAACGGTGGTCATTTTCGATACGCGAATCTCGTCGGCTTCATTGGCTTTGCCTTTCTTGATGACCGAGGCGTACAGATCGTGCGATACCGCCGAAGCGCCCGAGAGCGTCAAGCCAGCTACTACCGCCAGAATGGTGGCAAAGGCTACCGCAGAAATAAAGCCCAGGAACAAGTCACCACCCACAGCAGCCGACAAATGCACCGCCGCCATATTCGAGCCGCCAATCAGCGCGCCCGTGGCATCCTTGAACGCCGGATTGGTCGCAACCAGCACGATTGCGCCAAAGCCGATGATAAAGGTCAGGATGTAGAAGTAGCCAATAAAGCCGGTGGCGTAGAACACCGATTTACGGGCTTCTTTGGCATCCGATACGGTAAAGAAACGCATCAGGATGTGCGGTAGACCTGCCGTACCAAACATCAGCGCCAGGCCGAGCGAAATGGCATCAATCGGGTTGGAAACCAGACCACCGGGGGCCATGATGTCCGATTTGGCCGCTTTGGCGGCGTTCTCGGCTGCGGTGGCTGCTGAGGCGAGCGCTGCTGAAGCGTCAGGCGCATTGGCGGCCACTGCAACTGCTGCTGCTTCCGAGGCTACCGCCGCTTTGGCTGTCAGAGCCTGAGCACCAGCCTGTTTGACTTCGACTGCTTGCTGGAACAGCGTTTCAAAGCTGAACCCGGCGTGCTTCATCACCATAAAGGCCATGAATGAAGCACCAGACAGCAGCAGAATGGCTTTGATAATCTGTACCCATGTCGTCGCCAGCATGCCGCCGAAAGTGACGTACAGAATCATCAGAATGCCGACCAGAATCACGGCGTAGGTGTAGTCCAGACCGAACAGCAGCTGGATCAGCTTGCCCGCACCCACCATCTGGGCGATCAGGTACAGCGCCACCACGACTAGCGTACCGGTTGCAGCAAAAACGCGTACCGGCGTTTGCGACAGGCGATATGAGGCCACATCGGCAAAGGTGTATTTACCCAGGTTACGCAGGCGTTCGGCGACCATAAAGGTAATCACCGGCCAGCCGACCAGAAAGCCGATTGAGTAAATCAGGCCGTCGTAACCGGTGGTAAAGACCATCGCCGAAATGCCAAGGAAGGACGCTGCCGACATATAGTCACCAGCAATCGCCAGGCCATTTTGAAAGCCGGTAATGCCACCACCCGCGGCGTAAAAGTCTTTGGCCGAGCGCGTACGGCGCGCTGCCCAATACGTAATCCCCAGCGTGAAAGCGACAAAAGCCAGAAACATCACAATGGCGTGAACATTCAGGCTGCGTTTCTCGACTGCACCTTCAATGGCACCCGCTGCCCAGCTTGGCATGCTGCTCATCAGCATGACTGCGGCAAATGTGCCCGCCAAACCCAGTTTTTGTAGTAGTGATTTCATTTTTTAGCGTCCTCAACGACTTCACGGGTCAGTTGGTCAAATTCGGTATTGGCGCGGCGCACATAAATACCGGTGAGGACAAAAGCCGAGATAATGACAAAAATGCCAACCGGGATGCCCCAGGTGGTGACGCCATTGCCAATCGGGGTGCCCAGTGTTGCAGGTGAAAAAGCGATGAGCAAAATAAAGCCGTAGTAAATCACCAGCATCGCGATGGTCAGCATCCAGGAAAATCTGGCGCGAGTGGCCACGAGGGCGTGAAATTTCGGATTATTCTGGACGCGTTCAATCATTGAATCATGCATACGCTGCCTCCTGTGTAGTGTAAAAAGCTGTTGCTTAGCTATTTCCACAGCTAATGTAAGTCTTTGTTACGCCATGACGCCAATTGCTTTTTCTGATGTGAGGAATCAGCGTAATTTATGTCTGGTTGCACAGGGCTTACTTTGTTGTTTGTAATCAAAGATTTTTAACTACATTTTGCGGCAAGCTTTATGGCGCGATGGATTGGCTTTGGGGGATAATTGCGCTTATGGAACTCTATCAACTACGAACTTTTGTGACCGTGGCGCAACAAGGGCATCTGACTCAGGCTGCTGAATTGTTGCACTTATCCCAACCCGCCGTGACGGCGCAAATTAAAGCGCTGGAAGAGCAATTTGGCCTGGCCTTATTTGAGCGCTACCCCGGCGGCGTATCGCTCACCGAGGCGGGCAAATTGCTATTGCCTGAAGCCGAGCAGATTCTGGCGCAAGCGCGGGATTTGCTGCACAAGGCCAAAACCCTGCAAGGCGAGCCCAAAGGCAAGGTCCGCATCGGCACCATTGGCGTCCCTGCACGCTTGCGGCTGGGTTCATGGTTGTCGCTATTGCGGGACACTTTTCCGCTGATTACTGTGCAAACCACGCACGGTATTTCCGTTAGTATTTTGAACGAAGTACGTAAAAAGTCGCTGGATGGCGGTTTTTATCTGGGGCGCAACCCGTATCAGAATGTGATGACGCTGCCGCTGGACGAGATTGGTTTTTGTATAGCCTTACCTGTTTCAATGGCGGCTGAATATCAGAATGCCGATTGGCCCAAGCTCGGTGATGCGCCGTGGCTGGGTTTGTCGCAGTACACCAGTCTGGCCGATATTTCGCAGGAATTGTGGCGCAGCCATAATCTGGCGCCGAAAGTGGTGGGTGAATTTGACGAGGAGGCGACGCTGCTGGAGTTGATCAAATCCGGCGTCGGGATCGGTATTCTGGCCGAGCGCACGGCGCAACGCTTTGCGTCGGATGGCTCGATTGTGTTGTGGCGCGGTGGAGAGGTGGTGACTCGTGCGCCGCTGCAGTTTATCTACTCGGGCGATAGGGTGTCTGACCCAATGATGCACAAGTTGTGCGCAACGCTGAAAACAATCTGGAATCTGGAATAGCCAGCAGGGTATATGCCGCTAAACCATGTGGGGTGTTTGCTACAAGGCAATACCTATTGATTGGTAAAGACTTTGGGCAAACAAAAACCCCGCCGAGGCGGGGTTTCGAGTATGGTCACCAGCACTGAATTACTTCAGTTTGGTTTCCTTGTAGATCACGTGCTTGCGAGCAACGGGATCGAACTTCTTGATTTCCATCTTTTCTGGCATGGTACGTTTGTTTTTGGTCGTCGTGTAGAAATGACCAGTACCTGCAGAAGATTCGAGCTTGATCTTATCGCGCATCTTAAATTACCTCGGAATTATAGTTCGCCGCGGGCGCGCAAGTCAGCCAATACTACGTCGATGCCTTTCTTGTCGATCAGGCGCAACGCAGCGTTAGAAACACGCAAACGGATGAAACGGTTTTCGCTCTCAACCCAGAAACGGCGTGATTGCAGATTCGGGAGGAAGCGGCGTTTTGTTTTGTTATTGGCGTGGGAAACGTTATTCCCGGTCATCGGGCCTTTGCCGGTGACTTTGCATACTCGTGCCATGATTCTTGTCCTAACGTCGGAACTGGAAAAGTCCACGTTTATATCACAGATCGCCCTTCGAGTTCAAGTCAAAGGTGCAAAATGCGGGGTTAATCGGAATAAGTGGTGCTTGCAGTGTTGTTCTGCGGTATCAATCTCACGCGACAGCAATGCTAGCTAAGTCGCCCATCCCGAAAGGTGTAGCCGCCTGTCTTTGGAGGGCGTGGCAGATTGGTGAACACATCTGCCTTTATTCACTGGCTGGCGCCAGTACAGTCCGGTTGCCGTTGGTTTCCATGGGGCTGACCAGACCTGCGCTTTCCATTTGTTCAATCAGACGCGCGGCGCGATTATACCCGATCCGCAGCTGCCTTTGCACAGAAGAAATCGATGCGCGGCGACTTTTCATGACGAATGCGACGGCTTCATCGTACAGCGGATCGGTTTCTTCGGTGCTGCCACCTGTGCTCAGCCCGCTATTGGCCGCGCCTTCAGCTTCAAAGCCGCCATTGAGAATACCGTCGATGTAATTGGGCTCGCCCATGGCTTTGAGCGAATCGACCACGCGATGCACTTCATCGTCGGCGACAAAAGCGCCATGCACGCGCAGCGGGTAGCCGCTGCCGGGCGGCAGGAACAACATATCACCTTGCCCCAGCAGCGCTTCGGCGCCCATTTGATCAAGGATGGTGCGACTATCAATTTTGCTGGAGACCTGAAACGCGAGGCGAGTCGGGATATTGGCCTTGATCAGGCCGGTAATGACGTCCACCGACGGGCGTTGCGTGGCCAAGATCAGGTGTATCCCCGCTGCACGCGCTTTTTGCGCCAGACGTGCAATTAATTCCTCGATTTTCTTGCCAGCGACCATCATCAGATCCGCAAACTCATCGACCACAACGACAATGAATGGCAAATGCTCCAATGGCTCAGGATCATCAGGCGTGAGCGTAAATGGATTGGTGAGTTTTTTGCCCGCTTTTTCTGCCTCTTTGATTTTCTGGTTGTAACCGGCCAGATTGCGCACGCCCAGGGCGCTGAGCAGGCGGTAGCGTTTTTCCATTTCGGCCACGCACCAGTTCAACGCATTGGCAGCCAGCTTCATATCGGTGACCACGGGCGCGAGCAAGTGCGGGATTTCGTCGTAAATCGACAGCTCCAGCATTTTCGGGTCGATCATGATAAAGCGCACTTCATCGGGCGTAGCTTTGTAAACCAGCGATAAAATCATTGCATTCACGCCGACTGATTTACCCGAGCCCGTCGTACCGGCCACCAGCATATGTGGCGCTTTGGCCAGATCGGTCACAATCGGTTTGCCGGTGATGTCTTTACCGAGCACCAAGGTCAGCTTGCTGGCCATCGCGTGATACGGCTCGCTCGACATGATTTCGGACAAGCGAATCATCTGGCGTGTCGGGTTAGGCAACTCCAAGCCCATATAGGTTTTGCCGGGAATCGTCTCCACCACGCGGATCGACACCAAGCCCAGCGCACGCGCCAAATCCTTCATTAGGTTGACAATCTGCGAGCCTTTTACGCCCACTGCGGGCTCGATTTCGTAGCGGGTAATTACCGGGCCTGGGTAGGCGGCGACCACTTTGACTTCAACGTTGAAATCGGCCAGCTTGCGCTCGATCAGCTGCGAGGTAAACTCCAGCGTTTCCTTGCTGATGCTTTCTTGTGCCACTGGTGCGGGGGCGAGCAACGCTAAGGACGGTAAGCTGCCGTCCCCCAGATTAACGCTCGCTGCGCTGGCTTTTTTGCTTACAGGTGCCGGGGCAGGGGGGAGCTCATCTTCGGCAAACAGCATCGGCTGCGCTGCCTGCTTGGCTTGCTGTTCCTGCTGTTTTTCCAGCTCTTTTTTCTCGCGCTCCAGTTTTTTGGCGACTGGTACTTCGCTCTGGTGCGGGGTAATAATCAGCGGTGCTTTGTCATCCTGTTTCTTTTTGGCCGCCATGACTTTCTGTTCGCGCTCTTTCTTGATCTCGCGCCCAATCCGGCGGTCTTGCGCGGCCTGAATGCCGTCAATGGTTTTGAAATAGGCCCATTCGCACGCCGCACCGATGTTTTCCATCACATTCAGCCAGGACAGGCCGGTAAACAGCGATACGCCCAAGCCCATGGTCGTGAGCAATAGCAAGGTTGCACCGCTAAAACCGAAAGTTTTCATCAGCCAGCCGCCCAGCGACAAACCCAGTATGCCGCCCGGCTTGTGCGGTAGCACGATGTCCAGGCTGTGCAAACGCAGCGCTTCAAGGCTGGCGCTGGACAGAATAATCAGCGCAAAGCCGGTGCAGGCCAGAAAAACCAGCGGCTTGGACGATTCGGTAATCCGGTCGATCCGGCGATAGCCCCATAAAATGGCGGCCAGACAAAACACCGTCCACCACCAGGCCGAAACGCCAAAAGTGTAGAGCAGCACATCCGCCAGCCACGCGCCAAAAGCGCCGCCCCGGTTGTGAATGAGCACTTCGGTGGCGCTGTGCGACCAGCCCGGATCGCCTCGGTGATAGCTGCTCAGTACGAGCAATAAATAGCCCAGCAGTACCACGAGCAAGAGCCACCATGATTCACGCAGCAAATTGGCTATCGGCGCGGGAAGCGCGGCACGCGTGGAGACATTCGGGACGTTTTTCTTGCGAAACAGTGGCATGGTGATGGGTCGTTGACTGAGCTTTCACGATTATAACGGCAAGCTCGGGCGGCGCAGCAGAAAAGCGATCAAGAGTCGGAGATTTAGTGAGGAACTGGCTGCTGTTCGCCGGGCAAGTCACGGTACTAATCAAGAAAGCGCTGTTGCCAGCCCAGATACAGCGCATATACCGCCTGATTGAAACTCTCTTTGTCGGCAAATTGCTGTGGTGAAATCGGCTCAAACACATGGTAGTGCACTACCGGATTAGGGCTGCTGGCCATGCGCCAGATTTTGGTCAGCAAATGCTCGCCGTTTTGCCATTCGAATTGGGCCTGCGCTTCGTGGTGCAAAAAGACCGGCAGGATGGGAACGCCGCTGGCGAGCGAGGTGGAAAAAGCGCCATACAGAAACCGTGGCGCGATGCGGCGACCTTTGCAACCGCCTTCCGGGTAGAGCGCAATATTATCGCCCGCCTGCACAGCCTCAATCAGCGCCTGCTGGGCGGCCTGACGCGAATCCTTGCTTTCGCGCTCGACAAACAGCGTCCCGGCTGCTTGAGCAATTTTGCCTACCAAAAACCAGTTTTTGACTTCGTGCTTGGCCAAGCTGCGGACCGGAAATAGTGCTGGAATGCCGATGTCTTCCAGCGCGGAGGGA
This sequence comes from Chitinibacter sp. FCG-7, assembly GCF_040047665.1. Lineage (NCBI taxonomy): Bacteria > Pseudomonadati > Pseudomonadota > Betaproteobacteria > Neisseriales > Chitinibacteraceae > Chitinibacter > Chitinibacter mangrovi. Next base: position 2,429,059 of record NZ_CP157355.1, read on the forward strand.
TGATTGGCAATCAGTATAAAATGCTGCGGCATCGCGCCCAGAAAATGCTGATGCAGGCGCAGCTCAACGCCTAGCGCCCGCACAAAACAGCGGCACCAGCTTTGAAATAAAGGGGGGTATATCTTGCCAAGCCAACTTGATGGCAGGATAGCGAGCAATACCATTGCGAGTGTAAAGATCGCCAAATCCAGCCAAGCCAGCGTGCGCAGCGCGATGCGCAATAAATACAGCATGATTTTTCCCCGGGGCGATGATGCTTTGACTATAGCGATTGCACAGGCGATGTGTTGGCAAGGCAGAGTTGCTGGGGCTTTACGTGATGAGTGGCGCGTAGGGTATATCTTCACAGGCTAATTAGTAATTAGCTTGCGAAGATATACCCTAGTGGTGCAAGAAGCCGGCTAGTTTGTTTTCCAGCAAGCGCGGGTTTTCGCCGTTGGCGATGGTGACCAGCCCTTCGGCGACCATTTCGCGGCGGCGAACTTCGAGCATGATGTAATACTTGAGTTTATTGGCCACCGGCAGGAAGAACAGATTGGCCGCGCCCACGCCGTAAATGGTTGCCACAAAGGCGACGGCAATCCCGGCGCCAAGCTTGGATGGGTCGGTCAGGTTTTCCATCACATGAATCAAACCCAGCACCGCGCCCAGAATGCCGAAGGTGGGCGAATAACCACCGGCAGATTCCCAGACTTTGGCCGCAGCCCGAGCCTGGTCTTCGTAGGCATCAATATCCAGCTCCAGCGCGCGGCGCACCATTTCAGGCTCCGCACCATCGACCACCATGGTCAGGCCGCGTTTGATGAAGGGATCTTTTTCGCTATTAAGATAAGCTTCCAGCGCCAGCAGGCCACCACGGCGCGCCTGATTGCCCCAGTTCATCAGCGTGGCGAGGATTTTGCGAAAATCCATGACTGGCGGCAGAAAAATCCAGCGCAGCATTTTAAGGCCAACCACAAAATGCCGCATTTCGGTTTGCACCATCACCGCGCCCATGGTGCCGCCGATGACGATGAAAAAGGCGGTAAATTGCACCAGCGAGCCAATCTGCCCGCCTTCGAGCCAGTGCCCGAGCACAATTGCCGACAGCCCCAGAATCAGGCCAAGTACGCTGATTTTATCCATTTAAGCTAGCCAGTCTTTGAGTTTGCCGCGCAGGCGTGCCACGGCTTGGGTGTGCAGCTGACAGACGCGCGATTCGGAAACGCCAAGCACTGCGCCGATTTCTTTCAGATTGAGTTCTTCGTCGTAGTACAGCGCCATTAGCAATTTTTCGCGCTCGGGCAAGAGGCCAATCGCTTCGATCAGATGGGAGCGGAAAGCGTCGTCGCTTAGAATATCAATCGGGTTGGCCGAATGATCGGCGGCGTACTGATCGAGCTGATCGTTTTCGCCGTCCACTTCGAAGTCTTCGTAATGCAGCAGCTGGTGGCCGCGCGCATCGCCCAGCATGCTTTGATATTCGTCGAGCGGGATATTGAGCGCTTGCGCCACTTCACCTTCGGCAGGATGACGCCCCAGCTGTTGCTCCAGCAACACAATCGCGCGTTCGATTTCGCGCATGTTTTTGCGGGCCTGCCGTGGCAGCCAGTCGGCACTGCGCAATTCATCGAGCATCGCGCCGCGAATTCGCTGGCTGGCGAAGGTTTCAAATTGCACGCCCGCTTCGGCGTCAAAATTGCGGGCCGCTTCCATTAGCCCCATCAGCCCGACCTGGATCAGATCGTCAACGTCCACACTGGCGGGCAATTTGCTCATCATGTGATACGCAATCTTGCGCACTAGCGGGGCGTGTTGCTGCACGCGATCTTCTTCGCTGCTGCTTTGGGTACTGCGATAGAGGGACAGGGCGCGGTGTGCTGACATGATGGATGCGGTAAAAATGATCCTTAAGTGTAGCCGACTAATTGAGGTTTGATGAAGCCAGTTCTTGTTCTAATTGCTTGAACAGGCTTTCCAGTGCAGCGCTAAAGCCCGCCGCCGCGCTATTTGGGCTGGCGTCCGCGATGGCGTGTTCGGCGCTGAGCGTAAATTGCGCCGATTGCTGTTGGTGGCTAAGCAGGTACTGCACCTGGATTACAGCTTTGGGCTGGGCGGGTGTGCTCACGTCGATATGCATTGCCAGCAGTTCGCCTTCCAGCTGCCACGGCGCAATCAGGCTGCTGCCCATCGGGTTGACGCGGCTAAATAGCCCGCTGCGCGCCAGCCATGCGCGCGTTTGCCGGGTGATCTGGTTGCCGGGAGGGGCCAGAAAGCCGTTGTAGGGGTCGGCAACAAAACGCTGCGGGCTTTCCTTGTAGATCAGCGCCAGATCGCGGTAGGGCGGGTTGCTGCGCAATTCATTGACCTGTAGCACGCCAAAGCGGGCGGCTCTGCTGGCTCCATCGCGCTCGGCGCTAATCAGAAAATCTTGTCTGGCCACGGGGGTCGTACTGCAGGCCGTGCATACAGCCAGCACAAGTAAAGCGATCAATTTTTTCATGGTTTGGGCGGCGTATAGGGTTTGGGTTGCTCGCTAAACAGCAGGCTGCTGGGGCGCTGATTGGCTTTTTCGCTCAGTGCTTTGAGGTTGCTGCTGGTGCTCGACAGATTATCGATGATTTGCTGCACATCGCCCTCGCGTTGTGCGCTTAGATGATCCAGCCGCAAGGTAATCTGGTCCAGTCTTTGCACGGCGCTGGCCAGCGCCGGGTTGGCCAGCAACATTTTGGCTGAGCTCGCCGCGCTGGCTAGATCATTGCTGGCAGTTTGCAATTGCGGTTGTTCAAGCAGCGTTTTCAGCGCCTGATTGCTGTCCCTGACTTCCGTGATCAATTGCGCGCTTTCGCTGGCCATCTGCTTCAGTGGTAGGGCATTGAGCGTACGCAGTAGCTGCTCGGCTTCACGGCCGATGTTTTTGGCCGGTATTTCTTCCAACCGGGTATTCATTGTACCCAGCGTCTGGTTGAGCAGGCCTATGGTTTGGTCCAGATCGATTCTTTGCAATTTGGCCATCACTTCCTGCGCGCTGCCCAGAAGCTGATTGACCGTGCTATTGGCCGACGGAATATAGAGATTGTCCGGCTGCCAGCTAAATGGCAAGGTTTTGTTATCGGCCTGCTGCTCGTAATCGATTTCCAGATAGCTGGTGCCGGTGAGCCCCTGTGGCGAGAGCTTGACGCGCAGGCCTTTGGCAATTTCGCGGTTCAGATCGGCCTGTTGCGCATCCTTATCAGCCGAGCCGCCCAGAATATGGCTATCGAGCTGGGCTTCAACCAGTACATACTGCTGGCGTTGGGCATTGGGTAAATCGCCTTCATAGCGGGTGTAGGTAAAGGTAATCGCGCTCACTTCGCCAATCGCCACGCCGCGGTAACGCACTTTGGAGCCAATATCGAGCCCGCGCACCGATTCATTGAAATAGGTTTCCAGCGTGATTTTCGATTGCAGCCAGCGCCCGCTGCCCACACCGATCAGTAGCGCCACGCCCAGTAGCAGGGCCAGCAGGATAAACACGCCTAGGCGGAAATTCGATTGTTGTTCCATAAGCCTTCTATACTGCGGCGCGTGCGGGCCGCTGTGCATTGAAAAAGCTCGCTACGCGCGCATCACTTGATTGCGCAAGTGCCGCGGGCGTGTCGATGGCCAGAATGCCTTTAATGCTTTTATCGAGCATGATGGCGCGATCAGCAATGGCGGCAATACTGGCCAGCTCATGCGTCACCACCATCATGGTGACGCCCTGCGTTTCGGCCAGCCGCCGGATCAGTCGATCAAGCTCGGCCGAGGTGATCGGGTCCAGCCCGGCCGACGGTTCGTCCAGAAACAGAATCTGCGGGTCCAGCGCCATCGCGCGGGCAATCGCCGCACGTTTTTGCATACCGCCCGAGAGCTCATTCGGGTAAAAATCGGCAAACTCCTCCAGCCCGACCAGTCGCAATTTCAGTCTGGCCAGCGTATCAATCGCCTTGGCGTCCAGCTGGCTAAAGCTGGTCAGCGGCAGCGTGATATTGTCCAGAATACTCATCGAGCCAAACAGTGCGCCCGATTGATACATGACGCCAATTTTGCGTAGTATTGCCTCACGGCCCTTGCTATCTGCGCCCACCAGCTCATTACCCACTACCTGTATGCTGCCGGAGCGCGGCGGGTAAAGCCCAATCAGATGCTTGAGCAAAGTCGATTTGCCGCAGCCCGAGCCCCCCAGAATGGTGACCACTTCACCGCGCGCCACGCTGAAATTCACATCTTCCAGAATGGTGCGCGAGCCCCAGCCACAGCACAGATGCCGAACTTCAATCACCGTGCTCATCTTTACCAGCCCAGATGATAATAAACGACAGCCAGTATGCCATCGGTGATCACCAGCAACACCAGAATATTGACTACTGCGCGGGTGGTGGCTGCCCCCACGGCACTGGCGCCGGTGCCCGTGCCCAGGCCGCGAAAGCAGCCGACCGAGGCCACGACCAGACCAAAAGCGGCGGCCTTGAGCATGCCGCCAAAAAAGTCTCCAGCGTCGACTTGCGAGCTGAGCTGCGACCAGAACGTCGCCAGCGGAATGCCAAAACCCTGCATCACCAGTGCGCCACCCAGCATGCCGATGGCTTGCGACCAGATGGCCAGCAGCGGCAGCATGCACACGCCCGCCAGCAAGCGGGGCAAAACCAGAAAGTGCATGGGCTGATAGCCAAATGTCACCAGCGCGTTGATTTCTTCATTGACCTTCATGGTGCCGATTTCGGCGGCAAAAGCCGCGCCCGAGCGCCCGGCCAGCACAATGGCGGTAATCAGTGGCCCCAGCTCGCGCACCAGCGAGAGCCCCAGCAGATTGGCGACAAACATTTCCGCGCCAAATTGCCGCATTGGAATTGCCGACTGAAAAGCCAGAATAATGCCCAGCAACAAGGAAATCAGGCTGATGATCGGCAGCGCATTGGCACCCGTTAGCTCGCATTGGCGCAAAAATTCACGCCAGCGCAAGCGTTGTGGCCGCACGATCACTTGCGCCAGCGCGCTAGCTGCTTCGCCAATAAACGTGATTTGTGCCGCAAAATCACGAACCGCCGAGCGGGTCAGGTGGCCAATCTGCGTGATGGGTTTATTGCGCGATTTCTGCGGCGACACCAGCAAGGCCTGCTGCGGGTCCAGCGCGGTCAGCAGGCGCTGCGTTTCAGCGTTCAGATTGCGCAACTGCGCGCCAGATTGGCCCAGTTCAAACAGAAAAGCCGCGCCTGCGCCATCGCAATGCCCGACCTGACTTAAGTCAACCAGCTGGCTTTGCCAGTTAATCTGGCGGCTAGCCTGCCAGACTGGCGCGATCGCCGCCAGCGTTAAATCACCAATGAGCTGGTAGCCAGCGTCTACGGGCTCAAGGCGCAGCTCAGCCATGATGCAGCCTTTCGTGCAGCAGGCGGGATGATTCGACCAGCCGATGAACAAAATGCCCGGATGAATCATGCGCCACCCTAGGGGGTATCCAGCGCAAGATCACGTCGGCTAATTGCCGCAGAGCCATACTGGCCTCGGTATCTGGAAAAGCCTCAAGCACGGTCTTGCCCAGCCGTGTAGAACGATTGAGCTTGCTGTCTTCGGGAACATAACCGATCAGCTTGAGCTCCAGACTGGCACCCAGAAACTGCTGACAGACGCTACGCAGGCGATCAAACAAGGCCATCGCTTCGCCCAGGCTTTCCACCCGATTGACCAGTACGCGAAAATCCCGGCGCGCGTATTCCTGCGCCAACTGCTTGATGGTGGCGTAGGCGTCGGTGAGTGATTCGGCGCGATTTGATAAAACAACGACGACATCGTCGGCGGCCAGACTCAGGCTGGGAATACCATTGCTGCCCATCGGGCGCGTATCGAGCAGCAGGTAATCGACGTATTCGGTAATGGCTTCAAATTCGGCTGCTAGCCAGTGCTGCTCGGCGTCGTTCAGCCGGGCAATGATTTGCGGCTTGCCGGCAATCGACAGAATCTGAAAGCCATGCTGGGTTTCGATCAGGCTATCGGCCAGCGTTGCTTCGTGGCGCAGTACATGCTCTAGCGTAAAGCCCTGGCTCAGGTGCAGGCGCGAGCTGACATTCTGGCTGCCGCTAAATTCATCAAGCACCATCACTTCGCGCTGGCGCTCGGCTAGCGCGGCGGCCAGATTGATGACCAGCGTGGTGGTGCCTGAATCGCCACGGCCACCGCACAGGCTGATGCTGCGGCAATGCGTCGGGCTGACCATTTGACGCAAGCCTGCGGCCTGGTCCTGCCAGCGTTTAGGCACGCGCACCACCCAGGCTGAGCGTGAAATCGGTTGGAATGTCTTGCGTACTCATATACAGCGGATATTCATCGCGTTGTAGCTGGAAAACGCTTTGGTCCTGTTGTGTTTTAAATGCGCGGTCGAGCAGATAGGCCAGATTGGCGCGGTGCAGATCTTCCGGTACGCGCTGGCCGTTGGTGACAAACTGCAAAGGCAGTTTATGCCGGATGGCGACGTCGAGGCAGCCGCCCAGCGCCACGGTTTCATCGAGCTTGGTCAGAATGCAGCCCAGCAAATGATGGTTGCGGTAGCGGCGCGCCACATCGTCGAGCGTGCCCGCTTGGGCATTGGCGGCCAGCAGCAAAATGGTGCCGACGTTATCGTGGCCGAGCATCGCGAGCTGCTCACCAATGCGCTGGTCACGCTGGCCCATGCCGACGGTGTCGATCAGTACCAGATGACGATCACTCAGCTCACCCAAAGTGAGCTGCAAATCGGTTTCGTCTTTGACATCATGCACCGGCACACCAAGGATGCGGCCATAAATACGTAGCTGGTCGTGTGCACCGATCCGGTAGCTATCGGTGGTCAGCAGCGCGACCGATTGCGGGCCGTAGGCCAGTGCAGCACGCGCGGCGAGTTTGGCCACAGTGGTGGTCTTGCCAACGCCAGTGGGGCCGATCAGCGCATACACGCCACCGCGTGCGACCAGATCGTCGCTCGCTCCGGTGGCGGGCAGATTGTGTGCCAGCGCTGCTTTCACCCATTTCACGCCAGTATCCAGACTCATGCCACCCGGCATTTTGTCGATCAGTTGGCGCGAGAGGGCGGCGCAGAAACCCGCGCCGAGCAATTGGCGCAGAATTTCGAGTTTTTCGGGGGCATGTTTGGATAGCTCGCCCCAGGCCATGCCCGCCATCTGGCTTTCCAGCAGACCGCGCAGCATGCGGATTTCGCGCGCAATGTCCTGCATCGCTTCCTGATCAACGGCAGGGGCAGTGGGTTTGGCCGGTTCGTCTTCAAAACTGAAGGTTGGCAACGTGCGCGGCTCGACCACGGGCGCGGCGCGGCGCGGCGGTGCCGGGCGTGCTGTTTCGGCTACGCGCTCTGCGCTGCGATCAACTCTGCGTTCAGGCTGCCGTTCTGGCGTGCGCTCCTGAGTGCGCTGGCTGGCAGACTGGTTAACAGATTGGTTGATGAATTGGCTCAGCGGGATTTCTTCGCGCTGCGTGTCATAGCGTGTTTCTGGCCGCGCTTCTGCCGGGCGCGGCTGGCGATTGCTGCGCAGTACCGATGGCGCTTCATAGCCGATATCCGCCGGGCTGGGTTCCTGCTCGTCATCCGGAATCGCGTACGAGCGCGCGAGGGCTTTGGCAATGCCTGGTGCTTCGGTTTGCGCCGAATTCATCAGCCGGGCACCGTTTTGTGCCGCACGGGGCGAGGGCTTGGGCGGCGTGGCGACGGTTTGCACATTGGTCAGCGCTGCCACATCGGCGTCGGCCACCGCCATAATTTCAATGCCGCCACCCGCCACCTGGCGGTTGGAAAGGATGAGCGCGTCCGGGCCGAGTTCATCACGAACTTGCCTGAGAGCTTCACGAGTGGTGGCACCGAAGAATTTTTTGACGACCATAGTGAGGGATTATCGCTGCTCAAAGCAATCTGCACAATTGATCTGCACACTGGGAGTCAGAATCATTGCCGTTTGTTGCAAGAATAATCCGGTTAAAACACCGGAGTTGGCATCACCAGCCCGAGTCCAAGCCCTAATTATTCGCTCCCAGAACGCCAATGATGCGCAAGGTTTTGCTTTCGGGGATTTCGGTATGCGCAATGACGCGCAGATTGGGGATCGAGCGCTTTAAAAAGCGTGACAGCATCGGGCGCAATTGCGATGGCGTGATAATGACCGGATTGATGCCCTGCATTTCCAGCTGCTCGGAGAGTTGTGCAGCCTGTTGCAGGATACGTTCGGCCAGTCCCGGCTCCAGACCGCCTTGTGATTTACCGCTGGCGGCCGACATCAGGATATTTTCCAGTTGGGGCTCGAGCGCTACCACTTGCAGCTCGTTTTCACCTGGGAATAGCTGATGCACGATGGCGCGGCCGAGCGCGACGCGGACAATCGAGGTCAGATCGTCGATGTCCTGGGTGCGCTGGACATTTTCACCCAGGGTTTCCAGAATGCTGCGCAAATCGCGGATATGCAGCCCATCGTCGAGCAGATGCTGCAGCACTTTTTGCAAAGTGCCCACCGGGATTACTTTGGGAACCAGCTCTTCAACCAGCTTGGGTGATTCTTTGGCAAAGTGATCGAGCAGAGCCTGAACTTCTTCGCGACCGAGCAATTCGGCAGCGTGCGACTGCAGAATATTGGAAATATGCGTGCCGACCACGGTGGAGGCATCCACCACGGTAAAGCCCATGGCTTGCGCCTGATCGCGCAAGCTGCTGTCTACCCAGGTGGCGGGCAGGCCAAAAGTGGGATCGGTGGTGGCGGTGCCCGGCAGATTGCCGGCGGCGTTGCCGGGATTGATGGCCAGCCATTGGCCGACAAAAGCCTCGCCCATGCCGACATCGACGCCTTTGAGCTGGATACGGTATTGATTCGGGCGCAATTCCAGGTTGTCGCGAATATGAACCGCTGGAACCAGAAAGCCCAGCTCCTGCGCGATTTTTTTGCGGATGCCACGAATCCTGCGCAGCAATTCGCCGTCCTGATTGCGATCGACCAATGGAATAAGCCGATAGCCCACTTCCAGCCCAACCGGGTCAACTGGCTGCACATCGGCCCAGCTGACTTCCTGTAGCGGTGCGTCTGCCGGTGCCGCAGGCGCAGCGCCGGGCGTGGCTCCCGCTGGCGCTCCGGGCACAGGCTTGACGCCGCCAGTGGCTTTTTGCAGCTGATTCTGTTCGGAGTACCACGCCAGTCCACCGGCAATCAGCGCCATCAGCAGGAAGGCAAAGTGCGGCATGCCGGGAATAATACCCAGCAACGCCAGCACGCCTGCGGTGACGTACAGCACTTGCGAGCGGGCAAACAGCTGGCCCAGAATCTGCTCGGACAAATCCTGATTGGTGCCCACACGCGACACGACAATACCCGCCGCGACCGAAATAATCAGCGCCGGTACCTGGGCGACCAGACCATCACCAATGGTGAGCAAGGTGTAGGTTCTGGCTGCGTCAGCAAAAGCCATATCATGCTGCAGCATGCCGACCAGCAGGCCGCCGACCAGATTGATCACCATCACCAGAATCCCGGCGACGGCATCACCACGCACGAATTTGCTCGCACCATCCATTGAGCCGAAGAAATTGGCTTCGTCCGAAATCTGCGCGCGGCGGGTGCGGGCTTCGTCTTCACCGATCAGGCCGGCGTTCAGGTCGGCGTCAATCGCCATTTGCTTGCCGGGCATCGCATCCAGCGTAAAGCGGGCTGAAACTTCGGCAATCCGGCCTGCACCTTTGGTGATCACGACAAAGTTAATGATGGTCAGAATAATAAACGCCACAATCCCGACCGCGACATTGTCGCCAATCAACACATGGCCGAATGATTCAATCACTTTACCCGCCGCATCACCACCGGCGTGGCCTTCTGTGAGAACCAGCTTGGTTGAGGCCACATTGAGCGATAGACGCAGCAGCGTGGTCATTAGCAATACAGTCGGAAAGCTGGAAAATTCAAGCGGCTTTTGCGTGTACAGACTCACCATCAAGACAATAATCGACATGGCGATATTGAAGGTGAAGAAAAAATCCAGGATTAGCGGCGGCAAAGGCAGAATCATCATGCCCAGCACCATCAGCACTAGGGCTGGCATCGCCAGAAGGGTGAGTTTGTTACGCCACATTCAGAATACCTGCTTGGTGTATCTTGTTCTAAGTCTTTTGGTGTTTGGCCTAGATGGCTATACCCTGCTAGTGCCTGACTCGGGGTCTAGCTCTGGCGGCACTGGCAAATCGGTATTAAGTACCGGCTCAAAGCCGCCTTCCTTGCGGTAAAGCTCAAGCTGATAGATATAAGCCAGCACTTCTGCCGTCGCAGTATACAGTGCGGTCGGGATTTCTTCGCCCAGGTCGGCATGATGATAAAGCGCGCGGGCAAACGGTGGCGTGCGGATTACGGCCACCTTGTTGTCCTTGGCAATCTCGATAATGCGCTCGGCCAGCAGGAAGGAGCCTTTGGCGACGACGGTGGGCGCGCGCATTTGCTGGTCATAACGAATCGCCACCGCATAGTGCGTCGGATTGGTCACGACGACGTTGGCTTTGGGGATTTCGGCCATCATGCGCTTACGCGCCGCTTCGCGCTGCAGCTGGCGAATGCGGCCTTTGACGTGTGGATCACCTTCGGATTCCTTGTGTTCCTGACGGACCTCTTCCTTGGTCATCCGCAGCCCTTTGTAGTAATCCCAAAGCTGGTAGGGCACATCAATCAGCGCAATCACCGCCATGGTGCTAGCGACGAGCAACAGCGTATGCCGCGTCATTTGCCAGGCCATAGCAAAACCCGACTCGGGGGTCATCGCCAAAAGCTGGATAAATTGCTCTTTTTCCTGCCACATCAGCCAGGCCGCCACGCCACCAATCAGGCTGGATTTCAGAATGGTTTTGATGGTTTCAATAATCGTGCGCGGTGAAAACATCCGGCCTATACCGCTTAGCGGATTCATCCGGCCAAAATTGGGGCCCAGTGCTTCGGTGCTAAATAACCAGCCGCCGATCAGAATGGGGGTCAGAATCGAAATAAGCACGCAGGCGCCGAAGATAGGCAAAATGGCAATGAGTGCGATGCGCGAGAGCTCGAACAACTGCTCGCCCATTAATGTGGTTTCCCAGATTTTTGAGCGGTTAAAGCTCAGCGCCGTGACCATGACTTTTTTCATCGCGGCATAAAGATCAGGTCCGGTGGTAATAACCGCCACCAGCCCGACCATCAGCGTAGAAAACGAGGTTAATTCGTGCGAACGCGGCACCTGCCCTTTTTTACGGGCTTCTTCCAGTCGCCGGGGCGAGGCCGGTTCGGTACGTTCGAGGTCTGAATCTTCTGCCATACGCCCAGTGTAGCATGCACACCCCGTCCAATAATTGGCATCAAGTTTGCTTTAGTGCGGATGACTCATTTTTGTGGTGTAGCGATCATGGCCAGCGGCTCAAGCAATAATATCAATCTGATTAGCGCGGTTTCGCGTCCTAGTGAAGCCACTCCTTCGCGTGACAAATTGGTCAGCGCGGTCAGCGCAGCCGACTCTTTCGAGTCAAGATACAAACAAGAGCTAAGTAAAGCCAAGCCAGCTGAAAGTGCCGCGAAGAAGAGCGCTGAAGCAGAGCGGCCAACAAACTCGCGCCCGTCAGCTCAGCCCGCGCAAAAGACAGAGCAGCAACCAGCCGAGCAATCATCGGCTTCACAGGGGGAGCTTGATGCCAATTCGCGTAGCGATGCAGTTGCAGATGCAAATAAGCTTGCCAAGAAAGATGAAAATGCTGATCAAGCGAAGCCTGTTGACATTCCGCCCAATATGATTGATTTGGCCGCCTTGCTGGCGCAGATTCCTGCACCCAAGAAACTCGAGTCTGCTAGCGCTGAGAATGGAAACGCAGTTTTAGCGGCGCAATCGGCTTTATCTGCCGCTATTCCCGGCATGACCGAACTGGGTATTTCGAATGCGAATTCGGGATTAAGCGAGGCATCGGTTGCTGGTGATGTAGTCGGCGAGCAGCAAAAACAGGCATTAGGTGTCACTTCACTACTGCAGGGACGGGGACAGAATACTCCGGCAAAAATTGCCGCTGACAATAAAGAACCAGCCTCTATTTTGCCGTTTACTGATGCCCTGGCTGCCGCTGGTGCCGAACATCAGCAGTTGGAGCTGGGTACTCAACAGGGGCAGGGGGGATTCAATTTTACAGAGAGCGACTCCAATAATCCGGGTGAAGTGGCCAAACCGCTTGTTCAGCATGCTGTAACAACAGTTTCAGCGGCCAGTGCAGTGCAAACTACAAATCAGGCTAGCCGATCAGCTGCCACTACCGCTTATATTGAAACTCCTGTGCAGGATGCGCGCTGGGGTGATGCAGTCGCTCAGCGGGTAAGTTTGATGCTGGGCAAGCAGGAGCAGCAGATTGAAATGCAATTGAATCCACCCAATCTGGGCCCGATGGAAGTGCGTTTGAATCTAGGTAACGAGCAAGCCAGCGTGGTTTTTACTTCGCAGCACGCAGCAGTGCGTGAGGCGCTGGCTGCGGCCACACCCAAGTTGACGGCGCTATTGGCTGATCAGGGGATTGTTCTGCAAAATGTACAGGTGGCCTCCGATTCATTGCAGCAGCAACAGCAGAATGCATTTTCCCAGCAGCAAGCCCAGCAATTTGACTCTCCTGCTGGTGGTACGCGCCATGGAACAATAGCCAATACCATGGGGAATGAAACGGGAATTGAGCGGCGAGTCAATTTAAGTGATTTGCGCTTGCCTGCTGGCAGTACCCGGGTAAGTTTGTTTGTCTGATTTTCAATGTGTTACCTGAAAAACGCTTGCTTAGCGCTTGTTTTATAGTATCTTTCGCTGTAGTAGACGAGGTGCCTCAGCATTGCTGGGGTACTTTTGCCTCAATATCCAGTTACAATCTTCAGAATATCTATTCCTAGTAGAGGCATTACAATGTCTGACGCCAAAGCAGCGCCAAGTGCAGATGCGGCACCAAAACCGAAGAAAAACATACTGTTATTTGCCATCATTGGATTGCTTGTCGTTTTATTGCTGCTGGGCGGTTTGTTGGCTTTTTTCCTGTTGAAATCACCCGCTGATGGTAGTGCTGACGAAGCGGTCGCAGAAGCAAACGCTCACGCTGAAGAAGAGAAAAAAGCCAAAGAGAAAAAGAAGAAAGAGAAAGAAAAAGAAGGTCATGTGGCCCCGGTTTTTGACAAACTGCAGGATCAGCCCTTCACCGTGAATCTAGCGGGCGACACTGAATCGGTATTGCAGGTTGAAATCATGGTTGAGTTGGCTGGAGATAGTGATAAGCAACGCTTAAAAGACTATCAGCCTAAAGTGCTGGACGCGGTGAATCGTCTGCTGCGCTCCAAAACTCTTGAGGAAATCAAAACCACTGAGGGGCAGGAAACGCTGGCGCGTGAGATTCGCGAAAAACTGAATGAATTGCTGGAAGTTGAAGCGAAAGACGAAGGTGTTCTGAGTGTTAACTTCACCAAGTATTTTTATCAATAAACCGACGAGCCAATGCGGCAAACCGATTTAATCAGAACAAGTACAGAGCGGTAAAATGGCTGACGATATCCTTTCCCAGGAAGAAGTCGATGCGCTACTACGTGGCGTAACGGGCGAGCAGGACGATGTCCCAGAAGACATCGATCCTCATGCTGTCCGTGACTATGATATCGGCCGTCAGGAGCGCATCGTCCGTGGGCGCATGCCGACGCTTGAAATCATTAATGAGCGTTTTGCCCGCAATTTGCGTATTGCCCTATTCAACTTCATGCGGCGCAATGCCGAAATTAGCGTCGGCCCGGTGCGGGTGCAGAAATACAGCGAGTTTATTCGCAATCTGGTGGTGCCGACCAATCTGAACATGATCCACATGAAGCCGCTGCGCGGTACCGGATTGTTCATTTTTGATCCGGATTTCGTTTTTCTGGTGGTCGATAATCTGTTTGGTTCGGATGGCCGCTACCACGTGCGCGTCGAGGGGCGTGATTTCACGCCGACCGAGCAGCGCATTATCCAGCGCCTGCTCGAAGTGGTGTTTGAAGAATTCCAGAAAGCATGGCAGCCGGTTTTCGAGTGCGAGTTCGCTTATGTGCGCTCGGAAATGAATACCCAGTTTGCCAATATCGCCACGCCCACCGAGGTGGTAGTGGCGTATACCTTCAAAATCGAGTTGGGTGCGGGCGGTGGAGATTTTCACGTCTGCTTCCCATATTCAATGCTCGAACCGATTCGGGATCTGCTCTATAGCAGCATGCAGGCCGACCGGATTGAAGCGGATAATCGCTGGACCAATCTGATGCGCAAGCAGGTGCAGCATGCTGAAGTCGATCTGGTGGCCACGCTGGGCAATTCGCAAATTACGCTGGGCGAGATTCTGAGTTTGAAAGTGGGCGATGTCATTCCGCTGGATATTCCCGAGGTCATTACCGCCACGGTGGATAGTGTGCCTGTGCTTGAGTGTAAGTATGGTATTCTTCACAAGCAATATGCCTTGAAAGTCGACAAAGTATTGACGACGGCTGAGTCACTCAGCGGGCAGGAAGAGGGACACGGAGAGCAAGCCCATGGCTGACGAAAATACTGAAGAAAACCCAGATGACATCATGGATGACTGGGCGGCGGCTTTAGCCGAGCAGGAAACGGTTGAGGCTGCGCCGCAGCCCGAGCCGCAAGCGGCCAATATTTTCCAGAATTTTGACAATAACGCCCTGCCAGCAGGAGCGCCCAATAATATCGACATGATTCTCGATATTCCGGTTGCGCTGACGGTAGAGCTGGGGCGAACCAAAATTGCTATTCGCAATCTGTTGCAGCTGGCGCAAGGTTCAGTGGTCGAGCTTGACGGTCTGGCGGGTGAGCCCATGGACGTGCTGGTGAATGGCTGCCTGATTGCGCAAGGCGAGGTGGTTGTAGTCAATGAAAAATTCGGTATTCGTCTGACCGATATTATTACGCCTGCGGAGCGGATTCGTCGCTTGCACAAATAAGCCGCAGCAGTCGGGCTATCAAACAGGGGAGTGCGGTGTGCGGTGTGTGAAAAATCAGGCACGCCGTTTCATCCGAGTAGCATGACATTGAGTAAAATTGTTCGCGGCAGCCTTTTCGGGCTGCCGTTGTCGGTTTGGGCGGCGGCAAATCCGGCTCAGGTTGGCCCATCGGGCGTTGGCTCCATCATGCAGGTCATTCTGGCTTTGGGGCTGGTGCTGGGCTTGATTGTTGGCGCAGCATGGCTGATGCGACGCTTTGCCCTGTTGCCCGGTGCGGCCAATCAGCATTTGCGCGTGGTTTCCGGCGTAATGGTGGGGCAGCGTGAACGCGTGGTGATTGTCGAAGTGCAAGAGCGCTGGCTGGTGCTTGGGGTGACCGGTGAGCAGGTCAATTTGCTGCATACGCTGGATAAGCCTGAACACCTGCCTGCACCAGTACCTGCCGCGCCTGCGTTTGCGCAGTGGTTGCAAGCGGCAATTGAAAAGCGCAAAGGAGCTAAAAATGCGCTTTAATTTCAAACTGCTATTGCCATTACTTCCACTCTGTATTGCCTCGCAGCTCTTGCTGGCTGCCGAGCCTGCTGGTATACCCTTTATGTCGTCGACGCAGACGGCGGCGGGGACGGCGTATTCCTTGCCGATCCAGACGCTGCTGTTTATGACCGCACTGGGCTTTTTGCCCGCCGTGCTGCTGATGATGACCGCCTTTACGCGGATTGTGATCGTGCTGTCCTTGTTGCGTCAGGCGCTGGGCACCATGCAAAGCCCGCCCAATCAGGTGATTGTCGGTTTATCGCTGTTTCTGACGCTGTTTATCATGTCGCCTGTGCTCGATAAAATCTATGCCACCGCCTACCAGCCGTATTCGGAAAACAAGATGAGTTTTAACGAAGCGCTGGACAAAGGGTCTTTGCCGCTGAAAGACTTTATGCTCAAGCAAACGCGGCAGAAAGATCTGGCTTTCTTTATCGAAGTATCCGGCGCGCAAGCGCCGCAAGGGCCGGAAGATGTCAGCCTGCGCGTGCTGGTGCCAGCGTTTGTGACCAGCGAGCTGAAAACGGCATTTCAGATCGGCTTTATGGTGATTATCCCCTTTCTGATTATCGATCTGGTGGTAGCCAGTATTCTGATGGGCATGGGTATGATGATGGTCTCGCCCGTGATGATTTCGCTGCCCTTCAAGCTGATGCTGTTTGTGCTGGTCGATGGCTGGACGCTGCTGATGGGCTCGCTGGTACAAAGTTTTTACGTGGGGACCTAGATGACGCCGGAAATGGTGGTAACCCTGCTGCAAAAAGCGATGGAAGTAATGGTGCTGCTGTGCGGCCCCGTCTTGCTGGCCACGCTGGTGTCCGGTCTGGTGATCAGTATTTTCCAGGCCGCCACCCAGATCAATGAGGCGACGCTGTCGTTTATTCCCAAGCTGCTGATCGCCTTTCTGGTGCTGGTGCTGGCCGGGCCGTGGATGCTGGAGCTGGCCATGGACTACACCATCCGTCTGTATCAAAGCATTCCGCAAGTGATAGGCTGATGTGGCAGGTTACTCAGGCGCAGATTGAGGTCTGGCTGGCGCTGTTCTGGTGGCCATTTCTGCGCATTATGGGTCTGCTGCTGGCCGATCCTTTCTTTTCCAGCCGCCGGGTTTCGGTGCGTATCAGAGTTAGTTTTGCGATTGCCCTGACCTTGGTGATCGTGCCGGTTTTACCGCCCATGCCCACCGTTCCTGTGGTATCGCCCGAGGGCATGCTGATCGCTGTGCGCGAGCTGATACTGGGGCTGGCGATGGGCTTTATTATGCGGCTGATCTTTACCGCCGTTGAAATGGCGGGGCATCTAGCTGGCTTGCAGATGGGTCTGGGTTTTGCGTCGTTTTATGATCCTCAAAATTCGGCCAACACGCTGGCCGTGGCTCAGTTAATGAGTCTGTTTATGATTTTGCTGTTTCTGGCATTTAACGGACATCTGATGATGCTGCGTATTTTGCTTGAAAGCATGATCCAGCTGCCCGTCGGTCAGGTACAGCTCAATGCCCGTGGTTTCGAGTTGGTGGCCCTGTATGGCGGCGTGATTTTCCGCTCCGGCGTGATGCTCTCATTGCCGGTTCTGGCCGCTTTGTTGATTACCAATCTGTCAATTGGTGTGATGACCCGCGCTGCGCCGCAGCTCAATGTGTTTGCCATCGGTTTTCCGCTAACGCTGGGGATCGGCTTTGCCGCGCTGTATTATTCATTGCCGTTTATGGTGACGCAGATCGACCAACTGCTGGGCGACAGCACGCGGATCGTGGCCAAAATCATGGCAGCGTTTGGCGGCTCGTAGCAAGAAGCTACGCCTTTTTTTTGCCGTGAGCGCCCAGCAAATGTCCCATCCGTTCTTTTTTGGTCAGCAGGTATTTGTGGTTTTCCGGGTTGGCGATAATTTCATGCGATAGACGCTCGCTTACCGGAATCCCCAACGCATTGAGCGCGTCGATTTTCAGCGGATTATTGCTCATCAGCCGGACTGATTTCACCCCCAGATTTTTCAGCATCCACGCCGCGTCTTCATAGTTGCGACCATCGCTGGGCAGGCCTTGTGCCAGATTGGCCTCCACCGTATCCATGCCCTGATCTTGCAATTGATAGGCAAAAATCTTGTTGCACAGCCCGATGCCACGCCCTTCATGCCCGCGCAAATACAGCAAAGCACCGCGTCCTTCGGCCTGAATCCGTTGCAAAGCATGTTTGAGCTGATCGCCACAATCGCAACGCAAAGACCCCAGCGCATCGCCCGTCAGGCATTCCGAATGCAGGCGAACCAGCACGTCCTTACCAGCAATATCACCCAGCGTCAGCACCAGATGCTCAACGCCGGTATGCGGGTTGAGATAGGCGTGGCTGGTAAATTCACCCTGATTGGTAGGCAGGCGTGCAGTGGCGACTTTTTGCAATTCGGTGTTGGTATTGGGCATTGCGAGAGCAAATCCTGATGGGCATAGATTAAAGATATGGGGCTGATGCGGCCAGATTTCAAATCAATCCAGATAATTTTCTCATCCGGCTTTATGGCTTCAGATGCAACACTGTATCATTAGTGGCGACTTAAGTCTTGAGATAGGTCTTGAGAATCGCAAAACCGGCTTTGTCGTGCTGGTGTACACTGTGCTCGGCTAAGGGCTTGTGTTTTGCTGGGATAAAGTATGTATATCGTTTTGATCGGTTATTTGTTTGTGGTGGTGATGATGTCGCTGGGAGCAGGGAGTATCACCGTCGGCGTCTTTTATTTCCTGTTTCTCGCGGTATTACCCACCTGGGGTGTATTGGCGCTAAAGCGGAGCATCCAGCGCAGCAAGGCGGTCAAAGCGGCTGAATTGGCCGAGCGCGAAGCGGCTAGCGCCACGCTTGAGCAAAGGGGAGTAGCAGACTCGGCGGCTGAGGTGGGCAGTGGACGGGATTAAAACTTTCGCTGCTGTGCAGTGTTTGCAAACGCCAAGGCTGATCTTGCGCGATTGGCTTGATCACGATCTGCCAGCTTTTGCCGCGCTGGGGGCCGACCCCGAAGTGATGCGCTATTTTCCTGCGCCGCTGAGCATGGCCCAGAGCCATGATTTTGCAGTACAGATTCGTGCGCGTCTGCAGCAGCATGGCTGGGGCTTCTGGGCTTTGGAATTGCGCGAAACCGGCGAGTTTATTGGCATGGCTGGGCTCAATATTCCGCGTGTTGCACTGCCGTTTATTCCGTGCGTTGAAATCGGCTGGCGCTTGGCGAGGCCGTTCTGGCAGCAAGGTTTGGCGTATGAAGCCGCCACTGCCGCGCTTGAGTTTGGCTTTAATGTGCTGCAATTGCCCGAGATTGTCGCGTTTACTGCGCTGACTAATCTGCGCTCGCAAGCATTAATGGAACGCCTGAATATGCAGCGGGATGAGGGTGGCGAGTTTGATCACCCTGCCTTACCGGCAGGGCATGCGCTGGAGCGGCATTGTCTGTATAGAAAATCAAGGGGTATATGAATAAAGGCCAATCATTGATTGGCCTTTATTCATATACACGCCCTAGTATGTGTTTAGTGCGGCATAAAAGTATGTACCAGCGCAATCGGCATTGCACCGGCCACCATCAGCAGCACTTGATACATGGTGTCTTTAATATGCGGGCGTTTGTGCAGCGTGGGGATTAGATCGGCAATCGCCACATAAATCAGGCTGGACGCACCGAGCGCCAGCAAGTAGGGCTGCGCAGTCTCGACGATGCTGAGCGAGAAATAAGCCAGCAAACCACCGGCCAGCGCGGCCAGCGACGACAGTAGATTAAACAGCAGCGCCTTGGCCTTGCTATAGCCCGAATGCAGCAGCACGATAAAGTCGCCGACTTCCTGCGGGATTTCATGCGCAATAATCGCCACTGCAGTCGCAATCCCGACCGAGGTATCGGCCATAAATGCCGCTGCAATCACCGCGCCATCTAAGAAATTATGCAGCGTATCGCCGACCATAATCATCATGCCCGCTCGGCCGTGATCGTTACCATGCCCATGGCTGTGCCCATGTGAATGGCCATGGTGATCATCATGTGTATGGCCTTCTAATTCCTCGCACGACTCGTGATGGCAATGTCGCCAGATCACCAGCTTTTCCATAATGAAAAAGATAAAAATCCCGAGCAAAATCGTCACCGAAATCGCTTCCGGGCTAGCGTGTTGCGCCTGTTCGGCGACCACTTGCACGGTTTGCGACGCGGTATGATGCATCTCATTGATCAATGAGAATTCGGTTTCGCCATGCGCATGGCCTTCATGCCCGCCATGAGCGCCAAAGGCGTGCGGTAAAATCTCAAGAAACACTGCGGCCAGCAGCGAGCCGACGGCAAAAGAGACGAGCTTGGGAATCCAGTTGGGTTTCGCGAAATACGCCATCGCGGCGGCAGCCAGTACGCTGAGCAAGCTGCCCAGCAGGCTCATGGTGATAATCCAGCTTAGTGTCGACATAAAGAGAAAATCCTGCAGATGCAACACTGTAGCATAAAAGCACATCTTCGGCATGAGAGAGATTCTCATCTTTGCACCGATGCCCCTGCAATTACCACGATTTGAGCGTTTTGCACGACACGTGGTGATTTGGTTTTGACATGTAATGTCAGCCTAATTAATTCTCTGAGCTTGAAAATAATAAGGGGTGACAAAATGGGGTTTGTTGCGGGAACGCTGGTGCACACCAAGGACGGCTTGCGAGCGATCGAATCGCTGCAAGTCGGTGACTGGGTCTTGGCGAAGGATGAATCCGCTCAGGGTGATACGGCCTACAAACAGGTGCTGAAAACGCTTCGTTTTGAAGACAAGGAGATTTGGTATTTAGAATTTAAGCAGTTTAAAACTGGTGGGCAACTCCCAAGACCGTTTCAAGGATTACTGGCTTGCACTCGTAACCATCCATTCTGGGTACGTGGTCATTGCGATTATTCACTTGAGTTGAAATGCGATGTATTGCTTACGGATGAGGATTGGCCATGCAATGTATGGCGGCGCGCGGATCTGCTGTATCCGGGAATGGTACTTGAATTGCATACGGGTGATCTGTTGTGGTCAACAATTCTCGGACAGTAAATTAAGTTGTCTTTCCTTAATGGCAGGGGCTAGCCCGCCATTGGCGGTGTGTGGCCGCTGCCAGTTGTAATACGCCATCAGGTAAACGCCAATATCCAGCCTGGCTTCTTCTGCAGATTCATACCCAGGCTTTGGTATCCATTCTGTTTTAAGACTGCGAAATAACCGCTCCATCGGCGCATTATCCCAACAGCACCCGCGCCGACTCATGCTTTGCTGCATCTGGTAGCGCCATATCCGTTGCCTAAACAACCGGCTGCCATATTGGCTACCCTGATCCGAGTGAAATATCACTCCCAGTGGCTGGCCACGCTGTTGCCAGGCATGATCTAACGCACGGCTGACTAGCTCGGCATCCGGGTGCTCACTAAGCGCCCAGCCCACCACGCAACGGGCAAACAAATCCAGCACCACAGCCAGATAAATCCAGCGATTACCCGCCCAAATATAGGTGATATCGCCACACCAGACCTGATTCGGTTGCTCCGGATTAAACGCCCTCTGCAATAAGTGCGGAATGTCTGGACGTTCATCTTTGTGGACTTTGTAGCGATGCGCGCCTGGCTGTTTGCACTGCAAATCGGCTTCTCGCATGAGCTGGCGCACTTTATATCGGCCAGCCGTAATGCCTTCAGCCGCCAGCATCCAGACTAGACTGCGGCTGCCTACCGCATTTCGGCTTTGCTTAAACAGATTGCGTACTTTGGCGCGCAACTCGATTCGTTCACGATCAATATGCTGGCGTCGATGCCGGTAATGGTAATAACTGGAACGGCAAATACCGAAGGTGCTGCAGACCATTTCTACGGGTTCATGCTCACTTAATTGGTCTACCAGCGCGTACGATTGAGTTCGTCCGCCATTAAGAGAGCTGTGGCTTTTTTTAACAGGGCTTTCTCCCGTTCCAGCCGATCAATGCGCGCTTCGAGCTCCTGAATGCGACGTTGGTCTGGCGTGAGTGCTTTGGCCTGCGGCGTGATACCCTGTCTTTCCTGTTTCAGCTGCTTAATCCAGCGACGCAGTATGTTCTCGCCGACGTTCATCGCCTTACTGGCTTGTGACACCGTGTGGCCTTGATCGACGACCAGACTGGCGGCTTCGGCTTTAAATTCCGGGGTAAATGTCCTGCGAACTTTGCTCATGAAACACCTCGTTAATGGTGGCGAGATTACCACCTAAGTTGGTGTCCGAAATCATTGAACCACAACAATCTGATAGAGGTTACTAAGTCGCTCTATGTCGCACAGACTGTCGATCAACATCTAGGTTTCCTTCAGGGCGATGGGATGCCTGAGGTTTGGCAACTTGAAAAAGATGGGCGCCTGATTGAGTTTACCTCGCAAGGGCCGGTTAACGATTTGCATGGAGAGACACCGTTAGTTCTCAATACCGCAATGGAAGATCTGGGTGATGAGTTTTACTTCCCCACGTATCAGGCAACGGTTTACAACATCGAGGTTGAAGACTTCCACACTTACTATGTTGGCGAAATGGCTGTGCTGGTGCGAGAAATGGGAGCTAAAGAATGACTGGTTTTGTTGCGGGGACTTTGGTGCACACCAAGGACGGTTTGCGCGCGATCGAGTCGCTGCAAGTCGGGGACTGGGTATTGGCGAAGGATGAATCCGCTCAGGGTGATACGGCCTATAAGCGGGTACTGAAAACGCTTCGTTTTGAAGACAAGGAAATCTGGTATCTTCAATTCAGCTGGATGCGTGTAGGTGATAAACCGGAGCCGGAGGTATCTCGGAGCTTCTTAGCTTGTACAAGAAATCACCCATTATGGATGCGAGGATATGATTCTCGGCGTGAACTGTGGAATGAAGATGTGATGCAGCAAGAGGCACCTCGAGATGTGTGGATGCGTGCAGATTTGCTTGAACCGGGGATGATTCTCGAACTAGCTAATGGTGATCTGGTTGAAGTGACCAAGTCCTTGTATCTGGCGCAATCCGAGCAGCCCAACGTCGGCTTTATCCAGGGCAATGGTGTTGTCGGCGGGTGGCAATATGAGCTAGACGGACGTTTGGTCGAATTTGGTGACCCGGGACCAATGACTGATATGGGAGCCTTCCCTGCGATGGTTGATTACACTGCGCTGGCAGGGACTGGCGACGAATTCGAGTTTCCGGTGTACCGTACGACGGTGTACAACATCGAGGTCGAAGACTTCCATACCTACTATGTCGGCGAAATGGGCGTTTGGGTACAGAGCGATGTTGAGTCGCAATAAACAAAAAAGGACGCTGAGCGTCCTTTTGAGTTTTTATTCCAGCCAGATCAAGCTCGCCAGCCGACCCGTTTGCCCGTCGCGCCGATAACTGAAATAGGCTTCAGCTTGCGTTACCGTGCATTGATCGCCACCATAAATCGCCGTAATACCCAGGGTATGTAAGCGCTGGTGAGCCAATAGATATATATCCGCCAGCCATTTATCCCCGTCTTGCGCAACAAAAGCGTGCTCTGCTTGTGTGTCAATCGCCATAAAGGCGGTGCGTACTTCGTCGCCAACTTCAAACGCAGTCGGGCCGATGGCGGGGCCGAGCCAGACGAGGATTTCGTCAGCTGGACAAGCCATTTTAGCAACGCTCGCTTCGATCACACCATTGCAGAGTCCGCGCCAACCTGCGTGCGCGCTAGCGACGACGGTACCAGCGCGATCGCAAAACAGCAGCGGTAGGCAGTCGGCGGTCATCACCACACTCACCACGCCGCGCGTGCGGGTGAAGCTGGCGTCGGCATCCACTGGCGCGCTAACGCTGGCGGCGTCAACCACCTCAATACCGTGCACCTGATTGAGCCACGCTGGCGCTTGCGGCAATACTTGTGTGAGCAGGGCGCGATTGGCGGCGACGTGCGCTGGATTGTCGCTAACGTGGCTGCCAAGGTTAAAGCGATCAAACGGTGGCTGGCTAAAACCATTATTTTCGGCGAAGCCATTCCGGGTGGTTTGCAAGGCTTTCACATTGGCTGGCGCAGGCCAATTGGGTGCAAAAACGCCCAGCGCGTTGGCGGTGGGCGTGTATGTAGGTGCGGCGTTATTCACGGACATAGATTAATTCGCAATCGTGATCGTCGTCTTCATCGTCGTCTTCGTCGTAATTATCTTTGGCGAGTTCAAGATCGGCGCGCAGCGTAAAGATCAGTTGCTCTAGGTCGTGCGGAATCGGCGCTTTCCATTCCATCGTTTTGCCGGTAACCGGATGAACGAGCGAGAGCTTGCGCGCGTGCAGGGCTTGGCGGTTTAATTCCTCTAGCGCCATGCGTACTTCGGGCGAAATATCGAGCTTGGGCGGCGTGCCGTAAACCTGATCGGCAGCGAGCGAATGCTTGAGATGCGCCATATGCACGCGAATCTGGTGCGTGCGGCCGGTTTCCAGACGGCATTCGATCAGTGTGTAGTCGGCAAATTTTTCCAGCACCAGATAATGCGTGATCGATTCTTTGCCGCTGTGGATCACCGCCATTTTGGTACGATCTTTCGGATGGCGGCCAATCGGCTCGTCCACCGTGCCGTCGCGCTTGATATTGCCGCGCGCTACGGCCAGGTAGTGGCGCTTAACGGTACGTGCCTGTAATTGCTGCACCAGATTATTCTGGGCGGGAAGGGTGCGGGCGACGACCATCAGGCCGCTGGTGTCCTTGTCCAGGCGGTGTACGATGCCCGCGCGCGGAATGCTGCGCACTTCGGGGTAATGAAAGAGCAGGGCGTTGAGCAGCGTGCCGCTCCAGTTGCCGCTGCCGGGGTGAACCACCAAGCCGGCTGGCTTGTTGATCACAATCAGCGCGTCATCCTCGTAAATGACATCCAGCGGCAAATCTTCCGCTGCAAACGCCACTTCGTTCGGGTCGGCTTGTACGTTAACCGTGAGCGTTTCGCCGCCCCAGACCTTGGTTTTGGTCGTGGCAGGCGCGCCGTCGACGGTGACTTGTTGGTCTTTTATCCAAGTAGCCAAGCGTGAGCGTGAAAAATCAGGCAAAATCTTCGCCAGCGCCGCGTCCAGTCGCATGCCTGCCAGATCGGCGGGCACAGTCAGGACACGGGTGTCTGAGAAGTCGTTATAATCGTCGAGTTCAATATCGGATTGCATCATGTACAAGATTCTACCTCGAATCCTCTTTTCTGCCTTGCTGTTTAGCTTAGTGGTCGGTTGTGCCAATACCGGTACGAGCAATGACGAGACCAAAAACTGGTCTGCAGACAAACTGTTTGCTGAAGCCAAAGCGCAGCAGGCAAGCAAAGATTACAAAAAATCCATCGAATATTTCGAGCGACTGGAAGCGCGTTTTCCTTATGGTAAATACGCGCAGCAGGCCCAGCTGGAAATTGCCTATAGCAATTACAAATATGATGAGCCCGCACTGGCGCTGGCTTCGCTGGATCGCTTTATGAAGCAAAATCCAACGCACCCGAGCATGGATTACGCAATGTATCTGAGGGGGCTGGTGACATTTAACGAGTCGCAAGGCTTTATGTCGGCGCTGTCTAAGCAGGATATGTCCGAGCGTGATCCGAAAGCGGCCAAGGAGTCATTTGCTGCGTTTAGCGAGCTGGTAGCCCGTTTCCCCGAGAGCAAATACAGCAAGGATGCCCAGTTGCGGATGGGTTACCTGATCGGCTCGCTGGCCAATTACGAACTGCACGTTGGCCGTTATTACTATAAACGCGGCGCGTATCTGGCGGCGGCCAATCGTGGCAAGGCGCTGATTGATAACTTTAGCAATACCAAGCAGGTTGAAGGCGCATTGGCGCTGATGTACCACGCTTATGACAAGCTGGGCATGAGTGATTACCGTGATGATGCCAAACGGGTCTTGCTGAAAAACTTCCCCGATAGCAAAGCGCTGGAGCAGGATTTGGAAAAAGACGCCTACTGGTGGGCGCCGATTTAAAAATATTGCGTCAGGGTATTGACGAGAGGCGGCGGTATCTTTAATATTCGCGTCTCTTTTGGGGGTATAGCTCAGTTGGGAGAGCGCTTGCATGGCATGCAAGAGGTCATCGGTTCGATCCCGTTTACCTCCACCAAAGTTTCGAGTTGTGTGTTTGCCTTTAGACATGTAATTCAGTACGTAGTCCCCATCGTCTAGAGGCCTAGGACATCGCCCTTTCACGGCGGTAACCGGGGTTCGAATCCCCGTGGGGACGCCAAAAGTTGTAAGTAATGTAGTTTTGCGTTATTATGCGCACAGTTTAAGTCCCTATAGTTTAGCGGTTAGAACACTGCCCTTTCACGGCGGCGGCCGGGGTTCGATTCCCCGTGGGGACGCCAGATCAAAATAAAAAAGACACCTTCCGGTGTCTTTTTTATTGCCTGTTGCTCAGCCTATCCTGCGCTTCATCACGCCCGTTTTATTACTGATGGCGAGTCAGGCAGCAGCTTCTAGCCCTGTTCGCGCTGATGGCGCTCGAATTCAATTCTGGCATGTGCCAGACAGTCATAAAAATCGATTCTCAGTTGTTGGCACAATGCCAGACATTGCTCTAGCTCATGGGTAATTTCATGGCTAAGCCGCTGCTGCGCTTGTTGTGGGTTACCGGTGTTTGAATCTGTATTGAGCATGATGCCGACCTCAATGTGTGCTGTGCCAGCTAACTAGCATAAAACGTGCCGCGTGTTGCTTCGCTCGTCACGGCTATGGCTCTAATTTATTGCACTGCACTATATCTTGCTGCAGCCATTGGTCAGTTTGGCTTAGATTATTTCATACATGGTATGGGTATTTATTTGAAGATCAATATTTTATTGGTCTTTAGTGATATACCCTTGATTGTTGCTTTGCAGTAGAAAACAGTATGCGGCATTAGCGCAACACCTTGATTTTCTCTGCCGAACTCAGGCTGGCTTTGCTGTCGGCGCGTGTGACGGCAAGCTTTGCCGCCATGCACAGCATGGCGAAAAACTGACTAATTTATTGTTTTTGTTGTCATATTCCTTTCTAAAAAATAATATTGTTCCTTTTTTGCTGAAAGAACGAAGGAATCAGGATGAATGACAATAATCCCGCTCGCTGGGCGCTGCAGTTTCATGGCCGTGGTGGCGAATATTTCCGGATCTGGATTGTAAATTTGCTGCTGAGCATTCTGACGCTGGGCATTTATTCGGCCTGGGCCAAGGTGCGCCGCTTGAAGTATTTTTATGGCAATACCGAGCTGGCCGGTTCACGTTTTGATTACACCGCCAAGCCGATGCAAATTCTGATTGGCCGTTTGATTGCATTTGCGTTTTTCTTTGTCTACGCCATCAGCTCGAATGTGAGCCCGATTTTGTCGGCGGTGGCCGCCGTGCTGCTGCTGGTTGCACTGCCATGGATGATTGTGCGCAGTATCCGCTTTAATTTGCGCCAGACGCGTTACCGCAATGTAGCGTTTGATTTTCATGGCTCAGTCTGGGGCGCGGTTAAAAATTATCTGCTGTTGCCGCTGCTGCTGATTCCTACATTAGGCCTGGCGCTGCCTTTTGTGCAGCATCAGCAATACCGTTTTGTGCTTGATCACGCGTCGTTTGGCCAGCAACGCTTTAGCGGTACAGCCTCGGCAGTCGGCGCTTACTACCGTGCTGCACTGGCTGGTTTGGGCTTGATGATTGCGCTGGTCGCACTCTTTGCCTTGACCGTGGGTGTGGCGATGTGGGGGGGCGGCAATGTTCTGGATATGAGTGCCCTAGCAACGCAAGCGCCCACAGAGATGGCTGCACGCTTTGCTTTGCCTGCACTGGCCTACATTATCATGCTGATCGGCTTTAATTCTGTCGGCGCAGCGGTGCAGGTAGCGCAAGCCAATCACGGTTGGAGCAATACGGTGCTGGACGATGTGCGTTTTAGCAGCTCGGTTAATCCGTGGGCGTATGGCCGGATGATGGCATGGCGTTTGCCGCTGGTCGTGGTTACGCTGGGGCTGGCTTTGCCATGGCTGAAAGTGGCTCAGGCGCGTATGCGTACCGAAGGCATGCAGATCGAAGCGCCGCATGATCTGAGCCAATTCGCCGCTGCGCAGCAGCAGTCGGGCTCGGCCATTGGTGCTGAAGCGTCTGATCTGTTTGACGTCGATCTGGCGCTATGATGCTCGTTGCCAGTTATCTGGACGGGCACAGCAGTGCGCTGCATCGAGTTCAGTTGCAGCGCATTGATGATTGTCTGCTGATCGTGGGTGAGGGCTGGACACGCGAAGTGGCCATTGCCGATTGCGAGCTGGAAGCGGCGCTGGGTTCCTTGCCCAGCCGCGTGGTTTTTCCCGATGGTGCGACGCTGGAATGCGGCGACCAGAGTGCATTGGCCGCGCTGCTCGGGCAAGCCCGTAATGGGTTGGCGCTGCTGGAGAGCCGCTGGCGCTACGCCGTTGTGGCGCTGCTCGGTATTGTGCTGGCCGCGATTGCGTTTTACTGGCAGGGCATGCCGCTGATGGCGCAGCTGGCCGCCAGACTGACTCCAGTCCAGCTTGAAGTGATGCTGGGGCAATCCACGCTGCAAACTCTGCCCAAGCTGGGGATCGAGCTTGAAGCCAGCCAGATTGCGCCAGAGCGGCAGCAGCGTCTGCGCCAGCGTTTTCAGGCCTATACCGCCGGGTCGGAATTTGTTTACCAGCTGCATTTTCACGCCATGCCCGAGATTGGCGCCAATGCATTTGCCTTGCCCGGCGGAACGATCGTCGTGACCGATGGGCTGGCCAGCCTGCTCAATGATGATGAGCTGATGGCGGTATTGCTGCATGAAATGGGGCACGTTCAATTGCAGCATGGCCTGCGCAATATCTATCAGAGTACCGGTATTGTGCTGGTGGCATCGGTGATTCTGGGTGATGCGCCGGGCGCGATGGGCAATCTGGCGGCGACCGGTGCGATGCTGGTGCAGCTGGGTTATTCACGTCAGTTTGAGCGCGATGCGGACATTTTTGCCGCCGAGCGTTTGCGTGAAACGGGCCAATCGCCCGCTTTACTGGCCGACGCGCTACAAAAACTAAGCGCTTCGGTGAAAGATGCGCTCGATGTCCCCGAGCTGCTGGCAACGCATCCGGCAACACAAGAGCGGCTAAAAGCCTTGCGCAGTGCCGCAAATCGATAAACCACTTCATCAATCATTTGCGTTGTTGTAAATAAAAAAGCCACGACTCAGGTTGTGGCTTTTTTTGCGCTCATTGAGCGATTATTTCTTGCGTTGCGGTGGCAGATCGGTACATACGCCTTTGGCCACTTCGGCCGCCATACCAATCGACTCGCCCATTGTTGGGTGCGGGTGAATGGTTTTGCCGATGTCGACCGCATCAGCACCCATCTCGATGCCCAGACACACTTCACCGATCATATCGCCAGCATGTGGGCCAACAATCGCGCCGCCGAGGATCTGGCCGTTTTCCGCGTCGAAAATCAGTTTGGTAAAGCCTTCATCACGACCATTGGCAATCGCACGGCCCGAAGCGGCCCATGGGAAGACGCCCTTGGTGATCTTGATGCCTTCTTTCTTCGCTTGATCTTCAGTCAAACCAACCCAAGCCACTTCAGGGTCGGTGTAGGCTACGCCCGGAATCACGCGCGCATCAAAATACGCTTTGTGATCGGCGGCGTTTTCCGCCGCTACGTGCGCTTCGTGTACGGCTTTGTGCGCCAACATCGGTTGACCCACCAAGTCGCCAATCGCGAAGATGTGCGGCACGTTGGTGCGCATTTGTTTGTCTACGGCGATAAAGCCGCGCTCGTCAACGATCACGCCAGCGTTTTCGGCGCCGATTTTCTTGCCGTTTGGCGAGCGACCCGTTGAGTACAGTACCAAGTCGTAGCATTGGGCTTCGACAGGCGCTTTCGGGCCTTCGAACGTCACCCAGATGCCGTCTTCTTTTGGCGTAATGCTGGTGGTTTTCGATTGCAACATGATGTTGTCAAAACGGTGTTTATTCCAGTCTTGCCATACTTTCACCAGATCGCGATCCGCGCCTTGCATCAGGCCGTCAGATAATTCCACCACGTCCAGACGTGCGCCCAGCGTTGAGTAAACGGTACCCATTTCCAGACCGATAATCCCGCCGCCGATAATCAACATGCGTTTTGGCACTGATTTGAGTTCCAACGCGCCAGTTGAATCCACAATGCGCGGATCGTTCGGGATGAACGGCAATTTCACTGCTTGTGAACCGGCAGCGATAATCGCTTTGGCAAACTTGATGACTTTTTTCTCGCCAGTCAGATCTTTGCCTGAGCCCGAAGTCAGTTGTACTTCGATGTGGTTGGTATCGAGGAAAGTACCGATACCACGCACATGCTCGACTTTACGCATCTTGGCCATGCCAGCCAGACCGCCAGTGAGCTTGTTAATGACTTTTTCTTTGTAGCCGCGCAGACCGTCGATATCGACTTCTGGTTTGCCAAATTTGATCCCGTTGGAGGCCAAGTGAGCCACTTCATCGATCACCGCGGCATTGTGCAGCAGTGCTTTCGATGGAATACAACCCACGTTCAAACACACGCCGCCGAGTGAGCCATAGCGCTCAACGATGACGGTTTTCAGGCCCAAATCAGCCGAGCGGAACGCCGCAGAATAGCCGCCAGGGCCTGCGCCCAAGACCATCATGTCCACTTCCATGTCTACCGCACCAGCGTATTGGCCAGCTACTGGAGCCACGGCTACAGCCGCTGGGGCTGTTGGTGCAGCAGAAGCCGCAGCCGGAGCTGGTGCTGCAGGGGCTGGCGCAGCGGCGCTCGCTGCCACTTCAACGATAGCGATTACGCTGCCTTCGGATACTTTATCGCCGATTGCGACTTTCAGCTCTTTGATCACGCCCGCATGTGTTGCTGGCACTTCCATCGTGGCTTTATCGGTTTCGAGTGTAATCAGGCTTTCTTCGACAGCGACGGTGTCGCCGACTTTAACAAACAACTCGATAATCGCCACATCGCTATGGCCACCAATATCGGGTACTTTCAGTTCGATAGTATTGCTCATTGTATGTCCTGTGAGGTCGAGGGTATGAGGTGGGAGCGTTTGTGGGTATTGCCCTAGAGGGCAATACCCCAGCTCTCACGCCTCGCAGAATTAGAGAACCAGACGACGGATGTCGCTCAGCAGTTTGCCCAGATGCACGGTGAAGCGACCCGCTTGTGCGCCGTCGATCACGCGGTGATCGAATGACAGCGACAGTGGGCACATCAGGCGTGGGGTGAATTCCTTGCCGTTCCAGATTGGTTTGATTTGCGATTTGCACACACCCAGAATCGCCACTTCAGGCGCGTTGACGATTGGCGTGAAGCCAGTGCCGCCGATGCCGCCCAGTGATGAAATTGTGAATGTCGCGCCTTGCATATCGGTTGGCTTGAGTTTGCCGTCGCGTGCTGCGAGCGACAATTCGGTCAACTCTTTGCAAATCTGCTTCAGGCCTTTCTGGTCAACGTCCTTGATCACTGGTACAACCAGACCATTTGGCGTATCCGCCGCAAAACCGATGTGGTAGTACTGTTTCAAGACCAGATTGTCGCCGTCGAGCGATGAGTTCATTTCCGGGAAGGCTTTCAGCGCTTCAGCAGCCGCCTTGATAATGAAGGCCAATGGGCTGATCTTCAGGCCTGATTTTTCCCACTCTTTACCGACCGTTTTGCGGAATTCTTCCAGCTCGGTGATATCGCATTCGTCGTTGAACGTCACGTGCGGAATCACGACCCAGTTGCGGTGCAGATTCGCGCCAGAGATTTTCTTGATGCGAGACAATGGCTTGGTTTCGATTGGGCCAAATTTGGCGAAATCAACTTTCGGCCATGGCAACAGATCAATACCGCCGCCCAGTGATGCGCCGCTGGCAGCAGGGGCTGCCAATGAAGACGCCACTGCGCTAGTCATCACTGATTTCACGAAGGATTGGACGTCTTCGTGCAAGATACGGCCTTTCGGGCCTTTACCTGCCACTTTGCTCAAATCCACGCCCAACTCGCGAGCGAATTTACGCACGGATGGTGATGCGTGCGCTTTGTTAAAGTTTGCTTCGTCAAATTTGGCTGGCGCAGAAGCGACTGCCGCTGGTGCGGAAACCGCTGCTGCAACCGGTGCAGCTGCGGCTGGAGCAGCAACTGGCACTGCTGCAGGGGCAGGAGCAGCAACTGGAGCCGCTACTGGTGCAGGAGCTGCAGCGGCAGCGCTAGAACGAACGGTCAGTACCAAAGCGCCTTGCGCGACTTTATCACCGACTTTCACTGCGATGCTTTCAACCACACCCGCCGCAGTCGATGGCACTTCCATGCTGGCTTTGTCTGATTCCAGAGTGATCAGGCCGTCGTCGAGCGCAACGGTATCGCCGACTTTGACATTGACTTCGATGACTTCAACCGCGTCAAAGTTACCGATGTCCGGTACATGTACTTCAACAATTGAAGATGTAGCGGTTGCTGCAGGGGCTGCGGCCGCAGCTGGCGCTGCAGCAGGAGCCGGTGCTGCTGCAGGAGCCGGTGCTGCTGCAGGGGCTGGTGCAGCAGCTGCCGCGCCCACTTCCAGCATCAAGACCACATCGCCTTCCGAGGCTTTGTCGCCCACTTTGATGCGCATTTCTTTCACGGTACCCGCTTCAGTCGATGGCACTTCCATCGTGGCTTTGTCGGTTTCCAGTGTAATCAGCGATTGCTCTTTCTCGATCACATCGCCAACTTTGACAAATACTTCAATCACTTCAACGCCAGCGTGGCCGCCGATGTCGGGGATTTTCAATTCAATAATGTTGCTCATTTGCAAAATCCTGTAAGGAGTGAGGAGTAAGAGAGGGAAAGCCACTCTCTTACTCGGCGTGGGTTTCTTAGCGGGGTATACCTGGCTAAGTAATGGTGGATGAGGGTTTGGGGTGTATACCCCTCACGCCTCACACCTAACACCTCACATGTTTATACAGTCCAAGGTGCCGGACGATCGCTACGGATGCCGTATTTGGCAATCGCTTCCGCTACTTTGGCTACTGGCAGCAAACCTTCGTCAGCCAGTGCTTTCAGTGCTGCCACAGTAACGTGGTAGCGATCGACTTCGAAGAAGCTACGCAATTCGGCACGGCTAGCTGAACGACCGAAACCGTCGCAACCGAGCACGACGTAGCGGCCTGGTACGTATTCACGGATTTGATCGGCATAAGTGCGTTTGTAGTCAGTCGCACACACCACTGGGCCTTGCGCGTCTTTCAGGCATTCCGTGACGTATGGAACACGCTGCTCGGCGGTTGGGTTCAGGTAGTTGTGGCGAGTCGCTGCCATACCGTCACGACGCAATTCGTTAAAGCTTGGCGCAGACCAGATGTCGGCATCAACGCCGAAATCGGCTTTCAGCAAATCAGCAGCGGCAATCACTTCGCGGAAAATCGTACCCGAGCCCATCAGCTGAACTTTCAGTTTGGCATCTTTGGCGCCATCCTTGAATTTGTACAAGCCCTTCAGAATGCCGGCTTCTGCGCCTGCTGGCATTGCTGGGTGCGTGTAGTTTTCGTTCATCACTGACAGGTAGTAGTAGATGTTCTCTTGGTTTTGGTACATACGGCGCATACCGTCTTGTACGATCACCGCCAACTCATAGGCAAACGTCGGATCGTAAGACACGCACGTTGGTACGAATTCGGCAAACAGATGGCCGTGACCATCTTGGTGTTGCAAGCCTTCACCGTTCAGTGTTGTGCGGCCCGCTGTACCGCCGATCAAGAAACCACGTGCGCGCAAGTCGCCAGCGGCCCATGCCAAGTCACCGATACGTTGGAAACCGAACATCGAGTAGTAGATGTAGAACGGAATCATCGTGTGGCCATGGTTGGCGTACGACGTGGCTGCCGCGATCCAGTCCGACATCGCGCCCGCTTCATTGATACCTTCTTGCAGGATCTGACCGGTTTGCGATTCTTTGTAGAACATCAATTGGTCAGCATCTTGTGGTTCGTACAACTGACCCACGTGCGACCAGATACCCAATTGGCGGAACATGCCTTCCATACCGAAAGTACGCGACTCATCCGGTACGATAGGTACAACGCGTTTGCCGATTTGCTTGTCTTTCACCAGCGTGTTCAGCAAGCGAACGAAGGCCATGGTGGTTGACATTTCACGCTCGCCCGATGATTCGAGCAAGGCTTTGAATGCGTCCAGACCTGGTACTTCCAGTGGTTCGTTCACTGGTTTACGCGATGGGATAAAGCCGCCCAATGCGCTGCGACGCTCCATCATGTATTTGTACTCTGGGCTGTCCGCTGGTGGACGATAGAAAGTGCACGCTTTGGCTTCTTCGTCAGTCAGTGGTACGTGGAAACGATCACGCAGGTGCAATAGATCGTCGTCGCCCAGTTTTTTGGTGTTGTGCGCGGTATTTTGTGATTCGCCCGCTGCGCCAACGCCGAAGCCTTTCACGGTTTTCACCAGCAGTAGTGTTGGTTGACCTTTGTGCTCAACCGCTGCTTTGTAGGCTGCGTACACTTTGTACAGATCATTACCGCCGCGAGTCAGCTTCCAGATGTCGTCATCCGACATCGCTGATACGAGGTCGAGCAATTCCGGATAAGCGCCGAAGAAATGCTCGCGGACATACGCGCCATTTTTCGATTTGTAAGTCTGGTATTCGCCGTCAACGACTTCCATCATGCGTTTTTGCAGCAAGCCTTTCTTGTCTTGCGCGAGCAGGGCATCCCAGCCTGTGCCCCAAACGACTTTGATCACATTCCAGCCTGAACCCCGGAAGTCGCCTTCGAGCTCCTGGATGATTTTGCCATTACCACGTACCGGGCCGTCCAGACGCTGCAAGTTGCAGTTGATGACGAAAATCAGGTTGTCGAGTTTTTCACGGCCAGCCAGTGAAATCGCGCCCAGTGATTCTGGCTCGTCCATTTCACCATCACCGCAGAAACACCAAACGTGACGATCACCTTTTTGTTTAAAGCCGCGATCATCGAGGTATTTCATAAAGCGAGCTTGGTAGATCGCCATCAATGGGCCCAGACCCATCGATACAGTTGGGAATTGCCAGAAATCAGGCATCAACCATGGGTGTGGATATGAAGACAGACCATCACCGTCGACTTCACGACGGAATTTGTTCAACTGGTCTTCAGAGATACGGCCTTCGAGGAAGGCGCGTGAGTACATACCCGGTGCAGAGTGGCCTTGGAAGTAAACCAGATCACCGCCGTGGTTTTCGTTCGCAGCGTGCCAGAAGTGATTCCAACCCACATCGTACAAAGTCGCTGCAGATGCAAACGATGAAATATGGCCGCCAGGCTCTGCCGCGTCGCGGTTGGCTTTGGCGACCATCGCTGCCGCATTCCAGCGGGTGTACGACAAAATACGCTCTTCCAGATGGGCGTTGCCTGGGTGCTTGGCTTGCAGGTGTGCAGGTACAGTGTTGATATACGCCGTAGTCGCAGTGTAGGGGATGTTTACACCGTCTTGACGGGCTTGATCTACCAGTTTCTCCACGAGGAAATGGGCGCGCTCTGCGCCTTCAGCTTCGATAACGCCTTGCAGCGCTTCCAGCCATTCTTTGGTTTCTTGTGGATCATGGTCGTTAATCTGATCTGCCATCGTGTATCTACCTTGTGAGTGGGTTATTTTGAAATCACACTTCTACAGACCCGGTTCATGTGGCCGGGCCTCGGTCACGCAGGGTTTGCCTGCGTGTCTAGCTTAGCGCGGTGTATTGCGTTTGAAATAGTTGATCAAGCCATTGGTTGAAGCGTCATGGCTGGTGGTCAGGCCGGGTGTCGTTAAATCGGCTTCGATTAGCTTAGCCAATTGTTTACCCAATTCAACGCCCCACTGATCGTAGGAGTTGATATTCCAGACCGTGCCTTGTACAAAAATCTTGTGCTCGTACAAGGCAATCAGTGCGCCCAGACGGCGTGGCGTCAGGCGTTGCATGATGATGGTGTTGGTCGGGCGGTTGCCTTTGAAAATCTTGTGCGGTACCAGATCGTCCTGCGCCTGACCAGTAATGCCTGATTTTTCCAGCTCGGCACGCACTTCGGCTTCATTCTTGCCGCGCATAAAGGCTTCGGTTTGCGCAAAGAAATTCGCCATCAGGATGGTGCTGTGTGGCTCCGGAATGTCCGGATGCTCAATGGTGGCGATAAAGTCAATCGGTACGATTTGCGTACCCTGGTGCAGCATCTGATAATAGGCGTGCTGACCGTTAATCCCCGCATCACCCCAGACTACCGGGCCGGTGGCGTAATCAACACGGTTGCCTTGCAGATCTACCGTTTTACCGTTTGATTCCATGTCCAGTTGCTGCAGGTATGCCGGGAAGCGTGACATGCACTGGTTGTATGGTGAAACCAGATGCGTATTCGCGCCAAAGAAATTGCCGTACCAGATGCCCAGCATGGCCATGATTACGGGGACATTCTGCTCTAGCGGCTTGCCACGGAAGTGCTGGTCCATGGTGTAGGCGCCGTGCAGCAAATCCTGATAATTGTGCTTGCCCAGATAAATGGCAATTGGCAAACCAATTGCTGACCACAGAGAATAACGGCCACCCACCCAGTCCCAGAATTCGAACATGTTTTTGGTGTCGATACCGAATTCGGCCACGGCTTTGCTATTGGTTGAAACGGCAACAAAATGCTTGGCGATGTGTTTTTCATCGCCTGCCGTTTTCAAAAACCATGCGCGAGCGGTGCGGGCATTGGTGATGGTTTCCTGCGTTGTGAAGGTTTTGGACGCGATGATAAACAGCGTGGTTTCCGGGTTCAGCTTTTTCAGCGTTGAAACAATCTGATCGCCGTCAACGGTGGATACAAAGTGCATAGACAGGCGAGCATGGCCGTACTCTTTGAGTGACTGGCACACCATCAGCGGGCCAAGGTCTGAGCCACCAATCCCGATGTTCACAATGTCGGTAATCGGTTTGCCGGTGTAGCCTTGCCATTCGCCAGAGCGAACCTTGTCGGAGAATTCACCAATCTGCTCTTTGACCGCATTGACCTTAGGCATCACGTCTTCGCCATCAACCACAATCGGGTTGTGGTCCAGATTGCGCAGTGCCGTATGCAGTACCGCACGGTTTTCGGTGATATTGATTTTCTCGCCCGAGAACATTTTTTCAATGCGTTCGGCTACGCCAGATTGGCGCGCCAGCTCAAGCAGCAATTGCATGGTTTTTTCGGTAATGCGGTTTTTCGAGTAATCAAAAAACAGGCCACCGGTTTCCAGCGAGAATTTTTCAAAACGATGTGGATCATTCTGAAACAGATCGCGCATATGTAGCGGTTCTACTTCTTTAAAGTGCTCGACCAGTGCTTGCCAAGCTGGCGACGAAGTTAAATTGGACATCGACACAGTTCCTCGTGAATCACTATTTCTGCTGTTATTGGTTTTGGTTCGCTTACTCATGGCCACGAACTCGTTTTTCTTTCATATTGCGTTTCATTTTTTCGAGCTGATCGATCAGCTCGGGGCCGCGTTTGAGTGCAACACCAACGGCCAACACGTCAATAATCACCAGATGCACAATCCGGGTGATCATCGGGGTGTATAAATCGGGGTCTTCCATCGTATCGGCGTAGAGGCAAATATTGCAGCGCTTGGCCAATGGCGATTTGGAATGCGTAATGCCAATGACGTCTGCCCCCGCGTCGCGGGCAATTTCGACCGATCGCAACATATCGAGCGTACGGCCCGAATTGGACACGGCAATCACCGCGTCGCCCGGTTTGAGCATCGATGCGCTCATGCCGTGCATATGCGGGTCGGTATAGGCGACGGTAGGCACACCCAAGCGGAAAAATTTATTTTGCGCGTCAATGGCCACCGCACCGGATTGACCTTGGCCCCAGACTTCGATTTTGTGCGTGTTCGAGAGGACCTTGATGGCACGCTCAAGCACGTCGGTGTCAAGCTCATTACGGCAGCGCAATAAGTGCGAAATATTGTTATCAAATAATTTACGCG
Organism: Chitinibacter sp. FCG-7; assembly: GCF_040047665.1. Classification (NCBI taxonomy): domain Bacteria; kingdom Pseudomonadati; phylum Pseudomonadota; class Betaproteobacteria; order Neisseriales; family Chitinibacteraceae; genus Chitinibacter; species Chitinibacter mangrovi. The sequence goes on from NZ_CP157355.1 coordinate 2,466,468, forward strand.
CCAGATCGTGCGCCGAATCATCGGCTGACACCATCGAGTGCACATACGGTACGCCCGACACCAGACTGCGGGTTAGGCGAAGTTTGAAATCCTGCAAGCCGGAGCAATTGAGCGAGCGGCAAAACCGAATGACGGTCGGTTGCGAAACATCGGCCAGCTCGGCAATCTGGGCAATCGGTGCATTGGCCACCAGATTGGGTTGGGCGATGACCAGCTCGGCGACCTTGCGCTCAGATTTGGACAGCGAGTCAAGTACGGTTTTAATGCGTTCGAGCATGGTACTCACTCCTTACGTGCACAAACACCCGCCAGCGGGCAGGTGATGTGAAAAATGAAACTGAATGTGAGTGTCATTGCGCTCGCTCATGCGGCCCAAAATACATCGGCGAGTGCCACTTGGTCGAGAACACGGCGGATCGGGTACTGCTCATTCACAGCCACATTGGCCGCCATCGCGTCCTGTAGCAAGGTTTTCTTGCCTTCGCCCGTGATGTGCACGATGACTTTCGGGCTTTTCACAATGGTGGGTAACGTGAGGGTAATGCGCTGATGGGGTGCCACCGGAGGCGTTACTGCCGCCAGCAGGGCGGTGGATGCGCAAGCGGCTTCCAGCTCGGCCGCACTCGGAAAGAGCGAAGCGGTATGGCCATCGTCGCCCATGCCCAGAATGACCACGTCAATCGGATTGGGTAATGTAGCCAGGCGCGCTTCGATGTCGGCGAGCGCTTCGTGCGGCGTGGCCGCCAGATTGACCAGAGAAATAAATGTTGCCGCAGCAGCGCCGTCCTGCAGCAGATTGTCGCGCGTGAGGCGCTCATTGCTGTCGGCGTGATCGGGCTGAACCCAGCGCTCGTCCACCAGCGTAATGACCACGCGTGACCAGTCCAGATCGCTCACACGCAAGGCTTTGAACATGCCGGCTGGCGTGCGGCCGCCTGAAACAGCCAGGCCAGCGCTGCCACGTTGTGCGATTGCTTGTTTGAGTTCATTCGCGATGGTGGTAGCCAATTGCTGATCGAGTGCTTCTTTGGTGCTAAATTCATGCCATTGCAAGGACATCTAAATCTCCAGACTGTCAAAATACTACGGGGTATTGCAATCAAGACCATACTAGGTATGGTCTTGATGTATTTACTGCATAGGGGTATTTAAGCTTCTTCGTGCCAGCACAAACCGTCACGCGACAGCAGTGCCGATGAAGCCGCCGGGCCCCAGGTGCCTGCTGTATAGGTTTTCGGGCCTTCGTTGCTGTTTTCCCAATAATCGATAATCGGCTCAACCCAGCGCCATGCTGCACGTTGTTCGTCGCGACGAACAAACAGTGACAGATCGCCCTTGATCACGTCCATCAACAGACGTTCATAGGCTTCCGGGCTGCGTGTTTGGAAGGCTTCTTTAAAGTCCAGATCCAGATACACTTCACGCAGCTGATCTTTGCCCGGCTCTTTGGCCATCATGTACAGACGCACTGATTCGTCAGGTTGTAGTTCGATCACCAGACGGTTAGGGCGCGTGTTTTTACCAAATGTTGACGTTGGCACTTCGCGGAAATTAATCACGATTTGCGCCAAGCGATCGCCCAGACGCTTGCCGGTACGCAGGAAAAAAGGTACGCCAGCCCAGCGCCAGGTTTCGATCTCGGCTTTCAGCGCCACAAAGGTTTCGGCTTTGGAGCCGGCTGGAACGCCTGGCTCGTCCTGATAGCCGATGACCGGCTTGCCACCCACGGCACCGGCACGGTATTGGCCGCGCACGACCTTGGTTTTCACATCATCAGTCGTCAATGGTTTCAGTGCGCGCAATACTTTGAGTTTTTCATCACGTACCGCGTCAGCGTCGATCGACGCTGGTGGCTCCATCGCCACGATGGTCAGCAATTGCAGCAAATGGTTTTGCACCATGTCGCGCAAGGCGCCGGTTTTGTCGTAGAAGTCAGCACGCGTTTCCACGCCTACTTGTTCGGTGACGGTGATTTGTACATCACGAATCCATTCGCGACGCCACAGCGGTTCGAGCAAGGTGTTGGCAAAACGCAAAGCGATCAGATTGAGTACCGGCTCTTTACCGAGGTAATGGTCGATGCGGTAGATTTGTTGCTCGTTGAAGTACTCGCCGACTTCGTCGTTGATCTTGTTCGATGAATCCAGATCATGACCCAACGGTTTTTCCAGTACGACGCGCGCCGAGCCTTGATTCAGGCCCTGAGCTGCCAAGTTTTTGGCAATCGGGGCAAAGAAATCGGGGGCAGTAGAGAGATAGAAAACACGTTCACGATTCGGGAATTGATTTAGTGCTGCTGCCAGGCCGACAAAGTCTTCAGCCGTATTGGCATCGACTTTCAGGTACTCGATTCGAGCAGCAAATTTGTTCCAATCACTTTCGTTATAATGGCTGCCAAGGTATTCTTTCGCCTTCGCGTGGGCTTTGTCGACATAAGCTGCGGTGTCAGACGGGCTGCGGCCCAAACAGATAACTCGACCTTCGCGTGGCAAATTGCCGTCTTGGTCTTGGTGGTAGAGTGCAGGAAGTAACTTGCGTAAAGCGAGGTCACCTGTGCCGCCAAAAAATACGATATCGAAAGCGTCGATCGCAGTCATGAGCCAAAAATCCTCGTCTGGAATTGGGGCTTGACGATGAGTCAAGCATAGTAAGCTTTGTAATCTTACTACAGGCTCAAACACCCAAGCAAACGAATTTATTACGTAATGGTTTGCACTAATATGGCGCAAGACGTTTTGACTGAAACCCTTTGTGGTGCAAGGCCTTGTTGCACTGCAGCGAATGGGCTTTGTGTCGAGTTTTGCTTGTCGAAATGGCGTTGTTGTAGTAAAACTACGCTTAAAATCTAAGTCCGCAGCTGATGCGGTTTAGTTCAGAAAATTTGGAGTTCTTTCATGTCCCTGCATCCTGGTTTGGTCGAAGTCACTCAGCGCGTTATTGAACGCAGTAAAGAATCACGTTCACGCTATTTGGCGCGTTTGGAACAGGCGGCAAGCAAAGAACCCGTACGTAAAGGTCTGGCCTGTACCAATCAGGCGCATGCTTGGGCTGCCATGCCTGAAACCGACAAGATCATGCTGCGTGAAATGCGCCAGCCTAATCTGGCGATTGTGTCTTCGTACAATGAAATGCTGTCGGCGCATCAACCATTTGAAACTTTCCCGGCGATTATCAAAAAAGCCGCACACGAAGCGGGTGCAACAGCTCAGTTTGCTGGCGGCGTGCCTGCGATGTGTGATGGTGTGACGCAAGGTCAGGCGGGTATGGAGTTGTCGCTGTTCAGTCGTGACGTGATCGCCATGTCGACTGCCGTGGCTTTGTCGCACAATATGTTTGATGCCACTTTGTGTCTGGGCGTGTGCGACAAGATTGTGCCGGGCTTGTTGATTGGCGCGCTGCAGTTTGGCCATTTGCCAACGATTTTTGTACCTGCTGGCCCAATGACAACCGGCATTGCCAATAAAGAGAAAAATATCACCCGCCAGCTGTTTGCTGAAGGCAAAGTGGGGCGCGATGCCTTGCTGACTTCGGAAGAGGGTTCCTACCACGGCCCGGGTACCTGTACCTTCTTTGGTACGGCCAACTCCAACCAGATGCTGATGGAAATCATGGGTCTACATATGCCTGGCGCAGCGTTTACCAATCCGGGTACGCCTTTGCGTGATGCGCTGACCGTCGCTGCGGCAAAACGCGCGGCGCAGATTACTGCCCTGGGTAATGAATTTATCCCGGTCGGTAGAGTGATTGATGAAAAAGCCATCATCAACGGCATTATCGGTTTGCTGGCAACAGGTGGTTCAACCAATCACACCATCCACTTGATCGCGATTGCTCGCGCAGCCGGTGTGATCATTAACTGGTCTGACTTTAACGATTTGTCGGCCATTATTCCTCTGCTGGCCAAGGTGTATCCAAACGGGGCGGCAGACGTAAACCACTTCCACGCAGCAGGTGGTATGGGTTATCTGATCCGTGAATTGCTCGATGCTGGCCTATTGCACAATGATGTGTGGACTGCTGCCGGTTTTGGTTTGCGTCATTATGCGCAAGAGCCATTCCTCGATAATGGGGTTGCAGTATGGCGCGATGCGCCGGCGCAAAGCGGCGATGATTCGGTACTGCGTACTGCCGCCAATCCGTTCCAGGCTGATGGCGGTACAAAACTGCTGCAGGGTAACTTGGGACGTGCGGTGATCAAGACATCGGCTGTTGCGGTTGAGCATCGCATTGTGAGTGCGCCAGCGATTGTTTTTGATGATCAGGAAGATGTGATTGCCGCCTTCAAGCGTGGTGAGCTTGAGCGTGACTTTATTGCCGTCGTGCGCTTCCAGGGGCCGCGTGCCAATGGTATGCCTGAGTTGCACAAGCTAACTCCACCGCTGGGTGTATTGCAAGACCGTGGTTTTAAAGTGGCGCTGGTTACTGATGGCCGCATGTCTGGTGCTTCAGGCAAAGTTCCTGCCGCAATTCACATTACGCCTGAGGTCGTTTCGGGGGGGGCATTGGGTAAAGTGCGCACTGGCGATATGATTTTGTTGAATGCCGAAACTGGTGAGTTGGTCGCTCAGGTTGATGCGGCAGAATGGGCTGCGCGTGAAGTGGCTACTGCCGATCTGTCTGCCAATGGTTTTGGTATGGGACGCGAGTTGTTTACCAGCTTCCGTGCTGCAGCAACTGGCGCAGAAGAAGGTGCTATCAGCCTTGGTCTGGCGCACTAATTAATATTTTTGTAGTGAGCGGCTGGCGTGTGAGGAGATGCGTTAGCCGGTTTGAAACCTTTGCTGACCTCGATAAAAATAGAAGGCTGCAATCTAATAAGACGGAAAATTCTCATGCAGATTCGTGACATCATGCGCTCTTGCACTGTTATGCCAGTGTTAGTGATTGAAAACGTAGAACACGCTGTGCCTTTGGCAAAAGCTCTGGTTGAAGGCGGCATTCGTGTACTGGAAGTGACATTGCGCACTGATGCGGCGCTCGCTGCAGTGAAAGCCATTGCGGATAACGTGCCCGGCGCGATTGTTGGTGTGGGTACAGTTGTTCGTCCTGAGCAATTTGTTCAAGCCAAAGAAGCAGGTGCGGTATTTGCCGTAACTCCAGGTTTGACGCCAAAGTTGGCAGCTGCCGCGCGTGAATGTGGTATTGCCTTGCTGCCGGGTGTGATGACCCCATCCGAAGCAATTGCGGCATTGGAAGAAGGCTTTGACGCAATGAAATTGTTCCCGGCTGAGCAAGCAGGCAGTCTGGCTATGCTTAAGGCTCTGGGTGGTCCGCTGCCGCAAATTCTGTTCTGCCCAACGGGTGGTGTTAGCGTTGAGTCGGCTCCAAAACTTTTGGCTTTGCCCAATGTTGGTTGCGTAGGTGGTTCATGGCTGGCACCAAAAGAGATGGTTGCCAATGGCGACTGGGCTGGCATCACTGCCTTGGCGCGTGAAGCCGCCGGATTGCGTGCTTGATTAGCTGTTAATTAAAATCGGGCTACACGCCCGATTCGTTTTTAGGGGTGGCTTGTGCCGCCCCCATTTTGTTTTTCTAAGTTGTTTTTGTCATGGCGCAAAGGCAAGTGGGCATCAAATGGTGCATGCTTGAGTGTCCCGATTTGTTCGATTCCTTAGATTGTTTGGAGATGATGTATGGCTATCAAAGTTGGTATTAATGGTTTTGGCCGTATCGGTCGTATGGTTTTCCGTGCTGCGGTTTATGACTTTGCAGATGATATTGAAATCGTAGGTATTAATGACTTGCTCGAGCCCGACTACCTTGCCTACATGCTGAAACATGACTCGGTGCATGGCAAATTCAAGGGCCAAGTTGCGATTGAAAACGGCAATCTGGTGGTAAATGGCAAAACGATTCGTCTGACTGCAGTGAAAGACCCAGCTGAGCTGAAATGGGGCGAAATCGGCGCCGACGTTGTTGTTGAATCGACCGGCCTGTTCCTGACCAAAGAAACTTGCGAAAAGCACATTGCCGCTGGCGCGAAAAAAGTCATCATGTCTGCACCATCGAAAGATGACACCCCAATGTTTGTTTACGGTGTAAACAATGACACGTATGCAGGTCAGGCGATTATTTCCAACGCGTCTTGTACCACTAACTGCCTAGCACCAATTGCCAAAGTGATTAATGACAACTTTGGCATCAAACGTGGTCTGATGACGACAGTTCACGCCGCGACTGCAACGCAGAAAACAGTTGACGGCCCATCAAACAAAGATTGGCGCGGTGGCCGCGGTATTCTGGAAAACATCATTCCTTCGTCAACGGGTGCTGCAAAAGCGGTTGGTGTGGTCATTCCTGAAATTAAAGGCAAACTGACCGGTATGGCTTTCCGTGTGCCAACATCTGATGTTTCAGTCGTTGATTTGACGGTAGAGCTCAATAAAGAAGCATCTTACGAAGAAATTTGCGCAGCAATGAAAGCAGCTTCTGAAGGTGCAATGAAAGGTGTACTGGGTTACACCACCGAGAAAGTGGTTTCAACCGATTTCCGTGGTGAAGCATGCACTTCTACTTTTGATGCCGATGCAGGTATTGCTTTGGATAAAACCTTTGTCAAACTGGTTGCCTGGTACGACAACGAGTGGGGTTATTCAAGCAAAGTGCTGGAAATGGTGCGTGTGATGGCAGGCAAATAAGCCTTCTGTTTCAATCCCTGCAAGCCGGTCGGCTAAGTCGACCGGCTTTTTTGTGTCTGAAACATTTGTTTGCAGTAGGCTCGTAGCACTCATGGGCTTGCTGGGCTTGATTCGGGCTGATTTGAGTGTTGCTCCTAGGCTACACCATCGAGTGAAAAAGGTAATTGCTTTTGCCTTGCCAAGGGATATTCCGTAATCTTGAGTCTGTAAAGCAGTGGCCCCACTACAAAAAGAGGCCCTCTGTTACGGTGGTTTAAAATAACTTAACTCTCTTTTTTTGGAGAATATTTAATGTTCAAGCGCGCTATTATGGTTGCTGCAGTAGCAGCAGCAGTTTCAGCTCCAGCTTTCGCTGAAGTTTCTATTTCTGGTTCTGCAGAGATGGATCTGTTCTACCTCACTGGCCCAAAAACTTTCAATCAAGAGATTGCTATCGTTTTGAACTTCAACGGTTCTGACAAGCTTGACACTGGTGATACTCTGAAGTGGAAAGTGGCGCAAAAAGTTGCTACAGACTACCGTTACGATTCTTTTGGTAACCGTGAAGCTTGGATTGGCTACGCTGGTAGCTGGGGTGAGTTGCGTTTTGGTAACCAATTCTCAAACACGTACCTGATGATGGATTGGCCATACGGTACTAAAGGTGCTGGTAACCTGTTCGCTGACACAGTAATTTCTGTTGGCGGTCAGTACGCTTCTTACTTCTCTCCAAACTTCGGTGGCTTTAGCTTCGCTGCTCAGTACGATATGGGTACTGGCTCGAAAGATGGCACTGCTTACGATCTGACTGCTAGCTTCGCTTCAGGTGACCTGAACCTGGATGCTGCATACTACGCAACTCAAGATGCTACTCAAGCACAAAATGCTGCTAACGGTAAAGGCAACAGCATCAAGTTTGTTAACGGCCAAGACAATGCAATGTGGATGGTTGGCGGTCGTTACAACTTCGGTTCTTTCGGCGTGAAAGCTGCATACAAAGGTACCGAAATGAAAAACGGTGCTAGCAAAACTAGCCAAGACCAATACTTGGTATCTGCAAACACATCTGTAGACAAATCTACTTTCACTTTGACTTACTCTCAAATCTTGGATTCAGAGAAAAATGGCAAAGATGTTAATGATGGCGTGAAACAATTGGCATTCCAGTGGGATTACTCTTTGTCTAAAAACACAGGCGCTTTCCTGCAAGCTCGTTACCAAGACTTTGACTCTGCTCTGAATCCAGCTATCGGCTGGGGCTTTGACGGTCGTCAAGCAGGTAAAGACAACTCTGCTCGTGTGTTGATCGGTACTTGGACTGGTTTCTAATCTGACTTTTTCAGTTTAGATATTCCATCTCAAAAAAGCGGCTTCGGCCGCTTTTTTGTTGTTCTAATTTATTCTAATTTATTCAAATGCTTAGTATTTAATGTAATGAATTTGTCACTGTTATGACATCGTTTATTAACAATGAGTTTATACAATGGCTGCGATGTGAAAGTTCACAGAAACAGATTATTTTAAACTCGGAGTTAAAGAAATGAACAAGTTGATTGCCGCTGCAGTAGCTGCTGCTTTTGTTGCCCCTGCTGTAATGGCCGATGTTGATTTGGGGCCTGTGAAAATTTACGGCAGCCTGCGCACTGCAGTAGAAGTTGCCAGTGTGTCACCTTTGAAAGGGACTGCTCTGACTGACATTACTGACGACCAAACCCGCCTAGCAGACCAGGGTTCACGTTTTGGTGTGAAAGGTGATTGGAAAATCAGTGATGATCTGAAAGCCATTGGTCAAGTTGAATCTCGTTTTTATGTTGGCAACAGCGGTGAAAACAAATCAACAACAGCAACATTTGGTACCCGTAACACATTCATCGGTCTGGATAGTGCCAAAGCTGGTAAGTTCTTGGCTGGCCGCTATGATAATGCTTACAAAAACCTGAAAAAAGCCGCATACGGTGTATTTGATGACAACCTGAACGACACCACTGATCTGACTGGTAAAGATTCAATCATCGGCCGCATGGGTGGTCGTGATGGTGATATCGTTCACTACGAAACACCAAAACTTGGTGGCTTTAACGCGCAATTGAGCTACAACTTCGGCAAAGTAGGCGAAGTGCAAGCACCTCAGTTGTCACTGATGGCCGCATACTCTAGCCAATTCTTTGATGTGGGTGTTGGTTACGCACAGCTGAGCGATGCATCTTATGATTTGACTGGTGTTAAATTGTCCAGCAAGTCAGACAAGACTGGTAGCCAAGGTAACGAATCTTCTGATGCATTTACCGTGGGCGCTACTGCCAAATTCTCAGGCGTAAAAGTAAGCGCTGTATGGGAAAAAATGAACAGCGAATACACCATTGCCCCAGCTGCAAAGGTTGATCAGGAGCAAAATACTTATGGTTTTGGTGTGGCGTATGGCATGGGCGACTGGAACTTCCACGCTAATTATGCAATCGCTGATGAAGCAGAACAGAATGGCAAAGTAGTGGCCGATTCTGGTGCCAAACAATTTGGTCTGGGTGCATCATACAAATTGCATAAGCAGGTTCGTGTGATTGCGACATACACTAAAATTGATAACGATGCGAAAGCGAACTCAACCACAGGTTCTGGTTTTGCTTTGAGCAAAGGCTCTGACGCCAGCATTATCGCAATCGGTCTGCGTGGTGATTTCTAAGCTGTAAAGATTGCTACGCTTGAAACCACCGGATTTGATAACCGCCAATCTCAGTCGAGATTGGCGGTTTTTTTATTTCGTTGGCGAGTAATCGATTATGGCCGGCTCCGCGTTGTGGCCTGTGGCGTGGTAAAATCGCCCACATTCAGAATTAAAACAGACTCTTGGAGTGCACCATGTCGGGCAATAGTTTGGGCTTGTTGTTTACTGTAACTTCATTTGGCGAAAGCCATGGTGCTGGCATTGGCTGCATCGTCGATGGTTGCCCTCCGGGAATGGATTTATCGCTGGAAGACATTCAATTCGAGCTCGATCGCCGCAAGCCCGGCACTAGCCGCCATGTCACGCAACGCAAAGAGCCCGACACGGTTGAGATTTTGTCGGGGATTTATGAAGGCAAAACCACCGGTACGCCGATTGCGCTACTGATTCGCAACCAAGATCAGCGCAGCCAAGACTACGGCAAGATCGTCGAAACCTTCCGTCCTGGCCACGCCGATTACACTTACTGGCACAAATATGGCATTCGCGATCCGCGTGGTGGCGGTCGTAGCTCAGCGCGTGAAACAGCGGTGCGTGTGGCAGCGGGAGCAATTGCCAAAAAATGGCTGCGTGAAAAATTCGGCATCGTCATTCGCGGCTATATGAGCAAACTGGGCGAGATTGATATTCCGTTCCAAAGCTGGGATCACGTGGCTGAGAATGCTTTTTTCTCGCCGAATGCAGAAATCGTACCGCAGCTCGAAGACTATATGGATGCGATTCGCAAAGAGCGCGATTCGGTGGGCGCGCAAATCTCGGTCGTGGCTGAAAATGTGCCAGTCGGTTGGGGTGAGCCGGTGTATGACCGACTCGATGCCGAAATCGCCTACGCAATGATGAATATTAACGCGGTGAAAGGCGTTGAAATTGGCGCTGGTTTTGACAGCATTGCACAACGTGGCTCGGTGCATTGTGATGAGCTGACGCCTAAAGGCTTTGCCACCAATCATGCTGGCGGCATTCTTGGGGGTATATCGACAGGGCAAGCTATTACCGTGAATTTGGCGGTTAAACCCACCTCCAGTATTGCGCAAGAGCGCCAGTCAATCGACAAAATGGGCAATCCGGTGATGATGGCCACAACAGGCCGCCATGACCCTTGCGTCGGCATTCGTGCAACGCCGATTGCCGAGGCAATGCTGGCACTCGTGCTGATCGATCATGCGCTGCGACACCGTGCACAATGCGGCGATGTGGTCGTCAATACGCCGAAAATTCCGGGTAGTATCGCCTAATGTCGGCGCGCACACTGTTGACGATATTTGTGCTGGCCGTGCTGGCAGGCTGTGCCAGCCCGTCGTTTGTAGCCACCGTGTCGGTACGTCATCAGTTGCCCGCTGGCGTATTAAAAGCTTCGGCACCCGCTGTATCCGGTGCCGAGGCGGTCGCCGCCGCAATGGCTCGCCCGAAAGCCTTTGCATTTGAGCGCAGTGCCTCGCAGGCGCAAAGTCTGGCGTATCAGCAATATGAAACCGAATTGGCGCAACATCTGGTTGAGCAAGGCCTGATCTGGCAGCGAGACCCGAAAGCGGCGGACTGGCTGGTGCGTTTTGATTACCAAATTGACGACGGCAAGAATAAATCGTACCAGCAACCGATCTGGGGCACGATAGGCTACTCGGTCAGCTATCGACGTGTGATTAGCGGCGGCAGTGTGGTGTTTATTCCGCGCTATTACCCGGAAACCGGCATCGTCGGCACGCAGACGGTGAATGAGACGATTTATACCCGCGAAGTATTTGTCGATATTCTGGATCGCAAAACGCTGGATAAAGGTGAATTTGCCAAGCTCTACGAAGGCCGAGCGCGCAATCGTAGCCAGAATGACGAGCTCGATGCAGCTGTGCCGTGGCTGATTCGCAGCCTGTTTAAACCCTTTCCAGGCCCTTCGGGCGTGAGCCGTGAAGTGCGCATGCCAATGACGACGCCAACTCCTTAATTCATTTCGACCCGAGACGTCCTGTGACACCAGATCAATATTGCGAAGACAAAGCGGCCAAAAGTGGCTCGAGTTTTTATTACAGCTTTCGCTTTTTAAGCCCCGAAAAACGCATTGCGATTACCGCCTTGTACGCGTTTTGTCGTGAAGTCGACGACGTCGTCGATGAGTGCACCGACGAAGGCGTCGCGCGCACCACGCTGAACTGGTGGCGCAATGAAGTCGACCAGACGTACGCTGGCGCGCCACAACATCCGGTGACGCAATCCTTGCTGCCAGCGGTGAAAGCCTACGATCTGCCGCGCGAACTGTTTTTGGAAATCATCGACGGCATGGAGATGGATCTGAATCAGGCGCGTTATAACAGCTTCAAAGATCTGCACCTGTATTGCTACCGCGTCGCCAGCGTCGTCGGCCAGCTCGCCGCGAGTATTTTTGGCTACACCGATAGAAAAACGCTCAAATACGCGCACGATTTAGGCATCGCGTTTCAGCTGACCAATATCATTCGTGACGTCGGCGAAGATGCGCGCCGTGGCCGTATTTATCTGCCAGTGGATGAGTTGCAGCGCTTTAATGTGCCAGCCGCCGATATTCTGAATTACCGCGAAACCGCCGAATTCAAAGCGCTGATGAATTTCCAGATCGACCGCGCCGAGCAATATTACGAGCAGGCGATGAAATTGCTGCCCGAAGTCGATAAGAAAAACCAGCGTACAGGCCTCGTCATGGCAGCAATCTACCGCGCAACCTTGGCGGAAATTCGCCTCGACGGTGCACAGAAAGTCTTAAACCAGCGTATCTCTCTGACGCCAATCCGCAAGCTATGGCTGGCTTGGAAAACCTGGTGGTTTGCCTGATCCAATGACTGCTTTAAATCCATCGCAGCTAAATCCGTCATCCAAGTGCGTCGCCATCATCGGTGGCGGTTATGCGGGCATGGCGGCGGCGGTCGAACTGGCTGCGGCTGGCATACAAGTCACGGTCTTCGAAGCGGGCAAAGTCCTCGGTGGCCGTGCTCGGCGGGTTGAGCGTGCCAGCTTGTCATCGCATACTACGGTCAACAAACCTGCGCCGCTCGATAATGGCCAGCATCTGGTGATTGGCGCGTATAGCGAATTGTTGCGGCTGATGAAGCAGTGCGGCGTTGATCTGGATGCGGCGTTTTTGCGCCAGCCGATGCGGCTCCAAGTTGAGCCAGACTTCTTGCTCGAATGTCCACGTTTGCCTGCGCCGTTGCATTTGGCGGTTGGATTGTTTCGTGCCAAAGGCCTGAGCTGGCGCGAACGCTGGGCGCTGATTCGGGCGATTCAAGGCGCAAAATGGCGCGGCTGGCAACTTCGCCACGATATGACCGTTGCCGAGTGGTTACAAGCGCAACGCCAACCCGACGGACTCATCAGCCGTTTCTGGGCTCCGCTCACCTTGGCGGCACTCAATACGCCGCTGGAACTGGCAAGCGCGCAAGTGCTGCTCAATGTTTTGCGCGATAGCCTGGGTGGCCGCCGTGCAGCTTCCGATTTAATGCTGCCTCAACTTGACTTTACCGAGCTATTTCCAGCGCCTGCTGCCGAATATTTAAAAAAACTGGGTGGGTATATTCGACTGGGTCAGCGTGTAAAAGCGATTGATGGCAATACGGGTGGCTGGTATTTGGATGACGATGATCAGCGTTTTGACGCTGTTATCGTTGCGACTGCGCCGCATCAAACGGCCAAACTGTTGGCTGAAGTTGAGCAAACGCGCGTCCTCGCCCAGCAGCTGGCAGCCTGGCCGTACCAGCCGATTGTGACGGTGTATTTGCAATACGAAGCCGATGTAAAGCTGAGCCAGCCTATGCTGGGGCTTTCCGATTCCTTTTCGCAATGGGTGTTTGATCGTGGGGTGACGCACGATTGCGCCGGCCTGATCGCCGTCGTGATTTCAGCGCAGGGCCTGCACAGCGGGCTAAGCCACGATGAGCTGGCGCTGGCGGTGCAGGCCGAATTGCATCTGCGCTTGGGTTTGCCCGATCTGGTGTTGCAGCAGCAGGTGATTACCGAAAAACGCGCGACGTTTGCCTGCACGCCCGATTTAGTTCGCCCCGATCATCGCACCGAGATTACGGGTCTGTATCTGGCGGGTGATTACACTGCGGGTCTGGCGTCGATGAAAGGCGCGTCGCGCGGCGAATATCCGGCGACGCTGGAAGGAGCGGTGCGTAGCGGCGTCAAAGCTGCGCAGGCAGTATTAAAAGATTTTAAGGGTATTGCCCTGTAGCCATTTTATGAATTGGGATAGATGGCAATACCTTGCTATGTATATTTAAACTTGGATCTCATCATGGAAAGCTGGAAAAACTATCAGGCCGAACCCAAATCAATGCAGGATCGCGTGATTCTGGTGACCGGCGCAGGGCAGGGCATTGGTGCGATGGCAGCGGTGGAGCTGGCCAAACTGGGCGCGACGGTGATTTTGCTGGGGCGGAATGAAAAGAAACTCAGCCGTACTTACGACGCAATTGAGTCGGTCGGCGGGCCGCAACCGGCTGCCGTGCCGATGGATCTGGCCAAAGCAGGCGAGACTGAGCTGACGCAGCTAGGCGTGCTGATTCAAAAAGAATTTGGCCGCCTCGACGGCATTTTGCATTGTGCCAACGGCTTTAATCATTTGTCGCCTTTGAGTATGCAAAAGCTCGACGAATGGGTGGATATGTTCCGCGTCAACGTCGCCGCACCATTTGCGATGACGCGCTCGCTGCTGCCGCTGCTGCAAGCGTCGCCCGACGCTGCGGTGCTGGTGATCGGCGAGACGCATGCGTTCGAGCCGCGCGCTTACTGGGGCGGCTTTAGCGTTACCAAAGCGGCGCAGCAAAACTGGGTACAAATTGCCGCTTCGGAATGGGATAAATTCACTCATTTGCGGATCAACCAGCTGGTTCCCGGCCCGATCCAGTCGCCATTCCGTTTGGCCACGCATCCGGCTGAATCAAAAGACAGCTTGCCTCAAACCAGCGCCATCATGCCGGCTATTCTTTACTGGCTGGGGCAGGCCAGCCATGGGCAAAGTGGTCAGACTTTGTTCTTTAGTGCAAAGTAAAAAATACCATGCAATTTTTAGCGCAGGACGATGAACTTTCCGCCGCGTTTTCCCTCTGAGCTAGGGTAAGTTTGTGATTGATCTCCAAGCTTAGGTACTCTGCCGAAAGGCTGTGGTGCAACGCAAGTGTGTAGTTTGTTTCATCTCTCCCTGTAGTTACTAGCCCCGCCTTGAGCGGGGCGTTTTTTTTAGTTTCCCTGCCTAGGGCGAGGCATTTTTGTGTCTCACGACTTGAGGCTGGCGTTTTTTGTGCCTCCCCGCCTCGAGCGGTGTATTGCTCATGTTTCGGTGTCAGAGCCAATTTCAGTGGCCAAAAAACGTCGCCGCTTCATGAATCTGGACTGCGGCATCATCCCGCGCCCGGATGCTGAATTGAATCGGGTTTGCGCCAGCCTTGGCGTGGCTGGCTGCGGTGCGTACACGCACGACAAATTCTCTGCTTTGCGTTCCCGCCAATTGCAAAGCTTCATTTCGGTCAATTTCTGTGTTGATGCCAACTAGCCCCGTGACGGCCAGCATAAATTCGCGCGGGTGTTCGGCGGTATTTTGCAGCCGAACGCGATACACATTTTCCAGCTCGCCATTGGCCAGCTCGCGCAGCAGCGTATTACGCTCGCGGACAATTTCGGCTTTCAGTGGCTGGTGGTGTTGCAATGAATAGGCACTAACGGCCATCACCATCAGCAGCATCACGCTAAACAGCGCTAGCTGCGGGCGGCGAAAATGGGTCCACCAGCGTGCCTGGTGAGCCGGGTTCTCCAGCTGATTGGCCGTGGTGTAGCGGATCAGTCCGCGCGGATAGCCGACCTGATCCATCACCTGATCGCAGGCATCAATACAGGCGGTACAGCCTATGCACTCGTATTGCAGGCCATCACGAATATCAATCCCGACCGGGCACACCTGCACGCACATCGTGCACGAAATGCATTCGCCCAAGCCTTGCAATTGGTAGTCGCTGCCAATGGCGCGTGCACCGCGTGGCTCGCCGCGATTACTGTCGTAGCTAATAATCAGCGTGTCTTTATCAAACATCGTGCTTTGAAAGCGCGAGTACGGGCACATATGCTGGCAGACTTGCTCACGCAGCCACCCCGCGTTGCCATAGGTGGCAAGGCCATAAAACAAAATCCAGAACGTGTCCCACGGCCCAATGCTCAATGTCGCCAAGCCGCTTTGCAATTCACTCATCGGTGTGAAATAGGCGACGAAGGTCAGCCCAGTGAATAAAGACAGCGCAATCCAGATAGTGTGCTTCAGCGTTTTGATCCTGATTTTGCGTGCCGATAGCGGCGCTTGGTCGAGCTTGATTCGCGCCGATCGATCGCCCTCAGTCCATTTTTCTATCCACAGGAAAATCTCGGTATACACCGTTTGCGGACAGGCATAGCCGCACCACAAGCGCCCGCCAATCGCCGTCCAGACAAATAGCCCGAATGCCGACACCAGCAGCAGCGCCATCAGATAAATAAAATCTTGCGGCAGGAACACCAGGCCAAAAATATAAAATTTGCTGTTGGCGATATCGAATAACAAGGCTTGGCGGCCATTGATTTCAAGCCATGGCACGCCGTAAAAAAACAATTGCGTCGCAACGACAAAGAAAATCCGCCAATTATTAAAGTAGCCCGTCACCCAGCGCGGGTAGATTTTCTTATGCGAGTGAAAGTGGATGATTTGCGCGTCGCTGCTGGGCGATGCTGAGTTGGGAGTCGAGCTGCTCATTGCTTGAACCTGGCCGATGATGGACTGAAATACGGCTGAGTATGCGATACTGCCCAAAAGCAGAACAGAATCAGAAAACGAATCAAAAACCGGATCAGATTGATCAAGTCGCAAGGTTTGCTATGAAGCGTTACGAAGGACTGTTATGAAACTCTATGAAGGGCTGATATGAAGCGCTACGAAGGACTGCTATGAAACGCTATGAAGCGTTGGCCGAACTGATTGCCGCCGATATTCGCAATGGCACAATCCCGGCAGGTAGCAAACTGCCGTCGGTACGCAAATTGCGCGCGCAACATCAGGTGAGCGCCTCCACCGTGTTTGAGGCTTATCACCGACTGGAAGATCGTGGGCTGGTGCGAGCGCGCGAGCGCTCGGGCTATTTTGCGCTCGGCATCAAGCACGATGTGTTTGCAATGCCCAAAGTCAGCAGCGCCACGCCACAACCGGCGCAAGTCGATATCAGCCAATTGATCTTCAGTATTCTGGGCGCGGTGCAAGATCGCAATATTCTGCCGCTGGGCTCGGCTTTTCCGTCGCCCAAGCATTTTCCGCTGCAGCGCTTGGCTAAATCTTTGGCCAGCAGCGCGCGCTTTATCGATCCGTGGGAAACCGTCGCCAGCTTGCCGCCCGGGCATTTGGCTTTGCGCCAGCAAATTGCCTTGCGCTATCTGGGCCTCGGCATGCCGCTAGCGCCGGAAAATATCATCATCACCAATGGCGCGCTCGAAGCGCTCAATTTATGCCTAGCCGCCGTTGCGCAGCCCGGTGATCTGATCGCCATTGAATCGCCCGGCTTTTATGCGCCGCTGCAAGCGATTGAAAGGCTGAACATGAAGGCGCTGGAAATCCCCGTTTGTGCGCAAGATGGTTTGGATCTGGATGCGCTGGAACAGCTGCTCGATCAACACCCGGTTAAAGCGTGCTGGCTGATGACCTCATTCCAAAACCCGATGGGCGTCAGCATGAGCGAGCAAAAAAAGCAGCGCTTAGTGCACATGCTCAGCGCACGGCAGATTCCGCTGATCGAAGACGATGTGTATGGCGAGCTCTACTTTGGCGCGCGCCAGCCGCTGCCCGCCAAAGCGTTTGATACAGACGGCTGGGTGATGCATTGCAGCTCGTTTTCCAAATGCCTCGCGCCCGGCTATCGCATCGGCTGGGTTTCGCCCGGCCGCTTTGTGCGGCAAGTGGAGCAACTGAAATTAATGACGACGTTATCGGCCAGCGTACCGGCGCAAGTGGCGATTGCCGATTACCTGCAAACTGGCGCATTTGATAAACACCTGCGCAAACTGCGCCACACGCTCGAATCGCAACTGACGCTGATGCTTGATGCAATCCGCCGCCACTTCCCGCCCGACGTACGCGTCTCGCGCCCGCAAGGCGGCTATTTTGTCTGGCTGGAATTTGCCGCTGGTTTTGACACGCTACGCCTACACCGCCAAGCCGCCGAACAAGGCATCAGCATCGCCCCCGGCCCGATCTTCTCCGCCAGCCGTCAGTTTCAAAACTGCATGCGGCTCAATTTTGGCGGGCAGTGGAATGATGATTTTGAGCTGGCGATGAGGACTTTGGGGCGCTTGATTGCGGAGCAGCCGGGAGCTAACGAGTCAAAACGGTGATGAAAGAGTGGGTCGTAGAGTGTGAAACGCGAAGCGTTGCGCACCCAGCAAGGCTGTTTCAACTAGCTTGTGCTGGCGAAATGACAGACTTTGTGGCCGTCACACACTTTGTTGCAACACTTACTAGCAAGTTTGTTTTGGCTTCTCCATAAAGCGCTAATTGCGGATTCAGTCGCTGCTTTATTGCAGAGGCAAATAAATGGGACTCATAAAAGCATCGGCCGAGCAGCCAAATTAGTCGCACCCTAAACAACTCCTCTTTTGAAAGAGTTTCCCAGAATCTTTCAGGAAGTCGAATTCCATCGCCCAGTTGCTCTTCGATTTTCAACATCCGACTGTCAATTAGCACATCCAACTTGTCTCGCACGGAGTTGATATCCCAAGAGTGGGAGGTGTCATTACGAATTTTACGTAGTTTGTCGAGTTCTTCGAGAACATCATGTCCCATCCAACCAAATGCAAAAGAAATCTGAATTCTCTGCGAAAATCTGGAAAGGCTTCCATATCCAGACAGCATCGATGATCGTCCGCCGGGAACACCATCAGGGATTTCTCGTTTAAACATGCCTTCGAGTTGTTCATCGGAGAATGAACATGCGATTACTGGTAAAAACCGAACATCCTCTTCAACGATTAAACTGAGAATTCCATCCAGCTTTGAGGTGTCATACTGAACCTCATTTGCTTTGCTTACGAATCGCTCTGCTGCACTTTTCTCAAAGGCATTTGTATAGTTGCGAAAGATCTGCAAGCCATTTTTCTCGGCTTCTGTGAGAGTCATCGCTGCGATATCGTCGTTCCAGAAATTTGACATGGTTATTTTTTAGGCATCCAAACAAACCAGCGTGGTTCGTTCATGAGTTGAACTTTAGAATCCAGTATGTGAAAGAAACCTTCGCATATCACTAGGGTGGCTAGGCTCTTTTTGAAAGTAATTCCAATATTTTTGATTCTTGGGAGTATGCATTTCAATGCCGAACTCTCAATCGCTGATTCCAGCTATGCAGCAGTTTAACGCATGAATCAGCACGGGCGCTTGATTGCCATTGGCTGCGTTGTGTTCCCGCCAGATTGCATTCAGCCATTTTGCACAACTGCTTCAAAACTCTTCGCCGCGCGTCGTCCGTCTTGTCCGTATCATTTTACAAACGATACGGAGCTTCTTATGCGCAAATTTCGCAGCTTATTTATTAGTCATGGTGCGCCATCGACGGTGATTGATGACATCCCGGCTCGCCATTTTCTTGAGCAACTGGGCCAAACCATGCCGCGTCCGCGCGCGATTGTGCTGATCTCGGCGCACAATATCGCCCGTAAAACCGTCGTAGGTACGGCGGCACAATGGCAGGAATGGCATGATTTTGGCGGCTTTGCGCCCGAGCTGTACCAGATGCAATATCGCCCGAATGGCGCGCCTGAGCTGGCGGTGCAGATCGCACAAGCCTTGGCGGCAGACGGGCAGGACGTGGCGATCAGCGATGATCCGGCGCTCGATCATGGCGCGTGGGTGCCGCTCAAACTGATCTACCCACAAGCCGATGTGCCGCTGGTGACGATTTCGCTGTCGCAAGGTATGGATAACGCAGCGCATTGGGGATTGGATAATGCCGCGCATTGGCGCTTGGGCGAGCGACTGGGGCAGGTTCTGCCCGACGATGTGTTGCTGATGACATCGGGCAGCATTACGCATAATTTGCGCGACGCCTTCTCTAGGATGCAATCGGATACAGGTGAATATACGGTAGAGCAGTATGCGTCTGAATTCATTGCTGGTAGCTATGTAGCGCTCAATACCCAGGGTAAAGCCTTCTGGCTTGACTGGCAAAATCGGCTGCGCCACGCCCGCCGTGCGCATCCAACGCCGGAGCATTTTCTGCCGTTGCTGATCGCCCGCGCTGCAGCGGGAATTGATGGTGAAGCGCCGAGCGTTACACCGCTGCACCAGAGTATTGAATTAGGCGTGCTGGGGATGGATGTGATTGGTTTGAATTGGTCTTGATGGGCGTAGGGTGGGTTAGGCCGCCTATCAATGTTGTGCAAGCGCCATTGCTGATGCGGCCATAACCCACCATTTTTGTCGCGTCACGGAGGATTTCGGCCGATTTGCCTTAGCGTGTTTTTTATCGCTACGAGCGGCCTAATTCACCCTACAATAGTGCTGGCTGCTACAATCGCCGTCTGAATTTTTTGCGGCGCGTGCCATGACTCTTGAAGAAGCCTTTGCCAACGATGGCCCGTTTTCTGTGGCTTTTCCCGGCTATAAACTGCGCCAGCCGCAGCTGGAAATGGCGCAGGCGGTGGCCAAGGCGATTGACGAGCACGGCCAGCTAATTGCCGAGGCGGGGACGGGGACGGGTAAAACCTTTGCCTATCTGGTTCCCGCGCTGTTATCGGGTGGTAAAACCATCGTTTCGACCGGCACTAAAACGCTGCAAGATCAGCTCTTTAAACGTGATATTCCCAGTGTGCGCGATGTGCTGAAAGTGCCGGTCACGGTGGCGCTGCTCAAAGGTCGTAGCAACTACGTTTGCCACTATCACCTGGAGCGCGCCGAACACGAAGGGCGCTTTATGCGCCGCGAGGATGTCGTCGATCTGCAAAAAGTGAAACGCTACGCGGCCAGCACGCAGTCGGGCGATAAGGCGCAATGTCAGGGCGTGCCGGAAGACGCGCCGATCTGGTCGCACGTGACCAGCACGCGTGATAATTGCCTCGGTCAGGATTGCCCCAGCCACAAAGAATGTTTCGTCCTCAAAGCGCGGCGCGAGGCGCAGGAAGCCGACGTCGTCGTCGTCAATCATCACCTGTTTTTTGCCGACGTCTGGCTGCGTGACGAAGGCGCGGGCGAGTTGCTACCCGCCTGTAATACGGTGATTTTTGACGAGGCGCACCAGCTGCCCGAAGTCGCCAGTCTATTTTTTGGCGACACGCTGACCAGCGGCCAGGTCGTCGAAATTGCGCGTGATGCGCGCGCCGAAGCGCTGGTGGTGGCGAAAGATTTTATCGAATTACCCAATGCGGCCGAAGCGCTGGAAAAAGCCGCCAAAGACGTGCGGCTGGTTTTTAAAGAACAGCTTCGCCTGCCGCAGCATGAACTCAAAGAGCGCTTTAGCGAGTTTTTCACTCAATTAGCGGTGATGCAGGACAAGCTCAAAACCGTCGCGCAATTGCTAGCCAAACAGGCCGAGCGCGCGGAAGGGCTGGAAAAA
Organism: Chitinibacter sp. FCG-7; assembly: GCF_040047665.1. Classification (NCBI taxonomy): domain Bacteria; kingdom Pseudomonadati; phylum Pseudomonadota; class Betaproteobacteria; order Neisseriales; family Chitinibacteraceae; genus Chitinibacter; species Chitinibacter mangrovi. The sequence goes on from NZ_CP157355.1 coordinate 2,487,383, forward strand.
TGCCAGCAACGCGCCAGTGAAATGTTGACGCTACTCGACCATTGGCTCGAAGAGGACAGCAAGGAAACGGTGCACTGGATCGACGTCACGCAGCATGGTTTCCTGTTGCATGTCACGCCGCTCAATATCGCCGATTTATTCCAGAAACAGATCAATATGAACCCGCGCGCGTGGGTTTTTGCCTCGGCCACGCTGGCGGTGAATAATCAATTTACGCATTTCCAGCACGAGCTCGGTCTATGGAAAGCCGAGACAGCGACCTGGGATAGCCCCTTCGATTACAAACAACAGGCAGTACTGTATGTGCCGCAAGACATGCCTGCGCCTAATACAGCGGGCTATACCCAGGCGGTGGTCGAAAAAGCGTGGCCATTATTGCAATCAACACAAGGCCATGCCTTCTTACTGTTTACCAGCTTAAAAGCGATGCGCGAGGCGCATGAGCTGGTGGTGGAAAAACTCAAAGAGGCCAATCTGGATTGGCCGGTGTTTTTGCAAGGCACAACCTCACGCACCGAATTACTCGATCAGTTTCGTCGCGCGCCGAACGCGATTCTGGTCGCCAGCCAGACTTTTTGGGAGGGTATCGACGTGCGCGGTGAACAATTATCGCTCGTCGTCATCGACAAGCTACCCTTTTCGCCACCGGACGATCCGGTACTGTCGGCCAGAATGGAGCAAATCACCAAGGCCGGGCGCAGCCCGTTTATGGATTACCAGCTGCCGAATGCGACGATTACGCTCAAGCAGGGCGCAGGGCGGCTGATTCGCGATGAAACCGATATTGGAATCTTGATGATTGCGGATACGCGATTGGTTGAGAAACAATACGGCAAAATGATTTGGCGCAGCCTGCCGCCGATGTTCCGCTCGCGCGAATTGGCCAATGTGCAGAAATTTTATGCCGTCAAGCAAGCGGAAAAACTGCAGCAGAGCAGCAGCGAGCAGGCCGCTGATGGCGGCACTGATTAATCAATCTGGATGTAGAACGTGGCGACCAAACCTCCCGCAAAGCGCAAACCCTCGGCAAACTCATCGGCTAAACCGGCTCCGTCAGCCTGGGGGCGGCTACTGGGCTTTGCCCTGCTGATTCTGACTGTGAGCGTGGCCGCGGCCGGATTCTGGTTTTACAGCTGGGCCAGCGAGCCACAAGCCAAACCTGCTGCGGGAGCCGTGGTGCTGCAAGCGGGCAGCGTGCAAGCTTTGGCGAATCAGCTTAAAGAGCAGGGCGCGATTGATTCGCCGACCTTGTTTGTCTGGCTAGCCCGCATTAGCGGCAAAGACACGCAGCTTAAAGCCGGGCGCTACCGCATTAGCGCCGATATATCGCCGTGGATTTTGTTGCGCAAGCTGGCCAAAGGCGACACCGACGAGTTGATGGTGACGATAGTCGAGGGCTGGAATTGGCGCGATGTGCGCCGTGCGCTGAATGCGCATCCGCAGTTGAAACACGATAGCGCCAAGCTCAGCGACGCCGAAATTCTGGCGCAGCTGGGGATTACGGCCAGCTCGCCCGAGGGGCTGTTTTTTCCGGAAACGTATCAGATCGAGGCGGGCAGCTCGGATCTGAAATTATTGGCGCGCGCGAATCGGCTGTTGCAGAAAAAGCTGGATGAAGCGTGGGCGGCACGCAAAGAAGGCTTGCCGCTGAAAGACCCGTACGAGGTGTTGATACTGGCGTCCTTGGTGGAAAAAGAAACCGGCCGCGCCAGTGACAGGCCGCTGGTGGCGGGCGTATTTATCAACCGGCTCAAGCTGGGAATGCGCCTGCAAACCGATCCGGCAGTGGTGTACGGTGTAGGCGAGGCGTTTGACGGCGATATCACCAAAGCCCATCTGCGCACCGATACGCCGTATAACACTTACACGCGCCATGGCCTAACACCAACGCCGATTGCCATGGTGGGCGAGGCTGCACTGCGCGCAGCGGTGCAGCCAGCAGATACCTCTGCCCTGTATTTCGTTGCACGCGGCGATGGATCTAGCCAATTTTCAAATACCCTCGATGAACATAATGCGGCCGTGAGGAAGTATTTGCGGCGCTAAAAGCTGGAACTGTTCACGAGTCAGAATGGCTGGTACTCATCAAATCGTAATATTTTTGACGATTTCCTGTCATATTCCGGCTTTAGAGTAGCGCTTTTTCACCGCCAAGGCATAAAGCGCATGTCCAAGTCTAATGATTTCAATGATGAAAACTCCAACCACTCGGCCAATCCGACGTTTGACACCATTCTGGAGCAGCGTTTAAACCGCCGTGGTTTTCTGGGAATGAGTTTGTCTGGTGCTGCGGTATTGGCCAGCACTGGTTTGGGTTTATCCGCCTGTTCGTCAGGTGAGAGCGTTAATAATTCGCTGACTACGCCAGCGCCATCTAGCAGCCCATCGCCCACGCCTGCAACGCCACTCAATCCGATTATGGCTAGCCTGGGCTTTGCCGCGGTGGCCAAGAGCACGCTGGACAAAGTAGTGATCCCTGCAGGATACACCTACCAGATTATCTACGCGCTGGGCGATCCGCTGACGGCCAACACCGCTGCGTTCAAAAATGACGGCACGGATGGTGACTTTGAAAACCGCGCTGGCGACCATCACGATGGTATGGAGTATTTTGGTCTCGATAGTGCTGGCAAGCCATCAGCAACCGGTTCAGATCGTGCCTTGCTGGCAATGAATCATGAAGCGACAACGGATGAGAACAAATCGTCATTCTTCCTGTTCGGCAATGGTGGCACCAGCACTCTGCCACGTCCAGCCGCTGAAGTGGACAAAGAAGTTGCAGTTCACGGTTTGTCGGTGGTTGAAATCAAAGCGAGCAATCGCAAATGGGCTACGGTACAAGCCTCAAGCTTCAACCGCCGTGTTACGCCATTGACCGAAGTAGAAATCGCCGGTCCTGCGCGCGGCAACGCCTTGCTCAAAACCAAATATTCGCCTGATGGGATAAAAACCCGTGGCACGATCAACAACTGCGGTACTGGCAAGTCGCCTTGGGGCACTTTCCTGTCGGGTGAGGAAAACTGGTCTGGCTATTTCTACCGCTTGGCCACCGATGATGCCGCACGCAATGACAAGAGCGTTGTGGCCATGAAACGTTATGGCCGCAATGCAGGTGCTGCATCGCGCCACGGTTGGGAAACGGGCGGCAGCGAAGACAAATACGCCCGCTGGAATATCAGCAAACTGGGTACATCAGCCGATGGCAGCGATGACTATCGCAACGAGATGAATGGTCAGGGCTATATCATCGAGATGGATGCCTACGATAAAGCCAAATCACTGAAAAAACGCACTGCACTGGGCCGCTTTGCCCATGAAAGCGCGGCATTTGGCCTGCCAGTGGTGGGTAAACCACTGACTGTGTACTTGGGCGATGACTCGCGCAATGAATACATGTACAAGTTTGTTTCTAAAGCGCTGTGGTCTGCTGCAGACGCCAATCCGGCTGACCGCATGGCGACCGGTGACAAATATCTGAACGAGGGCACGCTGTACGTGGCCAAATTCAACGCCGATGGCAGCGGTGAGTGGATCGAGTTGTCACTGAATAATCCACTGATCAAAAACTACACCGCGTACACTTTTGCCGATCAGGCTGATATTTGTGTCAACACCCGTCTGGCAGGCGATGCGGTGGGTGCCACGAAAATGGATCGCCCAGAGTGGGGCGGTGTGCATCCGGTGACAGGCGAGTACTACCAGACACTGACGAACAACAGCAACCGTAATATCAATGCCAGCGGTTCGTCACAATTGCTGCCAGACAGCGCCAATCCACGCGCTTATGCCGACGTTGATGGCAAAAAAGGCACGGGTAACCCGAACGGCCATATTCTGCGTACCAAAGAAGGCGCAACAGTCGGTGCATTCAGCTGGGATGTGTATGTGTTTGCCGCCGAAGCCGATGCCGACAAGGCCATGATCAATCTGTCTAACCTGACTGATGATCAGGATATGTCATCACCTGATGGCTTGGTGTTTAGCCCAAGTACTGGTATTTGCTGGATTCAGACCGATGACGGCGCCTATACCGACGTGACCAACTGCATGATGCTGGCCGCGATTCCTGGCAAAGTGGGCGATGGCGCAAATAAAACGCTCAGCTACACCAAAGCTGATGGCAGCAAGCTGGATGTGGCGACCAAAGTCGGTGCCGCACCTGCCGCAGACAAATTGAAACGCTTCCTAGTTGGTCCGAAAGATTGCGAGATCACGGGTTTCTGCGAAACACCAGACGGCAAGGCGATCTTTATCAATATCCAGCATCCGGGTGAAACGACCAAGATGGCCGATATTGCTGACCCGAGCAAGTACACTAGCCAGTGGCCAAGCAATGCCGGTTACGGGGCAGGCAAACGCCCGCGCTCGGCAACGATTGTGATCACCAAGGATGACGGTGGTCGTATTGGTTCCTGATTTGCGGTGATAGTAGGACAATAAAAAAAACCTCAAGCATGCTTGAGGTTTTTTTTATTGGGTATTGTCTTGAAGGCTTTGCTGTGTTTGCCCTATAAGGGTATACCCTTTGGTCTTTACTTGGAGAACTTGCTGATTGCCGCCTGGATTTCGGCAATGGCGCGTTCGATGTCTTCTTCGCTGATCGACGGCGTGGCGCTAGCGCCCAGCGCATCGACATGGGTGCTGATCGTGTTCTGATCAAGCTTGACGGTCGAGACAAAGCTGGGGTCTTCGGCCATATCGGCTTCATGCCAGTTAATGGCCAGTGCGGTCAGATTGTCACCAAATTTGCCGCCGCGCAATTCGGCTTTGTCGAGCAATTGGGGCACGGCAAACATCACCGGGAACGAGGTCAGAAAGTGGTTGATTTCATCATCCGCCAAAGAGCCCCACAGCCCGTCAGTACAGAGCATGACGCAATCGCCATCCTGCAGCATGACCCGTCCGCCGACATCAATATCCGGCATTAGCGTGCCGCCCAGGCAATTGTAGATTTTATTCTTTTCTGCGTGATGCAAGGCCTGCTCGGCGGTGATTACGCCGGATTCAACCAGCTTTTGCACCTTGGAGTGATCACGCGTTTGCGCGATGGTTTTGCCGTTGCGGATCAGGTAGAGGCGTGAATCGCCCACATGTGCCCAGTAGGCAATATCGTCCTGGATAATGCAGGCGACGACTGTGGTGCGCGGCACTTCCAGCAAATGCTGTGCAATGGCGTAGTTGTAAATGGCTTCATGGCAATTGAGCAGCGCATCGGCCAGAAATTGCGCCGGGCTATGGATAATTGGCGCAGCTTTCTTTTGAAACTGATCGCTTAGCAGCTCCACCGTGATCTGTGCGGCGACTTCGCCGTGCAAATGCCCACCCATGCCGTCGGCCACGACCAGCAGCAAGGCATCGCGGCTGTAGGAGTAGCCCACGCGATCCTGATTGTATTCACGGCCACCCTTGCGGCTATCCTGAAAAACGGTAAATTTCATTCTTCACCTTTGCGCTTGGGGCGGGTCATATCTTGCCATTTGCGTTTGATCGAATTGAGCAGATTGGATTTTTTATTCGGCGGCGAGCCCGGTTCAAGCAGGAGTTTCTGGATTTGTAATACGCTTTGCGGGCGCTGAGCCGGATCCACTGCGATGCACTGATGGATCAGATTGAGCAATTCGGGCGAATAGCGATCAGCGTACAGCGTTTCAAGGCGCTGAACTTTGTCTTCCTTTTCGCGCGAGTCCGAGGCCTGCGGTGCTGTACCGGCAATGCAGGCAAACATGGACGCGCCAACACCATAAATATCGGTCCAAGGCCCTAATTGATCTTTGCGCCGATATTGTTCTGGTGCGGCAAAGCCGGGCGTATACATGGGCGTTAGGCGTGCGTGTTCGGTGCTAAGTGTCTGGCGGGCCGAACCAAAATCAAGCAGTACAGGCGAGCCATCTTTGCGGATATAAATATTGGCCGGCTTGATATCGAGGTGCAGCAGCTTATTCAGGTGTACTTCACGCAGGCCGTTGAGCAGATTGTAAAAAACGCTACGGATCAGCTTTTCATCGACGCCTTCGCGCTCGTGGTTGAGCTGGATTTCTTTTTGCAAGGTACGCCCGCGCTCGTATTCCATCACCATATAGACGGTTTCGTTGGCGCGGAAAAAATTCAGTACCCGCACAATATTCGGGTGCTGAATTCGCGCCAGCGTTTTACCTTCTTCAAAGAAACACTTCAGCCCATGGCGAAACAGCGCGATGTTCTCTTCGCTGGTGGCCTGCACGGCAACGCCTTCTTTGCGCAGCGCGAGCGAATTGGGCAAATACTCCTTGATGGCGACCGGATAATCGTTCTCGTCGTGCGCCAAATAGACAATACTGAAGCCGCCAGCTGAGAGTAGCTTGGCAATCGTGTAATTTTGTAACTGGAATCCGCGCGAAAGCGGTTGATTGCTAGGGGTGGCCATGCGTGGCTTTCGTTATAATCGGAGTATCAGTGAATTGTGTGTCGCGACTTGGCAATTGTAAAGCGGCTTCTTACAAAGGATTTATATGATTTATAGCATGACTGGTTACGCCAGTAGTCAACGCGAATTGTCGCATGGTGTTCTGACCGTTGAGTTGCGCGCGGTCAACCATCGTTTTCTGGATCTAACCCTGCGTTTACCAGAGGATTTTCGTGCGCTCGAAGGCGCGGTTCGCGAAAAGCTCACCGGTCGTCTCAACCGTGGCAAGCTTGAATGCCGTGTCAGTTTCAATGCCAGAGAGGGTGCCGCAACCCAGTTGCGCCTAAACAACGCTTTGGTCGCCGAGCTGCTGCGGCTGGCCGATCAGGTGAAGGAGCATCAACTGCAGGCGGGTGATTTGCGCATGGGGGAAATCCTGCGCTGGCCCGGCGTGATCGAGTCAGATGCCTTGCCCACTGACCTTTTGCAGAGCACCGCGCTGGAAATTCTGGATGCCGCACTGGATGAGTTTCTGGCTTCCCGTGCCCGCGAAGGCGCCAAGCTGGGTGAAATCCTGCTGGCTCGCGCTGATGAAATGGAGCACATTCTGCTGGAGATCAAACCGCGCCTGCCGCAAATTATCGACGAGTACGAGACAAAATTAAAACAGCGCTTCATTGATGCGATTGGCACTGCCGATGATGATCGCATCCGTCAGGAACTAGTGCTGTTTGCGCAGAAAATCGACGTGCAGGAAGAAGTGGATCGTCTGCACACCCATATTGCCGAACTGCGCCGGATTGTGAAAACTGGCGGCAACGCGGGCAAACGCCTCGATTTCCTGATGCAGGAACTCAACCGTGAAGCCAATACCTTTGGCTCCAAATCCGTTTCGGTGGATACGACGAAAGTGGCGATGGCACTCAAAGTGCTGATCGAGCAGATGCGCGAGCAAATTCAGAACATTGAATGACGTTTCTACGCGTCTCGCTGCGTTCTCTGTAAAAGTGAAAAGCCCTATAAATACAGGGCTTTTTGTTTTTGTGCGTCTCTATGGATATTAGGTGGTCTCGCTGTTATAGTGTACCCAAGGTCGTACCCAATGCCGTATCCAACCCGATTGGGTACATTTATTGGGGGCGATATGGGTAAGCTGAATGATCTACTGATCAAGTCTTGGGTTAAGAAAGACGAGCGATTCCAGGGGCGTGCCGATGGCAATGGGCTGGTGCTGCGCTTTCGTAAAGGCGATGCTGTGCCTCAATGGTATTTCCGCTATGAATTTCAGGGCAATGATCGCAAGCTGAGTATTGGCAGCTATGGTGTCTTGTCGCTTGCTGAGGCACGTAAAGAGGCTATTCGCCTTATGGCCAAGGTTAAGCTTGGTCATGATGTCGCGGGAGAGAAACAAGCTCGTATCGTTGAAGCCGCAGCCAAGATCGAGGAAAAACGCCGTGATATTGATGTGGCGACGCTGGCTGATGACTATTACCAGTCCGAAGTCCTGCCCAACATCAAGACCCATTACATTCAAAAGCGCCAAATCGACAAAGATATTCGTCCAGCTATAGGCCGAATGAGTATCAAAGACGTAAAGCCTACGGATATCGTGGCTTTGCTCCAGCCGATTAAAGAGCGGGGCGCACCGACAATGGCCAACCGCGTTCTAATTCTGTGCAAGTGCTTATTCGGGTTTGCTGTGCGTCGTGGCTTGCTAGTAACAAACCCTGCGGTAGAGCTGCTGCCAATTGATGCGGGTGGCAAGCAGGAAGCGAGAACCCGAGCATTGACGCGTCCCGAGCTGTGTCAGCTTTTCAGTGCCATGAAGCAGGCCAAAGGGTTTAGTGTTCAAAATGACTTAACAATCCGGCTGCTGCTGATATTGGCGTGCCGCAAAATGGAATTGGCTGGTGCCAAGTGGGCAGAGTTCGATCTTGATGAGGCAGTCTGGCATTTGCCAGAGGAAAACAGCAAAACCGAGGTGGCGATTGATGTGCCGTTGCCGCCGATTGCCGTTGAGTATTTGCGAGAGTTAAAGCGGCTATCTGGTGCAAGCCCATATGTGCTGCCTGCGCGGCGCATGGGGGCGCGTAATTGCCCGCACATCAGCGAAAGCACACTGAATACCGCGCTGGGTAAGGTAAAGCGCTGTATGCCGGACGTGCCCGATTTTATTGTGCATGACTTGCGCCGCACGGCCAGAACCCAGCTTAGCGCTTTGGGTATTGCGCCGCATATTGCTGAGCGCTGCCTGAATCACAAGCTGGGCGGTGTGGCAGGTGTGTACGATACCCATGATTTCTTTGAAGAGCGCCGTGAGGCCCACAATAAGCTGGCAGCATTGATGCATGATCTAGAGTTTGGCAAAGGTAATGTGATCGATCTGAAGAACAAAAAGCCAGCTAAAACCAAAGCTGCATAAACTGAGTAGTATTGCGGCGCTACCTTCAATTGCCGCCATGTAGTGTGAACAACTGAGGTAATAATCATGACCCAAGCACAACGATTGATTGAGTTGGCAAACACGCTGCCCGAGGCAGCTTTGGCCGAGGTGGTGGACTTTGCTGAGTTTGTGGCACAGAAACAAGCCCGAGCTACAGCAGTTGAGCCGCTTGAACACCTGATTGGCAGCTTGAAAGAAGATCCTGCATTTGCAAATTGCGATCCACTGGCAGTGCAGAACGAAATGCGCAATGAGTGGGTGCGCTAATGCTGCTCGATACCAATATCATCATCGGACTATTGGCGGGCACGGAAGCTGCCGTTGCGTCTTTTCGTACCAAGAATGTGCCATTGGCCAGATGTAGCGTGTCGGTAATTACGCGCATTGAGGTATTGAGCTGGCAGGGTATGACGCCTGAGGCCGATACCAAGGCCAGAGCTTTGCTGGCTGGCCTGCGTGTATTGCCAATTATTGAAGAGATTGAGGTTGCGACCATCGCGCTACGCCGTAGCCGCAAGGTGAAATTGCCAGATGCGTTGATTGCTGCCACGGCACAGGCTCATGGCCTGCAATTGCTCACGTTAGATCAAGGATTGCTTTCGGTATTTAACGACAGCAACTAATCGAGTTTGCCGCGCCTAGATCGGCCAATCGAAAACGGGCTCCCTTACCCGCTGGCGCGGTGATCATTATTTCCAAGGGAATAACGCTCAAGGGCGCGTAATGTCGGTAAAAAAAGAAGCTGAAAATAGCTCGTTGAAGAAAGTTAAAACTCTGTGCGAGGCAAAGCAGATCTTATCTTGGTTCGATAATCATCACTATGAACGAAAAATTATTAATTTCAGTCTTAAAGATTGGCTTAGTGAATTTGAGTACCGTTCACATTGGCGTTACTTTCTGGGTGATGCCTCACAAAATCGTTTGAATGAAGAGCAAATGCTCTTATATGCACGCCATATTGCGAAAATTGGAAGCCAAAGTCTTGGCCCTGAAAAGGCAGATATTGAGTGCCGGATAGAGCCGCACGAGTTTAGTTATTCTCCAGTACGTAGTATCAAGCCTAGCCATTTGGCCGCACATGCAGGAGACGTATTTTTCTCGGAGCTAGTATCTTCGCTAAAAATTGATGCAGTCGATTTTCTAGCTGGTGGGATGGATAGCACGGAACTGGAAGTGTTTGACCATATACCTGTGCATTTAATTAATAAAAATCGCTACCCCGATATTGTTGAGGCCAGTAATGGTGAGATCTTGGCATCCATTGATATTCTCGCGCCAGACGAGATCATTATTGATGGGATCAAAGAATGGTTAAAGCAGGTTCGCAAAGACTTTGCTATTGCAGCGCCAGAAAAAGGGAGTTTTGGCGACAAAGATATGAAAAAATGGCGCGAATTTAGAGTTTTGCAGTATATCGATATAACGCTGTTTGCTCAGCTTTCAAACCTTGAGCTGACTCAATATCAAATAGGCGAAATATTATTCCATGATGAACTCTGTCCTGCTCCCGAGCGAGTTCGTAAAACAGTAAAGCCAGAAGCAGATCGAATGTTAGATCGACATAGTTTGGCACGGTTCTCTTTGCAACTGGCATATGAAACATAACGAATCAAGAATAGCGATATATTTTTACTAAGCATTTGTAAAGGCATGATTTTTTGAAAAAACTATGCCGGTACACTTTTGTCGCATACCCATGACTTCCAGTAAAGGTAGGTGACTTTTATATTTTTGACTCCACCCGTTTAATAGGATCGGAGTCATGTCCAAATTAGATCAGAAATTACAGCCCGTGCGTGCGGGCGTGCAGTCACCAACACCACCAATTGCACAGATTGCCAAGCCAACTTACGGCGCTTTGCCTGCCACGGGTTATGTGCGCGAGGCTAAGCTGATTGGCGAAGAGATCTTGCCCTTTTCACGAGCCCAGCTATGGAAAATGGTGAAGGCTGGTAAGTTTCCCGCCCCAGTCAAATTCTCTCCTCAAGTCACAGCTTGGAAAGTTGAGCTAGTGCGCGAATGGCTTGATGCCCGTGGGGTGCAACAATGAACAAAGCCGCCTCACTGAATCAACAGCAAGACGGCTTTGGCGCTCCTGCAAGAGCTGGTGCTGATGTTAAGTCACCGGTTAAACCAAAGCAATCACCTCGAAAAACGGCCATTACTCAAAACCACCTTATTCCGTTTGCGCTGGGAAACATTGAAGCTTTTTCCTGCGAAGATGATTTTTGGGTTTCCGTTCGCCATTTGTGCGCAGTATTCGGGATTGCCTTTGCTTCACAGCATCGAAAGCTCAGCAGTAATCCCCGCTGGAGGTGTCACCTTATGATAGCGCGCGATAGCCAAGGCCGTTCACAAGAAATGCTGACCTTGCCACTTAATCAAATTCCCGCATTTCTAAATTCGATTGAGCCAAACCGCGTCAAGCCCGAAGTTCGTCAATCTTTGTTGGCTTATCAAGACGAATGCACAACGGCGCTCTTCTCGTACTGGACCACGGGCAGAGCCGAGCAGCAAAGTGCTGCAGCTCAGATGCAATTGCAAGTGGCAGACACGTTGGCTGTCTTTAAAGAGGAATATTGCGCCATTTACGGCAAGCCTGCTGGTGCTGTGCCTCACCCTGGGATGTACGCCAAGATTCAAGCCACATTAAACCGTGCTGTATTTGGCGTCGATAAATTGCCCGATCTGCCACGCAAGAGTTTGCCAAAGCTTGCACTAGAACGGCTATGTGCAGCTGCTCGTATGCTACGCCGAGCATTTATTCGTGGACAAAGACTGGCCGACGCCTGCAAGCAGGTTAGCGATGCTTTTCCAGCCCCTGTGTTGAACGTTGAAATTACCGTGGGGTTGGCAAAATGATAACTGCTTTTTCTGAGCCTAAATTTTTTGATGTTTCGGCACTCGTACCTGTTGATGCTAATGTGCAGGCACAAACCTGTTGTGGTTCAATGATTTCGGACACCAACTTAGGTGGTAATCTCGCCACCATTAACGAGGTGTTTCATGAGCAAAGTTCGCAGGACATTTACCCCGGAATTTAAAGCCGAAGCCGCCAGTCTGGTCGTCGATCAAGGCCACACGGTGTCACAAGCCAGTAAGGCGATGAACGTCGGCGAGAACATACTGCGTCGCTGGATTAAGCAGCTGAAACAGGAAAGACAGGGCATCACGCCGCAGGCCAGAGCACTCACGCCAGACCAGCGTCGCATTCAGGAGCTCGAAGCGCGCATTGATCGGCTGGAACGGGAGAAAGCCCTGTTAAAAAAAGCCACAGCTCTCTTAATGGCGGACGAACTCAATCGTACGCGCTGGTAGACCAATTAAGTGAGCATGAACCCGTAGAAATGGTCTGCAGCACCTTCGGTATTTGCCGTTCCAGTTATTACCATTACCGGCATCGACGCCAGCATATTGATCGTGAACGGATCGAGTTGCGCGCCAAAGTACGCAATCTGTTTAAGCAAAGTCGAAATGCGGCAGGTAGCCGCAGTCTAGTCTGGATGCTGGCGGTACGAAGGCATTACGGCTGGCCGATATAAAGTGCGCCAGCTCATGCGAGAAGCCGATTTGCAGTGCAAACAGCCAGGCGCGCATCGCTACAAAGTCCACAAAGATGAACGTCCAGACATTCCGCACTTATTGCAGAGGGCGTTTAATCCGGAGCAACCGAATCAGGTCTGGTGTGGCGATATCACCTATATTTGGGCGGGTAATCGCTGGATTTATCTGGCTGTGGTGCTGGATTTGTTTGCCCGTTGCGTGGTGGGCTGGGCGCTTAGTGAGCACCCGGATGCCGAGGTAGTCAGCCGTGCGTTAGATCATGCCTGGCAACAGCGTGGCCAGCCACTGGGAGTGATATTTCACTCGGATCAGGGTAGCCAATATGGCAGTCGGTTGTTTAGGCAACGGATATGGCGCTACCAGATGCAGCAAAGCATGAGTCGGCGCGGGTGCTGTTGGGATAATGCGCCGATGGAGCGGCTATTTCGCAGTCTTAAAACAGAATGGATACCAAAGCCTGGGTATGAATCTGCAGAAGAAGCCAAGCTGGATATTGGCGTTTACCTGATGGCGTATTACAACTGGCAGCGGCCACACACCGCCAATGGCGGGCTAGCCCCTGCTATTAAGGAAAGACAACTTAATTTACTGTCCGAGAATTGTTGACCACAACATCGAAGAGTCCCCAACAAGAAGAGCTGAAATCATAAAGGCTGAAACGATCTCTTCCACCCATGACAAATGCTTGGATGGCCTGAGTTGCCGACGTTTTCCCGCTGTTATTCGATCCTACAAATATTGATATGTCGTTAGCTAACTCAATATGAGCGTCCTGCAGGCGTCGAAAATTTTTTAGGCGATACGAGTGAAGATGCATGAAACCCCCCGTTTTTTTATGGTTTCTAGTGGGCTGAATTCGTTAATTGATGACGAAGCGTTTTTTTTCTTGCCAATGTAATCAGATAGTCGAAAGTAGCCATTCATATAAGCAAATAATAAGCGAAATGCGTTACTACGTCTCCGCTTCGCTTACTGTCGTGGCTGTAATGGCCAACAGATTTCGGCCATCGACTAAGAAGTTTTAGTGTCAGCTAAGACCGATGTGCCGACGCAGACGATTGAAAACGAGAGGCCGTTAACTATCAAATTGCGGCCTTCAATATTCTTAAGTGGGCTAGTACTTTGGCTGATAAGCAGCTGCATAGACGGGTAAATCACTCAATCAAAGTGAGTTGCAATTCAAGTTTGGGTTTAGCTAAATTGGTAGCTGGTTGGCGACGTTCGCTGTGTGTGGCTGGATCAATTGAATAAAATTCAGCAGCATCAAAAGCGATCGCTTTGAGGGGGCGCGTAATGCCCCTCTTTATTTGGTTTTACACTACGCAGAATGTCTGGGTTTTTATTACCTTCAGACTGCTTTTCTGTTTGAATTCGTAGCAGGGATAGCTATTTACTATGAGCGCACTTAGTTTAGGTGCGAGCTGGTGCGAGGTTCGCACCATAGATCGATTTAGCCGACACTTTTACCGGGTTTGCAGGTCAGCAAATACGTTTAGTTGCCTGTATTTGCTGACTTCATATCGCCAAAAATTTAATCCGTGGTTGGTGCGAGGCTCGGTGCGAGCTAAGAGAATCTAGTTGATCTATATGCTGATTATCCTGCGTAAATAAATTGCTGCTGATGGATGCTGAGGCTTTGTTCCCCCAATTAGTTTGTCCCTAGTGGTGACCAGACAACTGGGGGTGAATACGCGAAAGCGTGGGAGTTTTTCTGGGTTTTGGTTGGGTTCGACAGTCAGTCGCATGTCTCAATCTGTTTTGTTTAATTTTGGGCGAGATATGTTGGACGGCAGGCAGTGTGCTTATTGCATGCCCCAAGCTTTGTGGAATGAAATCTATGAGTCATTACCTTTTGAGTATGCTGCTGTCGTTGATTGTTTGTTTTGCTGCAGTGCGCCGATTTCGCCTAAATGCCCACGAAAGGCGAAAGACGCAATAATTGCTGGATGATGAAAGGCGTCAATGGGTACGTTATACGGTGTATTTCGAGGACGGCAGCTATGCCAGTGGTCGGCGGCGAAGGGCGCCAGACGATGATCTGTCCAGATAGTGGCTAGAGTTCACGCATTCGCCGAATGAAACCCAAAAATAACCCACTGAGTTTTTCTTGCTTGTAGTTAGTAGCGCGAATATTTGCCGAGATATAATCTAGAACAAACAAACTAATCAGCTCATCAGGGCAGGGCTTTGAGTGGTGGATTTGGGCATTGGGAGATCGGCAGTCAGGTGAACCCTTCGTTTTGTTGTACCCAATCCCGTACCCAATGAAGGTTTTTTGGCTTCGTTGGATAGTAGTATCAAGGTTTTTAGCGGTGTAGTCAGTATTCAAATCCAGAATATCGAGTGATCAACCCATCCGATTCGGCCTGATGCCAAAGTGTGCCAATTGAATCATCCCTTGTTTGGGTGAAATTGGAATCATTTGTGACGCGCACGCATTTTAGTGGCGGCATGCAGCAGATACATTTTTTATTTATAAAGGGTATTGCCTGCTAGGTCTTATTAAATATGGTTTGTGCGGATATACCTATGTATAACCATGTGTTTTTCGCAATAAATATATGCCCAGCGCTTGAACTTGTCGGCCTTTGGCCGCACTAATGGCACATTGAGCAGAAAAACCGCAGAAAACCGATTTCTACAGGAAGGAAAATTTATGGCCCGTTTCAGTCAAACCTTGATGGTGGTGCTGATGAGCACGACTTTGTTTACTAGCCACATTGCCGAAGCCAAGCGTGTTGGCGGTGGCCGCTCTGCGGGTATGCAGCGCCAGGCGCAACCGGCGCCGCAGCGTCAGGCTCAGCCGCAACAGCCAGCGCCAATGGCTCCGGTTCCTGTGCAGCAGAAGAAAAGCAGTGGTGGCATGATGGGCGGTATTTTGGGTGGTCTGGCGGTGGGCGGCTTGCTCGGTTATATGATGGGTAATAATGCTTCTGGTGCTGCCGAGGGCGATAGCGGTATTCCTTGGGGTACTTTGCTGTTGCTGGGCGCCTTGACCGCTGGTGGCGTGATGCTGATGCGTCGCCGCAATAGCAAACCCGCGGCTCAGGCGCATGCTTATGCTGGCGTTCCGGCGATGAATCCGGCTAATCCGCAGCCTGCTCATCAGCCAAGTTACCAGCCACAGGCGTTTCAATCTGCGCCAAATGATCTGAGTGGTGGTTTCCGTATCGGTCAGGGTGCAGGTGGTGCATATACTGTCCCGGCTACGCCAATTACCCGTTTGCCAGATGGCACTGAGGCGGCGGCTTTCCTGCGCCAGGCTCGTGCCAGCTTCCTGCATATTCAGGCCTTGAATTCGCCTGATCAGGCCGAAGAAATCCGCCGCTATATGACGCCCGATCTGTTCGAGCAGCTTAAGCAAGATATTGGTGGCAATCAGGACGTAGCTGAGTTCCCCGAGTTGAATCTGCAAATTATCGAAGCCGTTGATGAAGGCGGCCGTATGGTGGCCAGCGTTGAATTTAGCGGCCGGGTGAGTGAAAGCCTGAATGCCCCAGCTGTGCCATTCAAGGAAATGTGGCACTTTGTTCGCCCGATGAGCGGCGATCCACGCTGGTTGCTGGCGGGTATCCAGCAACTGTAAGTTTTTAGCTGTCGCAAATAGTAAAAGCCCGTTAGGTTGTTGCGACTTAACGGGCTTTTTGTCTTACAATTTACCTTGATTTTTTGCTTGAAGGTGTGCATGTGAAAGCACTTAAAACATTGCTGCTAATGCTGCCGCTGACTTTGGCCCTGAGCGCGTGTGACCAGCTGCTCGAAGCGGTGAACAAACCCAAGGCCAATGGCAAGGCGATTGGTGCTGCGTGTCGGCACAGTGGCCGCTCGCTTGAAGATTGCTATCGCCGCAACGCCAAGGTGGCCAAGTCGGATATTTTTGCTGGCTGGAAAGAAATGAACGAGTACATGCAAAGCAAAAAAATCGACATCGTGCCGCCACCACCGGATGTGACCACCGGGCAGCTCTCGCCGATGGAGGCTGCTGCCGAAGATCCGGCTGCGCAGGCTGGCTCGGAAACCGCTTCGGCGGCCAGTGCCGTGGCGCACAAAACGCAGGATAAGTCCCATTAAGGAGGCGTAATGACATTTAAATCGGTGCTGTCGAATGTTGAGCTGTTTGCCTCTTTGTCAGATAGCGATCTGCACGATCTGGAAGCAGTAGCAACACCACGGCATTATTCGAAAGGCATGCTGATTTTTAACGAAGGCGAGCCGGTTGAGCAATTGCTGGTGCTGGTGGAAGGGCGCTTGCGCATTTTTCACAGCAACGATGCCGGGCGCCAGTTTGTGTACGGCGTTGTTGAGCCTGGCGTGTCGTTTGGCGAGTTGTCGCTGTTGTGCGATGAAGTCAGGGCGGTGTGTGCCGAGGCCGATGAGGACTGTGTTTTCCTGTCGATTTCCCGGCAGAGCTTTTTTGCGCTGCTCGACACCCATCCACAAATCAAGGATGCCATGTTGCGCAACGCCGCCATGATTATTCGTCGTCTGACGCGGGCGGTGAGCGATCTGGCGCTCAAAGATGTGTACGGACGAATCCGCAATGTGTTTGAGGCGATGGCGGTACAAACCGATGAAGGTTTGCTGATTGATGATTTGCTGACGCAGCAGGATCTGGCCGACCGGGTGGGCGCTTCGCGTGAAATGATTGCCAAGGTGATGAAAGAGCTGGTCGCTGGCGGTTATGTGGAAACTGGCCGCAGACGGATTCTGATCCTGAAAAAACTGCCTGAGCATTTCTAAAGCCTGTTAAGACGGCCATCAACTCGCCGTCAATCCCGCCATATTGGAATTTTTGAATCTAAGAAAAGGTGTTGCACATGTTGGAAATTTTAAAAGCGATCCCCTTGTTGCAAGGTTTTCCGGACGATCAGCTTGAGTACATCCTGACTACGGGCTTGAAGCGCTCCATGCCCAAGGGGACCTTCATTTTCCGTGAAGGCGATCCGGCTGAGTCGATGTATGTGCTGATTGAAGGCCGCGCCCGTTGCTTTGCCAGTGACAATCAGGGTAAAGAGTTTGTGTTTATGGTGGTCGAACCGGGCGATGCCATTGGCGAGATTTCGCTGATTGATAATGAACCACGCGGCTGGTCGTGCCAATGCGAGGAAGATTCAACCTTCCTGATGTTCACCAAGCAGGAGTTTCGCGAGGCGATGGATAGAGAGCCGCACGTGAAAGATCTGGTGGTGCAAAATCTGGCGGCCATGGTACGTCATTTATCGACCACGATGAAAAATCTGGCTTTGCTCGACGTGTATGGCCGTGTGCGCGCGCTGTTTGAATCGATGCTGGTCAATGAAAACGGCGTGGAAATGGTCAGCCAGCCGCTGACGCAGCAGGCCATAGCCGACCGGGTCGGCTCGTCGCGCGAAATGATTGCGCGCATTTTGAAAGAGCTGGTATTTGGTGGCTATATCCGCCTGGAAAACAAGCGCATCATCATTGTGCAGAAATTACCAGAGCGTTTCTGATTGTCTCTGGTGTGTGTCGAAGCAGAATGTAAAAAAAGCGGCGCAAGCCGCTTTTTTTATGGCTACGCCGCAGACTATTTGACGGCTGTAGATTCCACGGCTGCAGAGCTGGCCACCGATGCCGTGCTGCTCGCCGGCTTGGGCGAATCGTTCGCCGGAGTTTGGGGCAGGTAGAGCGGGCCTTTGAAACCGCAGGCGGTCAGCAGGCTGGCCGCACAGATAAATACAATCAGCGCACGCATAATTGAGCAAGTAATGGCAAAATTGCAGTTTAACATGGCAAGGCCAAATCATGACGGAATCGGAATTCTTGACCGCAAGCGACGCAATCTTTGCGCACATTGAAAACGCGCTCGACGACGTGGTGTTTGACGTCGACCCATTGCGTGCGGGCAATGTGCTGGAAATCGAATTTGAAGATGGCAGCAAGGTGATTGTGAATCGCCATACGCCCAATCAGGAATTGTGGATCGCGGCCAAATCGGGTGGCTATCACTATCGTCTGCTGGATGGTGCATGGATTAATACGCGGGGAACGGGTGAATTTTTTGCCGATCTGTCTGCGGCCATCGCTGCGCACGCCAAAGCGCCGTTTGTGCTTGCCCAGCCCTGATGCAAACGCTGGCCTGGCTGGCAGGCCTGTGGCTGTCGGCCTTTACTTCCGCAACCATTTTGCCAGGGCAATCTGAGGTGGTGTTTGCGGCAGCGCTGCATTTTCAGCCGCAGCTGTGGCTGGCCGCGTGGATTGCCGTGTCGCTAGGCAATATTCTGGGCGGCATGCTCACGGTATGGCTAGGGCGCCAGCTGCCTGTCGCGCCTGTGTCGTCGCGCTGGGCGGGCTGGCAGCGCTGGGCCGCTAGATTCGGCCCTGCTTCACTGCTGCTCTCCTGGGTGCCGCTTGCTGGCGATCTATTGTGCGCACTGGCGGGCTGGCTGCGTTGGCCCTGGATGATGGTCTTGCTGTATCTGGCACTTGGTAAAATTGCCCGTTACGGGGTAATAGTCTGGCTGTTAATCTAGGTATGCTCTTTGTGCTTATACTTGGTGGGGGTATGGTTTGAAGCGAACAATCATGGCGGCCGCGCTGGCGCTGGCACTAGCGATGCCGGTGGCTTATGCCGAAAAACTGCCCGATCTGGGCGACGTATCGCAGCAAGGCTTGAGCAAGCAGCAAGAGCGCGAGATTGGCGAATCGGCTATGCGGCATATCCGGCGCAGTGGCGACCTGGTCGAAGACCCGGAAATCCTGACTTTTCTCGCCACGATGGGCAATCGCCTGACCGAGGCCGCCGAGGTGATCGAGCCGCAGTTCACTTTTTTCCCCATGCTCAATGCCAGCGTCAATGCCTTTGCCATTCCGGGTGGCTTTGTCGGCGTGCATACCGGCTTGATTGTGCAGGCCAGACATGAATCGGAAGTCGCCAGCGTACTGGCGCACGAAATCGCCCATGTGATGCAAAACCACATTGCCCGCTTGATGGAAGGCATGAAAGGCAGTCCGTGGCTGAGTCTGGCGGGTATTGCTGCCGCGCTGGTGGCCAGCAGTCTGGGCCGGGGCGATGCGGCTGCGGCAGCCATCAGTGCGACGATGGGTGTTTCGGTGCAGCGCCAGCTGGATTTTACCTACTCGTTCGAGCAGGAGGCCGATCGCATCGGCATGCAGACCTTGCAAAAATCAGGCTATGACCCTGCCGCCATGGCGACGTTTTTTGAGCGTTTACAAACGCATAACCGGCTGGTGGAAAATAATGCACCGGAGTTTTTGCGCACGCACCCAGTTACGATGAAGCGGATTGCCGACGCGCAAAGCCGCTTGGGGCAAACGGGCTATCGCCAGGTGCCCGATTCGGCCGAGTTTTTGTTTGTGCGCGAAAAATGCCGCACCTTGCAGATGGGCGGCAGAGAAGCCATCGGCTACTACCAGAAAACGCTGGCCGAAAAACGCTACGCCGACGAAGCCGCGCAGCGCTACGGGCTGGCTTTGGCATACTTTCAAAACCGCGATTACGATCAGGCCTGGCAGGCTTTGCAGCAAGCCAGGGCCGTGTTTGCCAGCGGTAAAAAATCGCACCCGGCGCTGGAATATCTGGCGGGGAATATCCGGCTGGCGCAAGGCGAGCATGCGGCGGCGGTCAAAATCTTGAGCGAGGCGAATTTGCGCTATCCGGCCAGCCGTGCGCTGCTATACGGCTTGATCGACGCACAAATTGCGGCGGGCATGTACACGCAGGCGCGCAGCGAGCTCGATGATGCGCTGGCCATTTACGCCAGCGATGCGCAGCTCTACCAGCGCGCCGCCAAGCTCTACGCCCGGCAAGGCAAGCTGATGCAGCAATATCAGATGCAGGGTGAATATTATTTGCGCCTGAAGGAATATACTTCGGCGCTGGAGCAGTTCAATCTGGCGCTTCGCCAGCCCCAGCCGGATTTTTACCTGCAATCGGGCATTGAAGCGCGCATTCGTGAAATCGAAGCGATCGCGCCGGAAATCAAGCCCTAGGAGTATTGCTTGCTGACGCTTTCTGGTATTGCCCTGTAGGGCAATACCCCCTTCATTTTTTAGCGGCTTAGCTTGATTCGGGCGCGTAGCCCGTCCAGATAGATATTCGGGTCTGGCGCGGTATTGTGGCGCTGGGCTTGCCAGATCATTTCGCCCAGACACTCCAGCATATCGTGTAGCGCCTTGTGCGCATCGCCATGCTGCGCGTGCAATTGGCTGTAGAGCTGGCGAACGCCAGCGGGCTGATCAATCGAGAGTTGCTCGGCAATCGCCAGATGCAGGCTGATGTGCAAGAAGGGGTTGCTATCGCCATGCTCGGGCGGCCAGTCGCGATCAATATAGTCTTCGCTCAGATAGACATGATATTCGGGGTGCGCCATCAGCACGTCGATGACAATCGCTTCCAGATCGGCCAGTTGCAGCCCCTGTTGATGCTTTTGCCAGCAAGTAATGAAAAAGCGGCGTGCCTGATCGCGGCTTGGGTTGAACAGCATGGGCGGAGTCTCGGTCAATCAAATAAAGCCAGAAGCACACTATTGTCGACGATGCCGTTCAGCTTGTCGACGCTGGAGAGCGGAATAATCTGCCCATTGCCGTAAAAGCCGGCAAATGGCACATCAGGCAGCGTTTTGCGCAGCACGTCCCAGTCTGGTTCGCGCAGGCCATCGGCGGCCATGGCGCGGCGATGGCTGGAAAACGCCAGCGCCCAGCGCGGCTGCGGCTTGCCCGCCAGTTGATGAATGATTTTGCGCGCCAACTCATCGCTGGCGCTGGCGGCATCAAAATGCCCCCAGCACAGATTGCTGCCCGCTTCCAGCTCGTGCGCCAGCATCACCGAGCCCCGGCTTAGATCGGTGCCGATCACCGGTATCCAGTGCGGCGTGGGGCGCTGGATATGGGGGCCGGGCTCGATTTGCGCTAGCAAGCTTTCCTGCGGATAACGTGCCAGCAAGGGGCCCAGCGTTTCCAGTGCAGGCCGGTGATCCAGGCTCTCCAGAATCAGCCCCTGGCAGCCGGTGATGGTGTAGCTGGGGCTTAAGGTTTTCACGCCTTCGGAAACAATCATGCTGCGCGCTTCCAAGGGAATCTGGATATAACTAAAGCGCTGCTGCGCGGCTTGCCACAAGGCGTAATGGCCTTGCCCGGTGGCATCCCCGGCGATGCCGCCAAATTTAACCGATCCATCGTTGAGCCAGAACTGGTTGATGGCATTGGGCGCAGCCAGTGCCAGGTGCGAATTGCGCTTTTGCACCGGATAATCCGGCGGCAAAACCAAGGCAGCGGCAGCGGGCGAATCCAGCGACCAGTCCTGCTCGGTAAACACCCCGGCTGCACTGGCTCCTGCCACATTTATGCAGCCGCTAATGCCAACGATGGCGCGCAGGCAATCGTCGATCTGGTGCTGGAAATGGGTCGAGAGAAACAAAAAAATCTGCCCCGCCTGACTGATGCCGCCACGCGCCATCGCGCTGCTCACTGCAGCAATCGCCACTTGTGTGCTGGCCTTGGGGCCAAAAGCGTATCCACTCGCAGGTTTCATATTGGCTTAATGAGTTGATGGGAAGATAGGGTGTTCAAAACGTGATGGCTGGCCGCAGTTGTGCTAAGGCTAGCGCTGCGTTTTACCGCGCATTTCATCCGATTGCAATCTTTCGCTGATCCCGATGCGGTGTTACGCCGAGGGTGATATTCAGGATGTGCGGCCTTGGGCGTGAGCCTTGACGCTATCAAGGCAAGCAAAGCCAGCGGAAAGTCTAATGTAATGTGCCGTCGTGCGCCGAGTTGTTCGCCCTTTGGCATTGAAGGGTAAGGGCTTTTACGGTAGAATTCGGCCAATTTTGTATGCGCGAAACGGGGTTGGCTTAGCTAATCCCGTTTTTCTACGCCTACCCCACGGATTTTGACTTAATGGGCGCAATGCCCTGGAGCCGCCTCGTGTCCACACCTGCCCCAACTCCAACATCCGTCCCAGCCCTGTTGGCGCTGGCAGACGGTACTCTGTTTTACGGTATTTCCATCGGCGCAGATGGCGAAACCCTTGGTGAAGTGGTCTTTAACACTTCAATGACCGGTTACCAAGAAATCTTGACTGACCCTTCATACACCAAGCAAATTGTAACGCTGACCTACCCGCATATCGGCAACTACGGCGTGAATGCCGAAGACGCCGAAAGCCGCGGCGTGTTTGCCGAAGGCCTGATTATTCGCGATCTGCCTTTGCTGCATTCCAATTTCCGCTCGACGATGAGCTTGGGGGAGTATCTCAAGCAAAACGGCGTGGTGGCTATTGCTGATATCGATACCCGCAAGCTGACCCGCATTTTGCGTGAAAAAGGTGCACAGCCTGGCTGTATCGTCACTGGTGCGAATATCGATGCTGCTGCGGCAGCTTCGGCAATCGCTAAAGCCAAATCGTTCGGTTCAATGGCTGGACAAGACTTGGCCAAGGTTGTGTCATGCGAGAAGCCATTCGAGTGGACCACGGCCGAGTGGAAGCTGGGCGTGGGTTACACCGTGCAAAGCAATCCAAAATTCCATGTAGTGGCTTACGACTTTGGCGTGAAGCACAACATCTTGCGCATGCTCGCCGAGCGTGGCTGCAAGCTGACCGTTGTGCCAGCGCAAACGCCAGCGGCTGACGTATTGGCCTTGAAGCCGGACGGTGTATTCCTGTCGAACGGCCCTGGCGATCCTGAGCCATGCGATTACGCAATCAAGGCCATTCAGGAGTTGCTGGCGACGAACCTACCGATTTTTGGTATCTGTCTGGGTCACCAGTTGCTCGGTCTGGCTGCTGGCGGCAAAACCAGCAAAATGAAATTCGGCCACCACGGCGCAAACCATCCAGTGCAAGACCTTGATAGCAAACACGTGATGATCACCAGTCAGAATCACGGTTTCCAAGTGGATGAAACCAGCTTGCCAGCCAATGTGCGCGTAACGCATCGTTCATTGTTTGACGGCACGGTGCAAGGCATCGCGCTGACCGACAAGCCGGCCTTCTCGTTCCAAGGTCACCCGGAAGCCAGCCCAGGCCCGCACGATGTGGCGTATCTGTTCGACAAATTTATCGCCAGCATGGCTGTTGCCCGTGAGGCGTGAGGTGTTAGGTGTGAGGCGTAGTGACTGGTCAATCATCCTGCGCCGAAACCTTCCTGCGTTGAAAAAATTGCAAACGAATTAAAGGAGTTGGGAGTGGGAGGCGGGAGCTTGAGGATTTACACCTCACCCCTCACCCCTCACCCCTCACACAAAATGCCTAAACGTACCGACTTAAAAAGCATCCTGATTATTGGCGCTGGCCCGATTGTGATCGGCCAGGCCTGCGAATTTGACTACTCTGGCGCGCAAGCGTGTAAAGCGCTGCGCGAAGAGGGTTACAAAGTCATTCTGGTCAACAGCAACCCTGCGACCATCATGACCGACCCGAATATGGCCGATGTGACTTACATCGAGCCGATTACCTGGCAAGTGGTTGAGAAAATCATCGCCAAAGAGCGTCCGGACGCCATTTTGCCAACGATGGGCGGCCAGACTGCGCTGAACTGCGCGCTGGATCTGTGGCGCAATGGTGTGCTCGATAAATTCAACGTTGAATTGATCGGTGCGACGCCAGAAGCCATCGACAAGGCCGAAGATCGCCAGAAATTCAAAGTGGCGATGGATAAAATCGGCTTGGGTTCGGCGCGTTCGGGTATCGCGCACAGCTTGGAAGAATCGCTGGCGGTGCAGGCGCAAGTGGGCTTTCCGACGATTATTCGCCCGTCATTTACGATGGGCGGCTCGGGCGGTGGTATTGCCTACAATATGCAGGAATTTATCGAGATCTGTACCCGTGGTCTTGACCTGTCGCCAACCAATGAGCTGCTGATCGAAGAGTCGCTGCTCGGCTGGAAAGAGTACGAGATGGAAGTCGTTCGTGACCGCAACGACAACTGCATTATCGTCTGCTCGATTGAAAATCTGGACCCGATGGGTGTGCATACTGGTGACTCGATCACCGTAGCTCCAGCACAAACGCTGACCGATAAAGAATATCAAATCATGCGTAACGCATCGATCGCGGTATTGCGCGAGATCGGTGTGGATACCGGTGGTTCTAACGTTCAGTTCTCGGTGAACCCGAAAGACGGCCGTTTGATTGTCATCGAGATGAATCCGCGTGTATCGCGTTCATCGGCTTTGGCGTCCAAAGCGACTGGTTTCCCGATTGCCAAAATCGCAGCGAAGCTGGCTTGCGGCTACACACTGGACGAGTTGAAAAACGAAATCACTGGCGGCAAAACGCCAGCATCGTTCGAGCCGTCAATCGACTACGTTGTGACCAAAATCCCACGTTTTGCGTTTGAAAAATTCCCGCAAGCTAATGACCGCCTGACGACACAAATGAAGTCGGTGGGTGAAGTGATGGCGATTGGTCGTACGCAGCAGGAATCATTGCAAAAAGCCCTGCGCGGCCTCGAAACCGGCATGTCGGGCTTTGATGAAATCTGCACTGATCGCACCAAGATCGAATCAGAAATCGCCACGCCAGGCCCTGAACGTTTGTGGTACGTTGCTGATGCCTTCCGTGTCGGCTTGAGCCGCGATGAGATTCACAATATTTCCAAGATCGATCCGTGGTTCCTGGTGCTGATCGAAGACATCTTGAACGACGAAGCTGCATTGCGTGGCCGTAGTGTTGATAGCCTGAGCAAAGAAGAATTCCGCAAGCTCAAGCGCAAAGGCTTCTCGGATCGTCGTCTGGGTGTGTTGCTCGGTTGCGATCAGAATGCCGTGCGCAAAGCGCGTCACGCTTTGTCTGTTCGCCCGGTGTATAAGCGTGTAGACACCTGCGCAGCTGAGTTTGCGAGCAATACCGCCTATATGTATTCGACTTATGAAGAAGAATGCGAAGCCGCGCCAACTGACAAGAAAAAAGTAATGATCTTGGGCGGTGGCCCGAACCGGATTGGTCAGGGTATCGAGTTTGACTACTGCTGCGTTCACGCCGCTATGGCGCTGCGCGATGATGGCTATGAAACCATCATGGTCAACTGCAACCCGGAAACCGTTTCTACCGACTACGACACGTCTGATCGTTTGTACTTCGAGCCATTGACGCTGGAAGACGTGCTGGAAATCGTGGCGATTGAAAAACCAATCGGCGTGATCGTTCAGTACGGTGGCCAAACGCCGCTGAAACTGGCGCGCGCTTTGGAAGCCAACGGTGTGCCGATTATCGGTACGACGCCAGACATGATCGACGCTGCTGAAGATCGCGAGCGCTTCCAGAAATTGCTGCAAGACCTGAACTTGCGTCAGCCGCCAAACGCGACTGCGCGTAATGAACAAGATGCGCTGCATCTGGCGCGTGAGTTGGGCTACCCATTGGTGGTTCGTCCATCGTATGTACTCGGTGGCCGGGCAATGGAAATCGTTCATTCGGACAAAGACCTCGAACGCTATATGCGCGAAGCGGTGAAAGTATCGAACGATTCGCCAGTCTTGCTGGATCGCTTCCTGAACGACGCGATTGAAGTGGATGTGGATGCGATTTCGGATGGCAGCGATGTGATCATCGGCGGCATTATGGAGCACATCGAGCAAGCCGGTGTTCACTCGGGTGACTCGGCGTGTTCATTGCCACCGTATTCGCTGAGCAAAGAATTGCAAGACGAATTGCGTCGCCAGACCGTGCTGATGGCCAAAGGCTTGAATGTCGTTGGTTTGATGAACGTGCAGTTTGCGATTCAAGGCAAGGGCGCAGATGCCAAAGTGTTCGTACTGGAAGTGAATCCGCGTGCATCACGCACCGTACCGTATGTATCGAAAGCCACTAGCGTGCCACTGGCGAAAGTCGCTGCGCGTTGCATGGTAGGTCAGACTCTGGTGCAGCAAGGTGTGACGACAGAAGTAATCCCGCCATATTATTCAGTGAAAGAAGCGGTGTTCCCATTTGCCAAATTCCCTGGTGTTGATTCGATTCTCGGCCCTGAGATGAAGTCGACCGGCGAAGTGATGGGCGTGGGTGTATCGTTTGCTGAAGCGTTTGTGAAGTCACAATTGGCGGCTGGTGTGGTCTTGCCAAGTGCTGGCAATGTGTTTATCTCGGTACGTGAAGGCGATAAAGCGCAAGCGGTAGAATGTGCGCAAGTGCTGACTTCATTGGGCTTTAAAGTGATTGCCACCAAAGGCACGGCAGCGGCGATTAATGCGGCCGGTGTGGCGGTAACGGCGGTCAATAAAGTCACCGAAGGTCGCCCGCACATTGTGGATATGATTGTGAACGGCGAAATCGGCATGATCTTCAATACCGTTGACGAGCGTCGCCAGGCCATTCAGGACAGCTACTCAATCCGTCACGAAGCACTGAAAGCCAAGCTGCCAGTGTTTACCACCATCGCTGGCGCGAAAGCGGCCTGCATTGGTTTGCGCGATATGAAAGAGTTGGATGTTTATGACCTGCAGGGCTTGCATCGACAACTCAATAGCTGATATTTTACGGCTTAAATTCGCTTAAATAAGCCGCCCTGTATGGGGCGGCTATTATTTTTTAGCAGCGCCAAAACGGCGCTGGGAGAAAGAAATGAATAAAGTGCCTCTGACCGTGGTCGGTGCAGAAATGTTGAAAACCGAGTTGGCGCACCTGAAAAGCGTTGAGCGTCCTGCGGTGATTGCAGCGATTGCCGAAGCACGTAGCCACGGCGATTTGTCTGAAAACGCAGAATACGATGCGGCCAAAGAAAAGCAGGGTTTTGTTGAGGGTCGCATTGCCGATCTCGAAGGCAAGCTCTCCAATAGTCAGATTATCGATCCAAAAGATATGGCTGATACAGCCGAAGGCCGCGTAGTATTTGCCGCAACCGTCGTTTTGCAAGATCTGGAAACCGAAGCTGAAGTAACTTATCAGATCGTTGGCGACGACGAAGCGGATATTAAACTCGGTAAAATTTCGGTTTCAAGCCCGATTGCCCGTGCACTGATCGGCAAGTACGAAGGCGATGTAGCCGACGTGCAAGCGCCAGGCGGCATTCGCGAGTACGAAGTGCTGGAAGTGCGCTACGTCTGATCGCCTTGGGTTGGCTATGCTGCCGATTGATCCATCATGTTGACATGAATCTGAAATGGGAGGAGGGTATTGCCCGCTAGCCATTGACTGGTATGGGCTGTACCCCAATACATCTTATGGGTAATGGAATCAAGAACCTGCTGACCACCTTATGGATTGGCGGCATGTGGATTATCGGCGTGGTGGTCACTCCGGCATTGTTTGGCAGTCTGGATAAAGCTGTGGCCGGGATGGTGGCCGGCAAGTTGTTTCATGCTATTGGCTGGATCGGGATTGTGGCGGGTGTATTTTTGCTGATCTGGTGGATCTGGACTGAAGGCGCACGCGCGTTTCAAGGTGCCAAATTATGGCTGATTATCGGTATGTTGCTGTGTACGCTGATCAATCAGTTTGCCATTTTTCCGTTAATCGCCGAAATCAAACCTGCTGTGAGCAATGTGGCCGAAGGAATGTTTGGCGGCGGTCTGGCGCAGTGGCATACCATTTCCAGCTTGATTTATTTGCTGCAAAGCGTGCTGGGCCTGGTATATATCTGGCGTCACGATTAAACGCCTGAGGCAGAAAAAACGCTCTTATGTGCAGGCATGTTACAAAGAGTGCTTGCGCGAGACATGTAGAAAAGGGCGCTTGCGCGCCCTGGGTCTTGTGTCTTGCCAGCCAGCTTACTGGGCGGCCTTTTTCTTCTTAGGCAGTATGATTTTGGGTTTTTCGGTATTGCTTGGGCGATAAATCAGCAGTAGCTTACCCAGCATCTGCACCGGGGCTGCGCCCAGATCGGTACAGATTTGCTGCATAAATTGCGCACGGGCTTCACGATCATCACCGAGTACGCGAACCTTGATCAGTTCGTGTGCATCCAGATTAACCGCAATCTCACGCATTACAGAGTCGGTCAAACCGTTGTTTCCAATCATAACCACCGGATTAAGGTGATGCGCCAAGCTGCGCAAATGACGGCATTGATCCGGCGTAAGTTCGAACATAATGATTGAATCCTTGAAAATCTTCTTAACTAACAGGGTAGTGTAACCGATGGCAGGTATCAATTCCAGTAGTGCTTGGCTACACGAGCATGTGAATGACCAGTATGTGCAAATGGCCAAGAAGGAAGGTTATCGGGCTCGCGCGGCGTACAAGCTGCTCGAAATCGACGAAAAAGACAAATTGCTCAAGCCCGGTTTGTGGGTTGCCGATCTGGGCGCTGCGCCCGGCAGCTGGTGCCAGGTGGCGATGAAGAAGGTCGGAAAAAGCGGCCGCGTATTTGCACTGGATATTCTGGAAATGGACCCGATTCGCGATGTCGAATTTGTGCAGGGCGATTTTCGGGAAGAGGAAGTCCTTAATCGCTTTAATGCTCTGCTGGGTGGTAGGCAAGTAGATCTTGTAATTTGCGATATGGCTCCCAATATGAGTGGTCATACAGTGACCGATCAGGCGCGCAGCATGTATTTATGCGAGCTGGCGCTGGAGTTTGCTCAGGAGCAGCTCAAACCAGGCGGACATTTTCTGGTTAAGGTGTTTCAAGGCAGTGGTTTTCCCGAGTATATGGCGGCAATGCGTGAAACTTTTGGCAGCGTTGTCTCTCGAAAACCTAAAGCATCACGTGACCGAAGCTCGGAAGTCTATTTGTTGGGTAAACAAAAAAAGGCTTAAACAAATTTCCGATACAGGTAAAATAGTTTTGTCATTCCCGCGTTCGGGACATACAGGAGTAAAGCCGTGAACAATCTCGGCAAGAATGTCGCCATTTGGTTAATCGTTGGCCTGGTGCTGATGACGATTTTTAACCAGTTTTCCAAAAGTCAGGATACCGCCTCGCAGATTCCGTATTCCCAATTCATGGTGGAAGTGGAGCAGGGACGGATTGCCAGTGCCGAAATCGAAGGCAGCCCGCTGCGTGGCCAGTGGATTCGCGGCAAAAAGTCCGATGGCAGCAATTACGCCACTCTGGCGCCGTTTGACTTTCGCATGGTCGATACGCTGATCAAGCACAATGTCAAATTTGCCGCCAAACCGGAAGCCGAGCCTAGCTTGCTGATGAGCTTCCTGATGAACTGGGGGCCTATGCTGCTGTTGATCGGCGTATGGATCTTCTTTATGCGCCAGATGCAAGGCGGCGGCAAAGGCGGTGCATTTAGCTTTGGTAAATCCAAAGCCAAAATGCTTGACGAGAGCAATAACGCAGTCACTTTTGCTGACGTGGCTGGTTGTGATGAAGCCAAGGAAGAAGTCTCCGAAATTGTTGATTACCTGCGCG
The DNA here is from genome assembly GCF_040047665.1 of Chitinibacter sp. FCG-7. Lineage (NCBI taxonomy): Bacteria > Pseudomonadati > Pseudomonadota > Betaproteobacteria > Neisseriales > Chitinibacteraceae > Chitinibacter > Chitinibacter mangrovi. The sequence goes on from NZ_CP157355.1 coordinate 2,517,051, forward strand.
ATCCAAGCAAATACCAGAGTCTGGGTGGCCGCATGCCACGCGGTATTTTGATGGTGGGCTCACCAGGTACCGGTAAAACCTTGCTCGCGAAAGCGATTGCTGGTGAAGCCAAGGTACCGTTTTTCTCGATTTCCGGTTCCGATTTCGTTGAAATGTTTGTCGGTGTTGGTGCGGCACGCGTTCGCGACATGTTTGAGAACGCCAAGAAAAATGCGCCGTGTATCATCTTTATCGACGAAATCGATGCTGTTGGCCGTCAACGCGGTGCCGGTATGGGCGGCGGTAACGACGAGCGCGAGCAAACACTGAACCAGATGCTGGTTGAGATGGATGGTTTTGAAGGCAATTCGGGCATTATCGTGATTGCCGCAACCAACCGTCCTGATGTCTTGGATCCTGCGCTGATGCGTCCGGGCCGGTTCGACCGTCAAGTGGTAGTGTCTCTGCCGGATATTCGCGGCCGTGAGCAGATTCTGGGCGTGCATATGCGCAAAGTGCCGATTGCTAATGACGTAGATGCTTCGGTGTTGGCGCGTGGTACGCCAGGTATGTCGGGTGCTGATCTGGCCAATTTGGTCAACGAAGCGGCTTTGTTTGCTGCGCGTCGTAACAAGCGCCTGGTAGATATGGCCGATTTTGAATCAGCCAAAGACAAAATCTATATGGGTCCAGAGCGTCGCAGCATGGTGATGACCGAGGACGAGCGCCGTGCAACGGCCTACCACGAGTCAGGCCACGCTGTTGTGGCTGAAATGCTCGAAGGCACCGATCCGGTACATAAAGTGACCATCATGCCACGTGGCCGTGCGCTGGGCTTGACTTGGCAGCTGCCTGAGCGTGATCGTTTCTCGCACTACAAAGACCAAATGCTCAATGAGCTGGCGATCCTGTTTGGTGGTCGAGTGGCTGAAGATCTGTTTATCAACCGCATTTCTACTGGCGCGTCGAATGACTTTGAACGTGCGACGGCAATGGCGCGTGATATGGTGACCCGCTATGGCATGACCGAAAAAATGGGCCCGATGGTTTACGCCGAAAATGATGGTGAAGTCTTCCTAGGTCGTTCGGTAACGACACATAAAAACGTGTCTGAGTCGACGATGCAGCAGGTTGATTCGGAAATCCGCCGCATTATTGACGAGCAGTACGCCTTGGCGGTGAAGATTCTGAGCGAGAACCGCGACAAAGTTGAGGTGATGACTCAGGCGTTGATGGATTGGGAAACGATCGACCGTGATCAGGTGCTCGATATTATGGCTGGCCGCACGCCGCGACCACCTAAAGAGTTGCCACCAATTCGCAAGTCCGCGCCTGTGCAGGCCGATACCCCAAGCGGTGGAGCGCAAGCGCCAGCAGCGCCTGCAGCAGAAGTGTAAGCGGATTTGATGCTCAGTCAATCCAGTAAAGGCGGCCTCGGCCGCCTTTGTTTTGTGCGGATTAAAGATGAATAATTTTTTTCAGTGTGGCCGTTTTCAGCTGGCATTAGATCGGCCGCTGGTCATGGGGGTATTGAATGTAACCCCAGATTCCTTCTCGGATGGCGGGCAATACCTCTCACTATCCGGTGCTTTAAAGCGCATCGAGCAAATGTGCGCTGATGGCGTTGATATGATTGATATTGGTGGCGAATCCACTCGCCCCGGTGCAACTGCTGTACCCGATGAAGAAGAGCTGCGTCGAGTGCTGCCAGTGATCGAAGCCGCTGTTTCATTCAATATTCCGCTTTCAATTGATACATTCAAGCCAGCCGTAATGAAAGCCGCTTTGGCAGCGGGTGTAGATATGGTCAATGACATCGCCGGTCTTGAAGCTCCGGGGGCGATGGAGGCCTTGCAGGAAACCCGTGCCGGTATCTGCCTGATGCATAAGCAAGGTAATCCACAGAGTATGCAGCTCAATCCTGTGTATACCGATGTGGTGGCCGAAGTGAGTGCTTATCTGGCTGCGCGGGCCAGCGCCGTGCTGGCTATGGGCGTTGAAAAATCGCGTGTTGTGATTGATCCAGGTTTTGGGTTTGGCAAAAACTTGGCGCATAATTGCGAGCTATTTCGCGCAATTGGCCCCATGCTGTGTGCGCTCGATTTGCCGATGCTGGTTGGCGTCTCCCGCAAGCGCATGTTGGGTGAAATAACCGGGCGTGAAGTGCAGGAGCGCATGGTGCCCAGCGTCGTGGCGGCCCTGCTGGCTGCACAGGCGGGGGCGCAGATTGTGCGCGTACATGATGTCAGGGAAACAGTGGATGCATTAAAGGTTTGGTACAGTTTAAAATAAGCCGCAAATTTTAAAAGGTTACAGGGTAATGGCGCGTAAATATTTTGGTACTGATGGTGTGCGTGGTCTGGTGGGTGAATACCCGATTACGCCTGATTTTGCGATGAAGCTGGGTTATGCCGCCGGACGCGTGCTAGTCGCCGAAGCCATCAAAAAAGGCATGAGCGAGCATCCCGGGGTATTGATCGGTAAAGATACCCGTATTTCTGGTTATATGCTGGAAGCCGCACTGCAAGCTGGTTTTAACGCTGCGGGTGTGGATTGCCATCTGACCGGCCCACTGCCAACGCCTGGCATTGCCTACCTGACTCGCGCTTTGCGCCTGTCAGCCGGCGTGGTGATTTCAGCCTCGCACAATCCGTATCACGATAACGGCATCAAATTTTTTGGTTCGGGCGGTAAAAAACTGCCGGACGACGTCGAGCTGGCGATTGAAGGCGCAATTGATGATGAGCAGCCTTGCGTTGCGTCCAAACAGATTGGGCGTTCATGGCGGATTAATGATGCCGCTGGGCGCTATATCGAATTTTGCAAATCCACCTTCCCGAATGATCTGGATTTGCGGGGTTTGAAGTTGGTGATCGATTGCGCCCATGGCGCTACTTACCATATCGCGCCGCACGTTTTTCACGAGCTGGGCGCCGAAGTGATCAGCATTGGCGTTGCGCCCGATGGCTATAACATCAACGAAGAGGTGGGCGCGACTCATCCGGAAGCGCTGCGGCTGAAGGTGTTATCCGAAGGCGCGCATTTTGGCATCGCGCTCGATGGCGATGGCGACCGTCTGATTATGGTTGACCGCGATGGCACGATTGTCGATGGTGACCAGCTTCTGTACGTGCTGGCTGTGCATCGGCAGGATAAAGCCACGCTAGGTGAAGGCGTCGTTGGAACGCTCATGACCAATCTGGGGGTGGAAAACGCCCTCAAGCAACGCGGCATCGGCTTTGTGCGTGCCAAAGTGGGTGATCGTTACGTGCTCGAACAATTGCAGGCCAAGTCATGGCTAGTGGGTGGCGAAGGCTCGGGCCACTTGCTGTGTCTGGATAAGCACACGACCGGCGACGGCATTGTGTCAGCCTTGCAGGTGCTGCAGGCACTGAAAGAAAGCGGCCAGACGCTGGCGGGTTTTTGCAAAGATTTGCAGCTCTCCAAGCAAGTGCTTAAAAATGTCCGCATCGCTAAGGGTTTTGATTGCCATGGCTCGGAAGCAATCAGCGCCAAAGTGGCCGAAGCCGAAGCCGCCATGGGTAGCGAGGGCCGCGTATTATTGCGTCCATCAGGCACCGAGCCAGTGGTGCGCGTGATGGTCGAGCATGTTAATCCGGTATTGGCACGTGAATGGGCTGATCGTATTGCCGCAGTGGTCAGCAGCGAAGCCAGCTTGCATCACGCCTGATCGGCGAATTGTGAGGTATACACAGGCCGCATTATGCGGCCTGTTCCATTTGAAGTTGCAGGCGTGATTTTAATGGGGGTATTGCCTTGTAGGTTTTGTGCATCATGGGTTGCATGGTAATACATGGGTGGGGTTTGTTGAAAGTTCGCTGTGTGGGGCGCTGCCGTGTGGATTCGTGTGGATGGGCGCTGCGAACCTGAGCCTTTAATTGCTGGCGTTACCTTCCCAGCGGATTTTCCACTCGCTGCCTTCCGGCTGCCAGTACAGTCGTTTGCGCATTTTATTGTCCAGATTATCGCTGCGATAATCCTGCTCGAACGTAGCCACCATTTGTGGCTGTCCGCCCGTTACAGCAAAAATGGACAGCTCGTTGAGCGCGATTTTCGTCCATTTTTTGCTTGTATTAACCGCTGTTTTTTGCTGTCGCCAGCTGGCCAGATCCAGCCCCTCGGCGCTGCTAAACTGATTGCCGTAGAAATTCAGATACTGCTCGGTATTGAGCGACTCCCACGCCGTTTTCCATTGCTCAATCAGCGAATTGGCTGCCAGATGGCGTTTTTGCCATTCATTGCGGCTTAGCCACTCGATTTTCGGGCTAACAATCACCGGTGTTGTGCCGATTTGCAGATATTGCGCCACATCGAGCATTTCTTCGTTGGTGAGTACCACACAGCCATTGGATGCCTGCGGGGGGCGGGCATAAGTCGCTGCCGGGCTACCGTGGAGCCAGATCCCGTAGCCGGTTTTTTTATTGCTTTTATCGAGCTCGTTCGGGTAGGAAATCGGCCAGGCCCCCACGCCATACAGATCGGCCAGCTCGCCGTAAGTCCGGTCCAGCAAAGGGCGGGGCAGGTGCTTGTTCACAAAGTAAACACCAATTGGCGTGCGCTGATCGCCTTCCACCTGTTTGCCAACCCCCAGCTTGCCAACGGTCACATAATGGTCCTTCACCATTTTGGGCACGCCTTGTTGATTGGCAAATATATACAGCCGCGAGGTGTCGGCATCGACCAGCACGGCGTATTTTTGCTGATCGTTAAATTTCAGGATATTGGCAGGCAGCAAATCGGGCGGCGTTGGCATATTGCGGTAGTTGATCCGCACCTGGGCTTCTTTGCGCAAATCGGCCAGCCGCTCGGCAATTTGCTGGGCAGGCGCTGCGATGCTGATCTGATTGGCACCCGCGCCAATGGATTCCAGCGGCACTGCGCGCATCGCATACAGATCGGCACGCAACAAATGCGCCAGCCGGTAGTTGGGCTTTTCTGCCAGCAAGGCATCCACGGTGGCGCGGGCATCGGCCATATTGCCACTGCGGATAAAATCAATCGCGGCCAGAATGCGCTCTTCAGGGCTACCCTGCGCGGCAGTGCCCGCTTCTTCGGGGGTGAGCATAAAATACTTGCTCCCCGAATCGACCATCAGAGGTTGGGCAGCAGGTGCCAGCAAAAGCAGCGACACCAAGCAGATGGCACGCTTGGTGCGACGGGTAAGTCTAGGCATTCAGTTGACCGCAGGCATTCAAGAAAAAGTCACAGCTTGGAAGCATTAACCACCGATCCGTTCTTCACGGATCAGCCAGCGGCTGCCTGATTTTTCCAATACCAGTGTTTTGCCGGTGTTGCTCGACAGACGATCAGACTTGTATTCCTGACGCAGGCGCACTTTGGCGGTTTTCTCGTCGATCATCTCGATCCGCACATCGCTGACATTCACGTCAATCGACTTGGGTGCGCTGATTTTGGCTTCACGATCTTTTTCCCAAGCCGCACGGCCACCGGGCGCCTTGAAGTTTTTCGAGTAGCTATTAATGTAGCCGCTGACATTTTGGCGGCTCCATGCGCTCGCCCAGCCTTGTACGCTGGCAATAATCTGCTGCTTAGCTGCTTTATCAGGTGTATTGTCCGGCGCTTCGGTCGGCTTGGGCGCAGCTGTCGCGGCTGGTTTGGCTGTGGCGACTGGCGCAGCACTTGGCTTGGCGCTCGCAGGTGCGATGGTCGCAGGTGCTGTCGCTGCTACTTTTGGCGGCAGGGTTACTTTGGGCAGCGGCGGCAAGGTAGGTTGTGGCGTAATTGCACCTTTGATCGGCGCTACGGCCACCGTCACCGGTTTGCTTGGTACCCGGCCAGCTTGCTGGCCAAACAGTGAATCAACCAGCTTGAGCTTGGTCTGCACCTGCGGGTTGCCGCCTTCCAGCTGCAAGGCTTTGTCATAAGCTTGCGAAGCCAGCCGGGCGTAGAGATCGCCCATGTTCTCGTGCGCAATCGCGTAGCTTGGATTGGTTTGGATCGCCAGCTGCAAAGCGCCACGTGCCTTATCGTACTGGCCTTTATTGGCATACAGCACAGCCAGATTATTATAGGGCTCTGGCAGTTGCGGGTAATCTTCGGAAAGTTGGGTAAACGCTTTAATTGCGTCATCCGTGCGCCCGGTTTCACTCAGCGCAATACCGCGCAGAAAACGCAGCTGGGCGTCTTTGGGCGATTTGCCCAGCGCTTTGTCGGCCTTGTCCAGCGCTTGCGCAAACTGCTTGGTGCGGATCAGCTGTTGAATATCCTCGCTGTCGCCAGCGTGGGCAGCCATTGAAAACAGCAGTGGCAAGGCAATGATCATCGAGCGAAGTGCAGACATTGGTATTCCGAATGAAAGGGTGATCACGGTAAACTGCGCAGATTCTAGCAAAATTTCAGGTGTTTGCCTTGATGAACCTGCCTCCAGCCATTTCCAGCATTGCCTTGCTGGTGGCCTCTAATGTTTTTATGACTTTTGCCTGGTACGCACACTTAAAAAATGGCCAGACCAAACCCTGGCTTTTAATGGCGCTGATGAGCTGGGGCATCGCTTTTTTCGAGTACATGTTGCAAGTGCCGGCCAATCGGATTGGCTATCAGGTGTTTAGCCTGGCCCAGCTGAAAATCATGCAGGAAGTAATCACGCTCAGTGTCTTTATTCCCTTTGCCGTTTTTTACATGAAGCAGCCATTTCAGTGGAACTACGTGTACGCCGCCTTGTGCATGGTCGGCGCGGTGTATTTCATGTTCCGCACTTGAATCGGCGGCAATGACGCACATTCACGAATAAATCAGTTCCGCGTTATAATGCTGCGTTCTGGAAAGGAGTTCTTATGCCTATCTATGCTTATCGCTGTAGCGCATGTGGTCATACGGATGAACATATGCAAAAAATGTCAGATGCCATTTTGACGCAATGTCCGGCGTGTAAAACCGAGAAATACGAAAAGCAGCTCACGGCTGCCGGTTTTCAGCTGAAAGGCAACGGCTGGTATCAGACTGATTTTAAAAACAAAACTGCGGCACCCGGCGCCTAGCCTGTGCGGCAATAGTCCTGCGGGAAATTTGTGACCTCATTGTTCAAGCGCTACCTGCTTACCGGCCTGCTGATCTGGATCCCCATGGCGATTACGCTGTGGGTACTCAGTACGCTGATCGGCACGATGGACCAGCTGGGCGCTATTTTGCCCAATGGCCTGCGCCCGGATTACTGGCTGCTCAAAACATTAGCGGGCACTTTCCCTAGCCTAGCTAATGCCAAGCATATTCCGGGCTTTGGCGTCATCCTGACGGTGCTGGTTTTGCTGATCACCGGCCTGGTGGCGACCAATATGCTGGGCCGCCGCCTGATGCAGCTGGGGCAAAAGCTGCTGAATCGCATTCCGATTGTCCGTTCGATTTATAACAGCGTAAAGCAAGTCTCCGACACGCTGTTTTCCGACTCGGGCAATGCGTTTCGCGAGGCTGTGCTAGTGCAGTTTCCGCATGGCAATGCCTGGACGGTGGCTTTTCTGACTGGCGTACCCGGCGGCGAAGTGGCCGAGCTGCTGCATGACGAGATGGGCAACGAGCTGGTGTCGGTGTATGTCCCCACCACGCCAAACCCGACTTCGGGCTACTTCATCATGCTGCGCCGCGCTGATGTCAAACCGCTGGCAATGAGTGTCGATGACGCGCTCAAATATGTGATTTCAATGGGTGTAGTGATGCCCAGCAAGGCGATTGCCTATCCGGATGCCTTAAGTCTGGATATGTGTGAAACCCATACCGCAGCACATGCTGCAAAAAAATGAAAGATAAGTCTCCGCCATCAATCACCAGCCCACGGGCAGGGGATTAGGGTGGAATGATTGGTTTTAAAATTAGGAAAATTCAATGCGTACTAATTACTGTGGTCTGATCAACGAGCAATACCTCGGCCAGACTGTGACTTTGCAAGGTTGGGCTCATCGTCGTCGTGACCACGGTGGCGTGATTTTTATCGACTTGCGCGACCGTGAAGGTATCGTCCAAGTCGTCGTGGACCCAGACACCCCAGACGCATTCGCCACTGCCGACGCTTCGCGCAGCGAATTCGTATTGGAAATCAAAGGTATCGTTCGTGCGCGCCCAGAAGGCACCACCAACGCCAAAATGATCTCTGGCCAGATCGAAGTATTGGCCAAAGACATCATCATCCTCAATAAAGCCGAAACGCCACCGTTCCAGATCGACGATGAAAATCTCTCTGAAAACGTGCGTTTGACCAACCGCGTGATCGACCTGCGTCGCCCAACGATGCAACGCAATCTGCGTCTGCGTTACCAAGTGGCACTGCTCGTGCGTAACTTCCTCGACACCAAAGGCTTTATCGACATCGAAACGCCGATGCTGACTCGCTCTACACCCGAAGGCGCGCGCGATTACCTCGTGCCAAGCCGCGTACACGACGGTCAATTCTTCGCCTTGCCACAATCGCCACAGCTGTTCAAACAGCTGTTGATGGTGGCCGGTTTCGATCGTTACTACCAAATCACCAAATGCTTCCGTGACGAAGACTTGCGCGCTGACCGCCAGCCAGAATTCACCCAGATCGATATTGAAACTTCGTTCCTGAACGAAGAAGAAATCATGAGCCTCACCGAAGAAATGGCGCGCCACGTCTTCAAACAAGCGATCAATGTGGACTTGGGCGAATTCCCGCGCATGGCTTACGACGACGCGATGTTCTACTACGGCTCGGACAAACCCGACCTGCGCGTAGACCTGAAATTCACCGAATTGACTGATCTGATGAAAACGGAAGAATTCAAAGTCTTCCGTGGCGCAGCCGACATGGAAGGCGGCCGCGTTGTGGGCTTGCGTATTCCAGGCGGCGCAGTATTGAGCCGTAAAGACATCGACGACTACACCAAGTTCGTTGGCATCTACGGCGCGAAAGGTCTGGCCTACATCAAAGTGGAAGATGTAAACAACATCACCAACGGCGAAGATTCTGGCCTGAAAGCGCCAATCGTGAAATTCCTGTCGGTTGAAGCACTGAAAACCATCATTGAGCGCACTGGCGCGCAAAACGGCGACATCATCTTCTTTGGCGCGGACAAACGCAAAATCGTTGACGAAGCGATTGGCGCTCTGCGGATCAAGATCGGCCACGAGCGCGGCGAAGCGGGCGGCTACTTCACGAAATCGTGGAAACCATTGTGGGTCGTTGACTTCCCAATGTTTGAATACGACGAAGACGGCAAACGCTGGAACGCGTGTCACCACCCATTCACTTCGCCAAAAGCGGAACACCTCGAATTGCTTAAAACCAGCCCGGGCGAGTGCAAAGCACGCGCTTACGACATGGTCTTGAACGGTTGGGAAATGGGCGGCGGTTCAGTCCGTATCCACCAAGCTGACGTACAATCAACGGTATTTGACGCCCTCGGCATTGGCGAAGAAGAAGCGCAAAACAAATTTGGCTTCTTGCTCGACAATCTGAAATTCGGCGCGCCTCCACACGGCGGCTTGGCCTTCGGTCTGGATCGTTTGGTAACGCTGATGACCGGCGCAGAATCAATCCGCGACGTGATCGCCTTCCCGAAAACGCAACGTGCGCAGTGTCTGTTGACCAATGCACCGAACGCGGTGGACGAGAAGCAATTGCGCGAATTGCATATCAAATTGCGTAATCCGCCAGTGATTGAGTAATTGTGTAGTTTGAGATGATAAAAAAGACCGCCTTTGGCGGTCTTTTTTTGTTCTGTCGCATGTAGGTGTCATTGTTTTGATGTTATATTTTTCATTCTTACATCTCAATGGTGGTTTATATGCAATATGCTTACTGCACTGAAGATGGCAAAACGTGGGAGGCAAACCTTTTTGCAGCGTTGCAGCCGGATCAACTTGAAATTAAAAGAAAAAGTTTAGTCTGCGTAGAGTGTAAAGAATTTGCATGGTTCAGAAAAGAAAGTACTCATGGACGCCCTTCCCATTTCTGCGCGCATCATGCAGAAAATTGCAGTTTGAAGGTTGAATATGTCGTTGTGGATGATCCGCTTAAACAAGGAACTGAAACTGCTGATCAAGTTAAAAATGGCGATTCGATAGTAGTTCGACTAGATCAGGAGCAGGGTCAGGAAGTAGATGTTGCCCAGGTTCAGCCATCATCCAATTCAGGTAGCGATATTGGCGGAAAAGTGTTTGTGCGTCCTCATACTGGAGCGGAGTCGGCGCAACATTTTACCATGCGAAGAATTTTGCACCGGCTTGTGCAAAGCCCTTCATTCAGGCTTTCAAAGCAGGAAATTGCTCTGTACCGCAGTGAGACCGATGTACTAGTAAAAGGCCCAGTTCAAAGTGTTGTTTGTAATTTTGCCAATATTACGTTGCCAGCAACTGACAATATGCAACTTTTTTGGGGGCCAATTGCTTCTGTCGGTCGGACTCAGGATGGGAGAGTTTGGCTAAATTCTTCAAGTAACCATCAATCAACTAGTGTTGCAATATTTGAGGATACTGTAGATGACTTTTTGAGCAGCTTTAAGATTACAAATTTAGAAGACCTTGTTGGTGCTCATGTTCTGGTTGTAGGTAAGGTGTGGACTGCCACAACAGGTAAGCCAGTGATCTGGTGTGGATCATCTAAATATATTGTCCTCCGTCGTTATAAAGATGAAAATCTTCAGGCTGTACAATAACTTGGCAATCATAAATGGCTGTTATTTCGCCGTGTAGGGCGGGTCGAGACCCGCGCTGAACTGCACTTGGATTAATCACAATATTGGCGGGTTACGCCTGCGGCTAACCCGCGCTACATTTTTTATGGTTTTATGCGCCGTTGGCGCGATGTTTTCAATGCGCGTTCCGCCGCGCAGACGGACAGGGGTATTTGCTTCTGCAAATACCCCTGCACCCCAAAGCAGCCCCCGGCATCTGCGTCGGCTACGCCGATGCCCTCGCTGCGGACAATCGACAAGGCGGCGGGCTTTAACAAAACAGAGCCCGCCGAAACCCCTTGCCGATTGTTCCTCGCTCGGCGCTGATGCAGGGGAAATTGGTGCAGACTAACAATTGTGGTACATACATACCTTGGTATTGCCCTGTAGATCAATTTTAGCCGTGTAGGGCGGGTCGTGACCCGCGCTGAACCGCATTTGGATTAATCACCATATTGGCGGGTTACGCCTGCGGCTAACCCGCCCTACATTTTTTGTGGTTTTGTGCGCCGTTGGCGCGATTTTTTCAATGCGCGTTCCGCCGCGCAGACGGGCAGGGGTATTTGCTTCTGCAAATACCCCTGCACCCCAAAGCAGTCCCCGGCATCCGCGTCGGCTACGCCGATGCCCTCAACTGCGGACAATCGGCAAGGCGGCGGGCTTTAACAAAACAGAGCCCGCCGCTTACCCCTTGCCGCTTGTTCCTCGCTCGGCGCTGATGCAGGGGATCCCATGCGCCCAACGATTTCTGCCTATACATGCCTAGGTGTTGCTCTGTAGATCAATTTATATATGGTCTTTGGCTATATACCCATGCTTGTTCTATTCGCTCTCTGTGGGCTAGGGCTTGAAATCCCCTGTCGCCCATCGCCGAAGGAGTGGAGCGAGACAAATGGCTCTATCGTTTGGCTCACGACCGACCGAGGGAAGCCCGGAGGGCCGCAGGCGGGGGGCTCCTTTGGGGTGTTGGGGGCTTTGGAGAAGCAAAGCCCCCAACTCGTCTGGCGGGCGAAACCGCCGGTTTACCGCCTGCGCCAGCAGGCCATGCAATCGTAGATATTTAAAATCTGCTGGTTCTATGCCCCGCTGGCGCGATGTTTGCAATGCACGTTCCGCCGCGCAGAAAAATACCCCTGCACCCCAAAGCAGCCCCCGGCATCTGCGTCGGCTGCGCCGATGCCCTCGACTGCGGACAATCGGCAAGGCGGCGGGCTTTAACAAAACAGAGCCCGCCGAATTCCCTTGCCGCTTGTTCCTCGCTTGGCGCTGCTGCAGGGGAAATGGCGCAGATCAACGATTACGGTATATACATGCTAGGGTGTTGCTCTAGAAATAAATACTGAATTGCTCTCCTGAGATATACCCCTGATGCCAATCGCTGTAGGGTCGGCTTTAGCCGACCTTTTTGATTGCGCTTGGTCGGCTAAAGCCGACCCTACCATTGCTGCTAATTAGGACGGATTGCCCGTGGAGACGCGCCGCTTGAAAAAGCCATGGCGAGGTTTTAAGCCGCGTCGTGTTTGAGTGTCGTGACGTTAGCGCGACGCGAGTTGTAGCGGCGCCTCGCCATGGCTTTTTCAGGCGGGGTTTCGCGGCGATCGGGCGCGCTGGGGTTGCAAGGGGAGGAGCAAGACCTCCCCTTGCTCGTCTAGGCGGGCGAAACCGCCGGTTTATCGCCTGCGCCAGCGGGCCATGCAATGGTAGAACTGCAAGCAAAGCCCCCAACCTGCCCGCGCGGCGTCACCGCATAAATGATCTCCAGCTGGCTAAAATTGGCTCTGCAATTGCATTGCGGTTGACTGGGGTGAATTGTCCCTGGGGCACAGATTGACAATGCCGTCGACTGGGCGGGCAGGTGAGTTCAGCGATTCAAGAAGATGGATGAGACTGGATCGCCATGCATTGTTCGGAGGGCGCGAACAATGCACGTGCGGATCAGAGCCGGAAGCGTGCGATGGATTGCTGCAGGTTGGCTGCCGTCTGGTTCAATGAGCTGGCTGCGCCAGCAGTATTGCTGAGGGTTCGGCTGGATTGCTCGGCTTGTGCCGAAATTTCTTCAATTTTCTGGGCAACATCATTGGAGGCGGAGGATTGCTGCTGCAAGGTGGTGCCCAGCTCACGGATGATGCGCGCAACCTGCTGCGCCATGCTGCGCAGACTGGCAATCGAGTCGCCAGCCGATTGCGCTAACCCGACGCTATTTTCAACCAGCGTGACCCCTTGATCAATGCCCTGAACAACTTTGGCTGTTGAGCTCTGGATTCCCTGCACCATTGAGGCGATTTCACCTGTTGATTGTGCTGTGCGCTCGGCCAACTTGCGCACTTCATCGGCCACCACGGCAAAGCCACGTCCCGTTTCTCCGGCACGGGCGGCTTCAATGGCGGCATTGAGTGCTAGCAGATTGGTTTGATCGGCAATTTCGCGAATCACTGCGACGATGCTGGAAATGCGTTCTGATTCACTGGCCAGCTGTGCTATTTGCTCTGCTGCGCTGCGAACGACTTGCGCTACTTCGCCAATTTGGCCAGAAAGCTGGGTTAATGACTGATGGCCTTCTTTGGCGTGCAAATCCGAATTGTCTGCCAGCCTCGTGGCGTCCGTTGTATTGCTGGTGATATGGTTGATCGAAACGACCAGCTCTTCAACATTGGCCGCAATCGAGCTGGCGGCCTGGCTCTGGATTCGCGATGATTGGTCAATTTCGTCTATCGTTTGCTTGAGTGTATCGGCTGCCCGGTTGATCGCACCGATGCCCTGATGGCTTTCCCCCATGGCTTGGCGCAGTGCATCCTGCATTTTGGCGATTGATTCAGCCAGCGTACCCACTTCATCTCGGCCAGATTCAAGTTTGGCGCCGCGCAGATCGCCTGTGGCAATTTGCCGGGCGGCTACATTCAAGACCTCCAAACGTCGCTCGATACGTCTGGCAATGCTCCAGGACAGCAATAATGCCAGCACGGCGCTGCCAAGCAGGCTGAACCAGGCTGCGGAGCTGGCGTGAGCAATTTGTTGCTCTGCTTGGTGTGCGGCTAAATCAGAGCCATCGCGGTTGAGCTTGACCAGCAAGTCGGTTTGATCACGCACTTTGTTGGCCGCCTTGACCCATTCATTCTTGCGCAAATTCTGTGCGCCTTCTTCGTCGCCCGCTTTGGCGAGCGCCATGGCTTGCAGAACGACATCGCGGTATTCCCGAGCTGCGGCTTGCGCCAGCTGGAATTGTTCGCGTTCGTTGGCATCATTGGGGTCAATGTATTTTTCGTAGTTCTGGAAAGATTGCTGGACCTCGCTATCCAGTTTTTCCAGCGACTTTTCCAGCTTCAGCTTTTCATCCGCATTGCCGGGTAGCAAATACTCCAGGCTACGAACGCGGTAGCGTAACCGTAGCTGGCTGATTTCGCCTGTGGCCTGCACAGAGGGTAACCAACTGCTGGCAATGTCCTTGGTCGCCGTACCGACGTCCTTGATCTGCCAGACACAGAACAGAATGGTTGCAATGAGCAGGCCCCCTGACAGGGCGAAATTGATTAATAGCTTGTAACGCAAGCGTATGTCGTCAAACCAGAGCATAACTGTTCCTTTTGAGCCGGGCTGTTGGTATTGATTTCTATTGAGCAGATTGATATTAGTCGCATGACTTGATACACATCTCGCCCACGTCAAACAGACCCAGAGTTTAGTTTTATGTGCGAAAAGAGATTCTAATGTTCTATATCAGGAAATTCTTCTGCTTTACTTTTTCTCGTTGGAGAACGACACAGCCAGCTGGACGGATGGTGGCAGTAGTACCGTTTCTCATCGTAGAAAAGTGTGCGTCGATGGCAAGGTGAGCTGGGTAGGAGGTGAACGTTTTACTTTGCGCATACAGGCTGCGTTTCAATTTCCTTGCGAATGTATTTTGTGCATTTTGCTGCACAAATCCCTGCGAGATTTTCACGCCCTGCGTTTGTTGTCGTTTTCTGCACCGTTGGCGCAATGTTTTCAATGTGCGTTCTGCCGTGCGGACAGTCTCTGCTAGATCAGTAATACACCTAGCAGTATTGCTCTGAAGCTCAATTAGTTAATGAGTTATGGCAATATACCCAATAAAAAGCTGGGCCACTTACGGTGCAAGATTGTGCTTCAATTTCCCCATCTTCAATACCGGTGAGCGAGCTTGCTTGCCGCTGAAATCAATCTCGGCCTCACCCAGCTGATAGTCGTCACCGTCATGATTGCCGGAAAAATGATCAACAATCGACTTCTTGCCTTTGAATACTTGTAAATGCACGCCGCTGGCTTGGCCGCCGTTGATAGCAAGGTAATAGCTAAATTCGCCACGGCTAAACGCGATGACATCCATGCCGGTGCGTGGGCCGGTGCTGAGATTGGCGATGATGAATGGGGTGCTCGGCGTGGCATCGACCGTCATTTCAATTTGCCCGGGGCGACCATAGCGATAGCTGAGGCGAGTAAAGGGCTCTTTTTTCTGGTCGGCGCACAGCGAAACCAGCTTGCCTTGCTGGGTATTTTTATATCCCGAATCGGTGATGACGGTGTTGCCCATCCAGGCATCGATAATCGCGCTTTCATGAGGCGCGCAGTGGCTGGCGATTTGGGCTTGTGCCGGATAGGTCAAGCTTAGGCTTAGAAGCAGTGATATATATTTCAGCATGATTTTCCTGGTGGGTTGTTGGTTTGCGTTACGTTGAGCTGAATTGGTGCGCAATTTTCACATTCTGCCTAGCCAATGGGAATACGCTTTGGGCGGCGCGCGCAATATTTTCATTGGTCTTAGTCGTGGTTGCGGCATATACCTGCCTTGGTATGTTGCCATGAGCTTTATCCATTAATAGCTACATTGATATACCCATTGCTAGTGATGAGGGCCACGCTTTGTTGTAGATTGTTCCGCTGTTTTTTCGCCGAGTAGCGTGTGCAGATCCTGATTTGCGCACGCGGACTAAGCTTCAATTTCCTTGCGTGTATATTTTGTGCATTTTGCTGCGTAAATCCCGGCGAGATTTTCACAACTTACCTTTGATGAGGTTTTCCGTGCGGCGGAACGCGCATTAAAAGATTCGCGGCGTAGCCGCATAAAAAAAATATGCCTGCAAGCCGTGGCGATGGGCGTTGATTGGCTGCGTTTTTGCTGCGGCCTTGGCTATGCTGAATTTTGCATTGGCTTATGGCAATAGAAGGATGGGGATCATGAATATCAGTCAGCGTTTGCTTGCAATGATTGCGGTGGCTCTTCTGGCTTTGCTGGCTTTGGCGATGCTGGGCAGTTACAAGCTCAAGCAGGATGTGGACCAGTTTAGCGCGCTGGATGTCAATGTGATTCCCAGCCTAGTGCTGATCGGTAATCTGGATGGGGCGATTGCACAAAACCGGATTGCGATGTTTGCGCATATTCTGGCGCCCAATGATCAGCAAAAATCGGAAGTCGAGCAGCAGCTTTTGCAGCGTAATCAGCAAATCGAGCAGCTGCTGGGGCAGTATCAGACACTGTTGATTAATCCGCAGGAGCAGGCTTTGCTGGCCAAGCTCAAAGAGAGCTATGGCCTGTATCAGGAGGTGTTTCTCAAGGTGATCGAGCGCTCCAAGGCGCGCGATAATACCGGCGCTTTTGCGCTGGCCGACGGGCAGGGCGCTTCGCTTAATCGCCGTCTGATTGCCGATTTGCGCAAGGTGATCGAATTTAATCAGCAGCATGCCAGCGCCAGCGTTGCCATGGCCAAGCAGGAGGCGAGCCGGGCGATTACGCTGTTTGTCGCGCTGGCGGTGTTGGCCACTGCAGCCGTGCTGGGGCTGGGCGTGTGGATTTTGCGCGCCATCCGCCAGCCGCTGCGCCAAACATTGCGCGCGGTAAGCCATATCGAGTCATCCCTGGATTTCACGCATCGCGTGCCTGCTGCGGGCAAGGATGAAATTGGCGAATTGGTATTGGCCTTTAATAGCCTGCTGCGCACCGTGCAGCAAAGCTTTGGCAGCATTAGCCAGAATATTCAGGCCATGACCCACTCTGCGCACCAGATGGTCGATGCCTCGGGTGATCTATCGCGGGTGGCGGGCGATTCCAGCGAAGCGGCGGCGCATATGGCGGCGACGGTGGAGGAAGTGACGGTGAGCATTGGTCATGTGGCCGAGCGGGCGCGCGATGCGGATCAGCACGCGGGCTCTTCAGGCCATCTGGCGGCAGAAGGCGAGCAGGTGATTCAGGCGACGGTGGCCGAAATCAATAGCATTTCAAGTACGGTGAACGAGGCTGCGGATGAAATCACAGCGCTGCGCGAACAAAGCCAGCAGATTCAGGCCGTGCTGGGCGTGATCAAGGATATTGCCGATCAGACCAATCTGCTGGCGCTGAACGCTGCGATTGAGGCCGCGCGCGCTGGCGAGCAGGGCCGAGGCTTTGCCGTTGTGGCTGATGAAGTGCGCAAGCTGGCCGAGCGCACCAGCAATTCGACGCATGAAATCACCGCCACGGTCAGTCAGATTCAGGAAGGTGCCAACCGCGCCGTGAGCCGGATGAATCAGGTGGTTCAATCGGTGAATCAGGGCGTGGCGTATGCCCGCGATGCGGGTGACGCCATCCACCGTATCCGCAGCGCTTCCGATAGCGTGCACGATTATATTTCCGAGATTTCCGAAGCCATCGGTGAGCAAAGCAGCGCCAGTACGGCGATTGCGCAGCAGGTCGAGCAGATCGCCAGAATGGCGGGCGACACCAGCGGCGCAGCCCGGCAAGCGGCTAGCTCGGCGGGCCAATTGTGCGAGCTGGCCGACGCCGTCCAGCAAACGATAGGGCGTTATCGCATCTAAGCGGCAACGCGCGCCAGGCTGCTGACTTTATGGCAGCGCTGGCAAGGGCTGGGCTTCGACCAGATAGGTGCGGCTGCCCGGTCCGATATTGCTGATGAAATTGACAATCGAATCGACAGTCACGGTGTTGATCCGGCCAGCCAGACGCAAATCCCCAGGGTGATCGTCAAAAGCAATATTGGCACGGAATACCCGCCCGCCCAGCCGTTTGAGAGTATTGATTTTTAGCTCGCTGGCCTGATAGCCCGCCAGTTTGAGCCATTGCTGAGCCTGCTCGCGATTACGGATTTCAATGTCTTTGCTCATCGCACGGGCCAGATTTTCCAGCGCCCACTGGTTTGAATTTTGATAGCGGGTCGAGAATGGATAGGCGACCATATTGTAGCGTTCGCTGTGCAGCGCGTTGAGCTGATTGTTTTGCAGCAGTGCGTGCAAGCGCTCCTGCGTTGCCGCAGGCGGGACGATCAGCAGCGCGTCGTATGCGACTGGGTCGTCCATAAAGAAATTGGCCAGCCCTTCTTGCCAGATGGCCGAGGTTGCCGTGCCGCAATCGTTCAGCGCGTGCACTACGCGCCAGTTGCCTTGCTGTGCCGGATCTCGCCAGACAAAGCCTAGATGAGAAAACCGTAGCTGATACGCCGATAAATCCTGTCCGATCCGGGCGATGAGCGCGACCTGGGGCTTGATTTTGTCCAGCTGCTGCATGCTGGCGTAGCCTGCCGCCATGGCTTTGCGAAAAGCGTGCGGGTCGATGGGGGTTTCTTCGCAGCTGCGGCCAGCCCAAGCCGTGCTGGCCAGCAGCAGGCTCAGGGCGAGCCAGATGATACGCAATGAGTACATTGTTTTTCCTAAATTATTCTTTATTACTTACCGCTCACTTTGCTTTGTCCAAGCAGCGCCTGCCCGATTTCATTGGGGATAAAGGCCACCAGCTTACCCGAAGCAATGAGCGCGTAGCCGGTGGTTTCGCTGACGGCCTTGATGGATGAACCAACCGCCAGCCCCAGTTCTTGAACAGCTTTGCCGCTTAGTCTGATCAGGTAACGGCTGCCGTCTGCGGCATTCTCGACGGTGACAGTAACGGCTTCGGCACCAACGGTACTCAGGCCGATAATGGTTAACCCGCTACCCAGACCCAGCGCGGCCGAAGCCTCAACGGGCTTGCCTTGCAAGGACAAGAGTGGCGATAGCAACACCGAGGCGAGGCCGCTTTGCAGCATTTCCGAGCCTTCCTTGCGCGCGTAGGCGGTGCTGCTCAGTGTTGTTGCCAGCAGCGTGGTCAGTAAAAGAGCCGATAGTTTGCGCATGATTTTATCCTGTGTCAGTGCTGGTGAGGGTATTCGTCAGCTTGTGGCTACTATGCCGCAGTAATTTGCCGTGAGCAAACAGTATGCGCCTTTCTCTGCTGCGCACATGAGCGATTTGATCGGCGTATTGGGAAGGATTTTTGCCTGTTTAATTGCTAGCATCGCGGGCTGTTTGGGCGGCAGTGGTCGCTGCCAGCAATCGCGTTTCTGCCGAAAAAGCCTGCATCTGATGTGCTTGCTTACTCTAATTTAAGTGGGGCATGTTCAGATTTGGTGTTGATCATGCGTAGGGTGGGTTGGGCCGCCACGATCTTGCCTAAAACTACAAAGGTATTTCGGCCGTAATCCACCATGACGCTACTCTTATTAATACCGCGTCCTGGTGGGTTACGGCATAAAACCGCCTAACCCACCCTACGAATACCGCGTTTCATCGTCAAATCACAATATCCGGCCATATCAACACGTAATCTGAACATGGCCTTTAAGTGGTGGGTATTTCATTGTGGATATTGGTATTATTGATCTGCAGGGCTATACCTGTATGGTTTGTGTTTAGGCTACAAACTGTAGTCAATAAAAAAGCCGCCTTTCAAGGCGGCTTTTTTGGCGAAAGCGTTCAGAATTAATCCTGATGGTAGTTCGGCGCTTCCTTGGTGATTTGTACGTCGTGCACATGCGATTCGCGGATGCCGGCAGCGGTAATTTGCACAAATTCGGCTTTGGCGTGTACGTCATCAATGGTGGCGCAGCCCAGATAACCCATCGACGAGCGCAAACCACCCATCAACTGGTGGATTACTGCAGTCAATGGGCCTTTGTACGGTACGCGGCCTTCGATGCCTTCTGGAACCAGTTTGTCGGCATCGGCCGTTTTGTCCTGGAAGTAACGGTCTGACGAGCCATTCGCGCCCGACATTGCACCCAGTGAGCCCATGCCACGGTAGCTCTTGTACGAGCGACCCTGATACAGCTCAACTTCACCCGGCGCTTCTTCGGTGCCGCCAAACAGACCACCCAGCATGACCATATGCGCGCCAGCTGCGATGGCTTTGGCGATGTCGCCCGAAAAGCGGATTCCACCATCGGCGATCAGCGGCACACCGGTACCCGCCAATGCTTCAGCCACATTCGCTACGGCAGAAATTTGCGGTACGCCCACACCGGCGACGATACGCGTCGTGCAGATCGAGCCCGGGCCAATGCCCACTTTAACCGCGTCAGCACCGGCTTCAACCAGCGCTTTGGCTGCTGCGCCAGTGGCAATATTGCCGCCGATCACTTGCACTTGCGGGAAGTGGGTTTTGACCCAACGCACACGATCCAGTACGCCCTGGCTGTGGCCGTGGGCGGTATCGACCACGATCACGTCAACGCCCGCTTCAACCAGCAATTTAACGCGCTCGTCGGTGCCAGCGCCAACGCCGACCGCAGCGCCAACGCGCAGACGGCCTTGCTCGTCTTTCGCCGCCAGCGGGTGTTCGCTGGTTTTGATAATGTCTTTTACGGTGATCAGGCCCTTGAGCTTGAAGGCGTCGTCAACGACGAGGACGCGCTCAAGGCGGTGTTCGTGCATCAGCGTGCGAGCGTCTTCAATGCTCGTGCCTTCGCGCACAGTAACCAGTTTGTCTTTTGGCGTCATGATCGACGACACTGGCACATCCAGACGCGTTTCAAAACGCAGGTCGCGGTTGGTAACGATACCGACCACTGCGCCGTTTTCCACTACTGGCAGGCCGGAAATTTTATGCTGGCGAGTCAGGGCAAGGACATCACGAACCAGCATGGTCGGAGCCACAGTGACCGGGTCTTTCACAATGCCCGATTCGTAGCGTTTTACTTTCGCGACTTCCTGAGCCTGGCGCTCACCAGTCATGTTTTTGTGAATGATGCCAATACCGCCTTCCTGCGCCATGGCAATGGCCAGACGCGCTTCGGTTACGGTATCCATCGCTGCAGATACAAGGGGGAGGTTCAGGCGGATACCGCGCGTGAACTGGGTTGCCAACGAGACATCGCGTGGCATCACGTTTGAATGGGCAGGGACGAGCAATACGTCGTCGAACGTGAGGGCTTTTTGCACAATGCGCATGAGCTAAATCCTTTTCGCCAAAAAAGCATTATACCGAAATGCAAGTTTTTCGACTATGGCCTTGTAATATGACAAACGCAGCAGTACAGCCTATTTTTGTCCGGTCGGCGGCTTGAATGGCGAAAATATGCAATATCAATGGAACAGATTCATCGTCGCCGCCCCGATTTTGGCCAGTTTGAAATGTGCAAGCAAAGCCGTTTCACAGCCCCGCAGGCCCTGGATGCCCTGTGAATGCTGCGTTGCATGATTGCTGTATTGCCCGCGCCCAGCTAGCTTGTAAGTAAGAAAGCCTGATGCCAATCAGATCGTCAGGCGGGGAGGCGATATGAGCCGGCAATTGCATACGGCACCCGATACGGCGCTGATCCTGTCTGGCGGTGGTGCACGTGCCGCCTATCAAGTGGGAGTTTTGCTGGCGATTGCCCGCTTGCTGCCCCAGCATGCTCCCAATCCTTTTCCGATTATTTGTGGCACATCGGCTGGTGCAATCAATGCGGCCGGTCTGGCCATGGGGGCGGGTGAATTTCGCCGGTCGGTGTTTTCGCTGGCGCGCATGTGGCAAAACCTGCAGCCCGAACAAATCTACCGGGGGTCGATGAGTTGCCTGATGGCCACTGGTGCGCACTGGCTGGCTGCCTTGCTGGTGGGTGGGCTGGGTCGGAAAAACCCGCGCTCATTTCTGGATAATGCGCCGCTGCGCGATTTTTTGGCCGGGATTGTCGATTTCCCGAAAATTCAGGCCAATCTGGATTGCGGTGTGCTCAAGGCGGTGTCCATCTCGGCGCTGGGCTATAGCTCGGGGCAGTCGGTGGCTTTTTTTCAGGGGATTGCCGAGCTGGAAGGCTGGCAGCGGGCATCCAGAATCGGGGTACGTACCGAGCTGAACCTTAATCACCTCATGGCTTCCAGCGCTATACCCCTGGTGTTTCCTGCCGAGCGGATTCACCGCGAATATTTTGGCGATGGCTCGGTGCGGCAAATTGCGCCATTAAGCCCGGCCATTCATCTGGGTGCTCGCCGCATTCTGGTGATCGGGGTGGCGCCGCAGAGTGAGGAAAGCCCCGCTCGGCAGCACACCAGCGGCTACCCGACGCTGGCGCAGGTGAGCGGGCAATTGATGAATAGCATTTTTCTCGATTCGCTGGAAACCGATCTGGAGCGCATTACGCGGATCAATCGCACCATTTCGCATATTCCTGCACCGGTGCGGGGCGAGGTTGGGCTCAATTTGCGGCCGATTGAAGTGCTGACGATTTCGCCCTCGCAGCCGCTGGAAAAACTCACGCTGCCTTTCAAGCGCGAATTTTCGCTGGGCATGCGGTTTTTTCTCGGTGGATTGGGCGCTTTTCGGCGGCAAGGCTCGGTTCTGGCGAGCTATTTATTGTTTTGCGGGCCGTATGCGCGCAAGCTGATTGCTTTGGGCTATCACGATGCGCTGGAAAAAGAGCAGCAGCTGCGTCATTTTCTAGCTGCAGAGCAGGCAACTTCGGCGGTAGAATAGTTCTTTTCTATTTTGCGCGGAGATCCGGCATGTATCGTCTTGGCTGGCGGCCCGGTTTTGGCATCCTGTTTATCGCCTGTGCGGGCATGATTGCCTTCGCGCTCTATCACCAGTTTTATCAATGGCTTATGCCGTGTCTGATGTGCGTGTACGAGCGCATTGCGATTATCGGTTTTGGCCTGTTTGCCCTGTTGGCGGCGATTTTTCCGCCTAAAAAGCGTAGCGGCGTTTATGTTTACACTGGCATTTTGACTCTGTGGGGCCTGTTCGGTGCGATCACCGGCCTGCGCCATGTCTGGATGCAGTATGGCCCGAAAGATCCTTCTGTTTCGTGTGCTTCAAGTCTGCCGTTTCCGATTGACCTCAATGCCTTGCCTGGCTCGATTGCTGCGGTAATTCGTCCGGTGGGCGATTGCGCCAATATCGACTTTACGATTTTGGGCATCACCATGCCGATCTGGATTGTGCTGGCTTGCCTAGGTCTGGTGGCGGTGACGTGGCTGCTGGCGCGTCGCCAATTGACTGAAATCCGTCGGAATCAATGGCGATGACCCTTACCGAGCTCAGATATATTGTTGCTGTAGCGCGTGAGCGCCATTTTGGCCGCGCTGCCAATAGCTGTTTTGTTTCGCAGCCGACTTTGTCGGTGGCGGTGAAAAAGCTCGAAGACGAGCTGGGCGTGACTTTGTTCGAGCGCTCCTCGGGCGATGTGACGCTGACGGCCAATGGCGAGCGCATTGTCGAGCAGGCGCAACGCGTGCTCGAAGAAGTCTCGGTCGTTAAGCAACTGGCCGAGCAGGGGAAAGACCCGCTGGCGGGTACGCTGCGTCTGGGCGTGATCTACACGATTGGCCCGTATTTGCTGCCGCACCTGATTCCGCAGCTGCGCACGCTGGCACCGCAGATGCAATTATTGCTCGAAGAAAACTACACCTCGCGGCTGGCAGAAATGTTAAAACAAGGCGAGATCGACGTTGCAATTGTGGCTGAGCCATTTCATGAAGGGGGTATTGCCACGCAAGCCATCTATGAAGAAGGCTTTGTGGTCGCTACCCCTCGGGGGCATGCCTGGGAGCAATTTGCCGAAATTTCTGCCGAACAATTAGCCGAAGAAAATGTGCTGCTGCTCTCGCCCGGCAATTGTTTCCGCGATCAGGTCTTGCAAACCTGCCCCGATCTGAACCGCGAAAGCATGAGTCACGGTAGCTTGCAGCGTACTTTGCAGGGCTCGTCGCTGACGACGATCCGGCATATGGTGGCGGGCGGTATCGGGGTGACAGTGTTGCCTGCGACCTCGGTCAGCGCCGCCGACGACGCCCTGCTGAGCATTCGTCCGTTCGCCGAGCCAGCGCCCACACGGCGCGTCGTGATGGCCTGGCGACGCAATTTTCCACGTCTGGCGGCCATCGAAGCTCTGCGGCAGGCCATCTTGCAATCGAGCATGCCCAAGGTGAGCTGGTTGCACGAAGCGGAAATCGCCTGATTCGCGTAGCGGGTCATATGGGGTAAGCAGGATGTGAGGGCTTGATGAAAATCAGGCCCTTTTTATTTAATTCCGGTTTTCGTGCCTTGCTGTGGAATGACTGGTCTGGAATTCTACTGTAGATAGGGTATTGCTCTAAAGGCTATATCCTGATTGTGTTATGGCGATATACCTGTAGATGTTTAAAACTTGCAGGCAACAAAAAACCCGCCAGATTGCTGTGCGGGTTGTTTGCTGGTGCCCAGGGTCGGACTCGAACCGACACACCTTGCGGCGGGGGATTTTGAGTCCCCTGCGTCTACCATTTCGCCACCTGGGCAGGTGCTGTGTAGAGAGCGCATATTAGACACAAAGCGCTCGCTTGGCAAGCGCATTGAGCGATTTTTTTGCTAGCCGGCGTTTTTCAGCGCCAGCGCACGCTCGTACAGAGCGTTGCGCGGCGCACCCGAGATCGCTTGTGCTAGCGAAACGGCCTGCTTGAGCGGCAATTCGGCCAGCAATGGCGCCAGCAAGCTGTCGTAGCTGCTGCCTTCGGCTTTTTCTTCGGGCGCAGCGGCATCGACCACGATCACCGCTTCGCCGCGCTGCTGATTGCTATCGCTGGCAATCCATTGCGCCAGCTCGGCCAGTGGCGCACGGCGGATGGTTTCATAGGTTTTGGTCAATTCGCGCGCCAGCACGGCTTCACGTTCACCGCCAAATACGGTGGCCATATCGGCAACGCATTCGGCAATACGATGTGGCGCTTCGTAAAACACCGTGAGGTAGGGCAGCTGGCGCAGTGCCGTTAGTGCATCCAGTCGCTGCTTGCTTTTGGGCGGTAAAAAACCGTAAAACAGGCTATGGGCGCAGCTAAAACCGCTGGCGGATAAGGCGCTGGTCAGTGCTGACGCGCCCGGAACCGGAATAACTTGAAAGCCCGCTGCATGGACCGCCGCCGCAAGCACCGCGCCAGGGTCGGAGACCGCAGGCGTGCCCGCGTCCGAAACCTGCGCCACGGTGTCGCCAGCGGCCAGACGAGCGACAATTTTTTCGGCCATCGTGCGCTCATTGTGCTCGCGAACCGAAATCATCGGCGTACTGATGCCAAACTGCTTGAGCAGCTGCCCGGTGACGCGCGTGTCTTCGGCGGCAATCACATCGGCCTGCTTTAATACGGCCAGTGCACGTTCGGTAATATCACCCAGATTACCGATTGGCGTGGCAACCACATATAATGCAGACTTGCTGACAGGAATATCAGGCTTATGCACGTAAAAAATCTCCTTGGCTCGCAGATCAAAACCGTTGACGCTGCGGCTACTTTGGCAAAAGCGGCCGCCATCAAGTCGTTTGACGCAGCCCGATTTGTTGCCCGGCTTGCGGGTATGAGTGCGCTACTATACGTCTCGCTAGGCGTCACGGCCACTGTTGCGCACGCCGAGGAAGAAGTGACTGCGGCCAAAACAGGTTATATCGCGCTCTTGCTGCCCGGCCATGCCAAGGCGTTCAAACCGGCGGTAGACCAGATTCGTGCCGGTGTTCTGGCCGCTGAGCGCGTGCACGGCGGTGGTGATTCGCCACCGCTGCGAATGTTTGATACCAGCGACAAGGAAGAAGACGTCCAGGCTCAGTACCAAAAAGCGGTGGACGGTGGCGCGGTGGCGGTGATTGGCCCTTTGACCAAGTCGGCGCTTAATTTTCTGGCCGATAGTACCGATTTGACCGTGCCGGTGATCGCGCTCAATGGTTTTGACGCCACTACCTTGCCACAAGGCAAGCTTTATAGTTTTGGTCTGGGCGTGGAAGCCGATGCTGCGGCAACCGCTCAATTAATGAAGCTTGATGGCCTGCAACAGGTGGTTGTTTTGCAAACAGGGGATTCAATTGCCCAGCGGCTGGCGCAAAGTTTTGTTGCCGCTTGGCGCGGGCACACTGGCGGCGAGCCGGTGATGATTACCATTGCCAATCCGCGCCGTGATGCGGTGCAATTGAAAGCGCAATTGGCCGAGGTGTCGGCCGATGCCGTGTTTCTGGCGATGGATGCCAAGGCAGCCCGGGCAATCCGGCCATTTCTGGGTAATGAGCGCGCCATCTATGCCACCAGCCAGATCAACCCCGGACGTTTGCCTGCTACCACGCTGATTGACCTGGCTGGAATCAAATATCTGGACATGCCCTGGTTGGCCAACCCTACCCAGGAAGGCTACGAGTTGTACGATAGAGTGCGTTCGAGTTCGAATGATCTGGAGAGATTGTTTGCGCTGGGGCTTGATGCGTGGCGAATTGCCGCCATCTTGTCTGCAGGGGGTCAGCTTGAGCGTCTGGACGGCGTCACCGGCATCCTGAGTCTGGGCACCGATAATATTGTTCAGCGCGATATGCAGCTCAGAACCATGGGCCAGCCGGATGGCAGCCGATGAATGACAAAGGCCAGCTGGCCGAGCAGCAGGCTGCGGCCTATCTGATCGAGCACGGGCTGACCATTCTGGCGCGCAACTGGTCGTGCCGCCACGGTGAAATAGATCTGGTGGCGCAAGACGGCAAGCAGCTGGTTTTTGTTGAAGTTCGCATGCGCCAATCGAACCGTTTTGGCGGCGCTGCGGCCAGTATTACCCCGGCCAAGCAGGCCAAGCTCTGGGCCAGTGCCCAACAGTATTTGCAAGGCATCAAATCACCGCCTGCGTGCCGGTTTGATGCCATTTGTATCGATGGCCAGACCATTTCCTGGCTGAAAAACTGCATTAGCGCCTAAGCCGGATGAACCGTATCGGCTATTGCGCCAAGGCAAATAAAAAAGGATAAACCATGGATTTGATTCAACGTGTTCAGCAGCATTTCGAGGAAAGCGTTGCTGCCAAGCAGGCAGCGATGGAGGTGCTCAGCCCGGCCATTGCGCTGGCTGCCGAAAAAGTGGTTCAAACCTTGATTGCCGATGGCAAAATCCTGGCGTGCGGTAACGGTGGCTCGGCGGCGGACGCCCAGCATTTTGCCGCAGAAATGGTCGGCCGCTTCGAGCGCGAACGCCCCGGTTTGCCTGCGATTGCCCTGACAACCGATTCGTCGGCGCTCACCGCGATTGCCAACGATTATGATTTTGATCTGGTTTTTTCCAAGCAGGTGCATGCGCTGGGTCGCGCTGGCGATATTCTGGTGGCCATTTCCACCTCGGGAAATTCGGCCAATGTGATTTCGGCCATTCATGCTGCGCACGACCGGCAGATGACGGTGCTGGCCTTCACCGGCCGCGATGGGGGGCAGATCGCCGATCTGATGACGGGCGACGACGTCAACATCTGTGTCAACCACCCACGCACGGCGCGGATTCAGGAAGTGCATATCACGGCGATTCATGCGCTGTGTGATGCCGTTGACTATATGTTGCTCGGAGGTGATTAATGAAACGTCTGATAACTGCCGCTTTGCTGGTCAGCAGCCTGAGCGCCTGCGTGCCGCTGGTGGTCGCCGGTGGCGTGGCCGTTGGGGCCTGGATCGGCTCTGATCCGCGCCCGAGTCTGACGATCAAACAGGACACGACGCTGGGTGCCAATATCAGCGCACGGCTGGTCGATGAATGGAAAGAGAGGGCACACGTTACGGTGAATACCTTCAATGGTCAGGTTTTGCTGACCGGTGAAGTGCCCGATGCCGCTGCCAAAGCGCGCGCCGAGGAAATCGCCCGCTCGTTTGCCCAAACCAGACGCGTATTTAATGAGCTGTATGTGGGGCCGGTTTCCACGACGAGCGAGCGCCTGAATGACACCCAGCTGACCACCCGGGTTAAGAGCGCATTGCTCACCGCAGCAGGTGATGCTTCGGCCGTGCATCTGCAGGTGATTACCGAGCGCTCAACCGTGTATTTGCTCGGCATGAGTCAGCCAGCGCTGGCCGATAAAGCCGCCAATCTTGCCGCCTCAGTCTCAGGCGTAAGCCGCGTGGTCAAGCTGGTGCAGCCGCTGCAACCTTTGCCGCAATAGACTGGCGCTTGCGCCAACCCGTAACAATGGGGGTATATGCCTGAAGCGATTTTCAATATTAGCTTGCAGGTATATACCCCTTTATATTTGAAAGTCTTTCAGAATGTACTGCAGCAAAATCGGCTGTGCTGCAGCCGTGGGGTGGAGCTGGTCGGGCTGGAAATAGCGGTTTTGCTGAATAATCGGCTCGAGCAAAAACGGGCTCAGGCTGACTTTGTATGTTTTGGCCAGCTCAGGATACGCCGCCGCAAATTGCCGGGTGTAGCTGGCGCCGTAATTGGGCGGCATCTGCATACCGATTAGATGCACTTTGGCACCTGCGTTTTGCGCCTGTTTGATCATGCTGCCCAGGTTCTGTTTCATGCTGGCAATCGGCAGGCCGCGTAGCCCGTCGTTGGAGCCCAGCGCCAGAATCACCCACTTGGGTTGATGCTGTTTCAGGCTGGCGGGGAACCTTGTGAGTCCTCCGGCAGTCGTTTCACCTGAGACGCTGGCATTGACGATCCGGTATTTTTTGCCCTGCTTTGCCAGATTTTGTTCCAGCAGTTTGGGCCAAGCCTGATTGGCGGCGATGCCATAGCCTGCCGACAAGCTGTCGCCAAACACCAGAATAACCGGTTCTGCCGCCTGCACTGCGTGCATCGCCAGGGCGCTACCAATACTGATAAGGATGCGTTTGAACATGTCCGATCTGACTCCAAGCATGATTGAGGTGCGCAATGTCCACAAGCACATTGATACCGGCTCCCAATCGCTGACCATTTTGCACGATATTGATTTCAGTGTACCAGCTGGCGCCAGTTTGGCCATTGTCGGGCGTTCGGGCTCGGGTAAATCCAGCCTACTGGCCTTGCTGGCCGGGCTCGACTTGCCCACGCAAGGGGATATTCTGCTGCAGGGAAATGCGCTGCAGGCTTTGGACGAAGACGGGCGGGCAAAAGTTCGCGGCCAGCTGGCGGGCTTTGTTTTTCAATCGTTTCAATTGCTACCCGAGCTGAACGCGCTGGAAAACGTCATGCTGCCGCTGGAGCTAGCAGGCGTTACCGACGCCGAGCAGCGCGCTGCGCACTGGCTGGAGCGGGTAGGGCTGGCGCATCGCACCGATCACTTGCCGCGTCAGCTCTCGGGCGGCGAGCAGCAGCGCGTGGCTCTGGCGCGCGCTTTTGCGCCCAAACCGGCCGTGCTGTTTGCCGATGAGCCTACCGGCAGCCTCGATAGTGCCACCGGTGCGGTGATCGCCGATTTGCTGTTCGATCTAAACCGCGAAATGGGCACCACGCTGGTGCTGGTGACGCATGATGAAACGCTGGCAGCGCGCTGCTCGCACCTGCTGCGCTTGCAGGCGGGCCAGATCACCGAATGGCTGGCGGCTGACGAGCGCACATTACTGGAAACGGCGGTGTAATCATGGCAAACCTTGCGACACGCTGGGCTCCGCTACGCCTGCACTGGCGGCTGTTTGCGCGCAGCATGGCGGCGGGCGAATACAAAACACTGCTGCTGGCGCTGGTCATTGCGATTGCCTCGCTCACTGCCGTGGGCATGCTGACCGAGCGCGTACAGCGCTTGCTGCTGGGGCAGGCCAATCAATTGCAGGCGGCCGATGCCGTGCTGGTGTCTGATCATGTCATTGCGCCGACGGCAGCGCAGCTGGCGCAACAGTATGGTTTGCAAACGGCCAGCACGGCCACCTTTCCGTCGATGGTCAGCTTTGGCGAACAAACGAGTCTGGCTTCGGTGAAAGCCGCCAGCGCCAGCTATCCCTTGCGCGGCAAACTGGCTCTGCTGCCGCCCGCACAAAATGCAATGCTGCGCAGCGGCGAAGCGCTGATCGACGCCCGCTTGCAGGCGGTGCTGGGTGTCAAGACCGGGCAAACGATCCAAGTTGGCCAGCTCAATCTGACAGTACGCGGCATTATTGATCGCGAGCCTGACGCGGCGTTTGATTTTTCCAGCCTGCAAGCTCGCCTGCTGATGAGTGAGGCCGATCTGGCCGCCAGCGGCTTGCTCGGCTTTGGCAGCCGGGTGAAATACCGGCTGATGGTGGCCGGAGAAGAAGCGCAGGTTGAGCAGTGGCAGTCGAGCATGAAGCCCAAGCTCGCGCGCGGCGAAAGCCTGGAAAACGTGCGTGAATCGCGCCCCGAGCTGAAGCAGTCGATTGATCGTGCTGAGCGCTTTTTGCGGCTGGCCGCGCTGCTGGCTGGCGTGCTGGCAGCGGTGGCGATTGTGCTGGCCGCCCGGCGCTTTGCCTTGCGGCACTTTGATACCGTGGCTTTGCTGCGTACACTGGGCGCGAGCCAGCGTAAGGTGCGCGCTATTTTGCTGAGCCAGCTATTATTGCTCGCCGGTTTTGCTGCGGTACTGGGCGGCGCACTGGCCTGGCTGGCGCAGACGGCGCTGGTCTGGCTGATCGCCGATCAACTGCCTGCGCCGCTGCCTGCCGGTACGCTATGGCCATGGGGCTGGGCCAGCTTGCTCGGCCTGGTGCTGTTGCTCGGCTCGGCTGGGCCGATTTTACTGACCCTGGCCAAAACGCCACCTTTGCGCGTGTTGCGCCGTGATCTGAGCGTGAATGTGCATTGGGTCTGGCAATACGGCATCACTGTATTGTCCATGGTGGGTATCTTGCTGCAGATAGCTCAGGATATAAAGCTCGCGGCTATAGTCGGTGGGGGTATTGTACTGGCGCTGGCTTTGGTGGCGTTGCTCTGCTACGGCGTGCTCAACCTGATGCAGCGCTACTTCAAGCGCGGTAGTCCCAAAATCGCCTTGCGGCAAATGCTGCGCCAGCCCGGCTTGCTGCTGGCGCAATTGGCCGCGCTAACCCTCGGGCTATGTGGTTTATGGTTATTAACCGTGGTGCAGAACGATTTGCTCGCGGCCTGGCGCGCGCAGGTGCCCGCCAATGCGCCCAATCATTTTGCCGTGAATATCCAGCCCGAGCAGCAGGCGCAATTTAGCCAGCTATTTGTGCAGGCCGGATTGCCGCAGCCCAAGGTGCAACCGATGATCCGTGGCCGCTGGGTGCTGCACAATCAGCAGATCGTCAAACCCGATAGCTATGCCGAGCCACGCGCGCGGCGGCTTTCCGAGCGCGAATTCAATCTGTCATGGGGCGAGGACGAACGCGCTGATAATCAGCGCGTGCAAGGCCCGCCGCTCAATCAGCAGCAACCCGGCTGGTCGGTGGAGGCCGAGCTGGCCGAGCAGCTGGGCATCCGGTTGGGCGATGTACTGACTTTTGATATTGCCGGTGTGCCGGTGAGTGCGCCGGTGGTGAATTTGCGCAAGGTGAACTGGGGCTCGTTTCGCGCCAATTTCTTTGTGATCGGCTCCGAGGTGATGATGCGCGAGCAGCCCAGCAGCGCAATCAGCAGCTTTTATCTGCCCAAAACGCAGCCGCAGCTGATTCCCGATCTGGTTCGCTCCATGCCCAATATCACGGTGATCGACGTTGGGCAGGTGCTGGCGCAGGTTGAATCGGTGATTAGCCTGGCGTCAGCCGCCCTGCGGCTGGTGTTTGTGATGTGCGTGCTGGCGGGGTTGACGGTATTGCTGGCGGCGCTGGACACCAATGAGGCCGAGCGACGACGCGAAGCAGCGCTGATGCGCTCGCTGGGCGCTAGTACGCGGCGCATTGCGCAAATCTGGTGGCTGGAAAGCCTGTTTCTCGGTGCCGTGGCAGGCCTGATGGCCGGTCTGGTTGCCGCCATTGGCGCCTGGTATATCGCCTACAGCGTGTTCAATCTGCCGTGGCTTATCAACTGGGCTTTACCGCTGTACTCCGCCGTGGCCGGCATGATGCTAACCGCTTTAACAGTCGGGCGACGCTTGCTCGCGCTGGCGAGGACAACGCCCATGCTGATGCTGCAGGCGGATTAAATCAAACGGGTATGGGGCTTAATGTGGATTTTGATGAATTTTTGGTTTTGTTGGACAAAGGGACTGAGTTGCCGTTTGATAAAATTCATCAGGCAATGACAAGTTATATTGCGATTTTTGTTGAATGCAATGTATCCCCGCCCCTGAAGTCGTTGTTGCTTGAATTGATTCAATGTGCATTGGATTATTTGAGCGGAAAAATAGATGGTCATGCACTCTTAGAGGCGCGCACTACTGCTTGGCACTTGTTTGATAGGCAAGAGAGAAATTCACCAGCCCAATTTTCGACGCGACTGGTTCTTTGTTGTCTTTATGACGAGCAGTCGTCGGAGATTGATGAAATGGGTCTTGAGTTCTTCTTCGAGACTCTTTTCTCCATTGCTGATGATGCGGCAGAGAATGAGTCCTTCAAGTTTGCAAGGTATCTTGCTGATCATCTTGAGTTGGTGTGATTTTTATTTCTTACGCGGTAGTAAATCTGGTGGACTGGTAATAATTTCACGTCTTTATTGTGCCTAGATTTGTGCCAGCGCAAAATATGCTACCCCAGCTAAGCGCATGCTCACCCTTAATATTGATCTGAGGTGGTGAGTCATGTTTATTCTTGAGCAAGGGCAGGTTGAGCGCTTGTGCCAGAGCTATCTGGGCGGAAACGCGACTGCCGTAGAAAAAATTACCGGCTTTCAGGCCGACGTGTATCTGGTACAAGTGGGGCGTTTGCGTGCCGTGCTCAAATGCTACCGCCAGCCTCATCAGGCGCAGCGTGAGGCGCAGGCACTCAACCAGTTGCGCCAATACGTGCATGGTCTGGCGCTGCCTGAAGTGATCGCCGTACATCAGCCCGGCCAGCAAGGCGAAGCGCTGGTGCTGACGTATATTCACGGGGCTCCCGCCAGCCATGAGCTGGAATCGCCCATTGAAATCGACCGCTTTGCCGATGATTTTGTTGACTGGCTGCGCGGCCTGCACGCGATTAGCTGCGAAATGGGTTTTCAGGACGAAGCCGGGCAATGGCACAGCCAGTTTGCCGCTGCCTATCAGGCCGATCTGCAGGCGCGTATTGTCTGGCTCAATGGCCACAACGCGGCACAATGGATCAGCCAGCCGCTGCGCGACGACCTGATCGAGTTGGCGGGCAAATTTGCGCAATTGCCGCTGTCAAACCGCCAGACCAGCAGCATCATCCATGGCGACGCGCACGCGGCCAATTTTCTGGTAAATCCGGACACGCACCGCCTGTGCGGCGTGATTGATCCGGGTATGGTGCGTTTTAGCCATTGTGAGCTGGATCTGGTGCAGCTCGATACCGTGCGGCCGGATTTGAAATTGCTGGGCAATTATCTGACTAAATCAGACTTTGATCCGGGTATACGCCTGCGGCTGGCTTTCTTTGCCGTCTTCAGCGATATACATCAGGTAGCACAGACTGGTGTCTGCGATGAGGCCACTTTAATGCGCAAACTGAGCAAGGTGCAACGTTTGCTTGATGCGGCAGCGGTAGCGCCAATGTCATAAGATCATCGCGGTTTCAGTGAGGTAGGGCGTATTTGACGCGTAGCGGCAATACGCCTGAAATGCTGAGGTCTGGCGTAGTGCCTGCGGCGACGACGCTCTACGGTGTTGATTTGAAGGGTATCTTCTTGAGGCTATTGATAATAAATAGCTTGGTTCCTATACCTAGGGTTAGTATTCTGCCGTCTCACGTCTCACGTCTCACGTCTCACGTCTCGCGTCTCACGTCTCACGTCTCACGTCTCACAGCCCCAGATAATTCTCGTTCAGTACGCGTAAAAATGCGTCGCCGTATTTTTCCAGCTTGCGATCACCCACACCGCTGATGCGCGAGAGCTCGTAATGGTCGAGCGGGCGCAGGCGAACCATTTCTTTGAGCGTTGCGTCGCCGAACACATGGTAGGCGGGGGCTTCGATTTCGTCGGCCAGCTGCTTGCGCAGTTTGCGCAATGCTTGCCACAGCGCCTGATCGGCTTCGGAACTGAATTCGCTGCCTTTGTCGCCGCGATAGCTGAATTTCTCGGTACGCGCGCGCAGGTAGAGCGGGTTTTCGCCTTTTAAAAATGGGCGCGCTGCGTCGGTGAGTTGCAGCCCGCCGTGGCCGTCGGGCGAGAGTTGCAATGCGCCTTTGGCGAGCAGTTGGCGGAAAACAGCGCGCCAGCTGGCTTCGTCGATGTCTTTGCCGATGCCAAAGGTGCTGATTTTGTCGTGGAGATTGCTAATGACTTTGGCATTGCTTTTGCCGCGCAACACATCGACCAGATGGCCAACGCCAAAGCGGTTTCCGGTGCGATAAACGCACGATAATGCTTTTTGTGCGGCCTGAGACATTTCAACCAGTTGCGGCGGATTCAGGCAGTTGTCGCAGTTACCGCACGATGCAGCCTCTTCACCGAAGTAGGCCAGCAACACCGAACGACGACATTCGGTGGCTTCCACCAGCCCGAGCATGGCGTCGAGCTTGCGGCGCTCAACGTGTTTTTGCTCCTCCGGGCTGCCGCCTTGCTCGATCATTTCGGCCAGCAACATCACATCGTTCAAGCCATACGCGAGCCAGGCATTGGCGGGCAGACCATCGCGGCCGGCGCGGCCGGTTTCCTGATAGTAGTTTTCGATTGATTTGGGCAAATCCAGATGCGCGACAAAACGTACGTCGGGCTTGTTGATGCCCATGCCAAAGGCAATCGTCGCCACCATCACCACGCCTTCTTCGCGCAGGAAGATTTGCTGGTGCTTGGCGCGCGTGCTGGCATCGAGCCCAGCGTGGTAGGGCAGTGCCCTGATTTCCTTGCTGCGCAGCCACGCAGCGGTGTCTTCGACTTTTTTGCGCGACAGGCAATACACAATACCCGAGTCGCCTTCGTGCTCCCGGCGCAGGAAGGTTAGCAATTGGTCGCGAGCCGTTTTTTTCTCAACCATCGTGTAGCGCAGATTGGGCCGATCGAAACTGGCGACAAATTCCTGCGCGTTTTCCAGCTGCAGCCGCTGTTTCATCTCGGCGCGCGTGGCGTGATCGGCCGTTGCGGTGAGCGCGATGCGCGGAATGCCGGGGAAATCGCTCGCCAGAATCGACAGCGCCAGATATTCAGGGCGGAAATCATGCCCCCATTGCGACACGCAATGCGCTTCATCAATCGCAAACAGCGAAATATGCGCTTGACGCAGCAAGGACTGAAAACGCGTCGTCATCAGTCGCTCGGGCGCGACGTAGAGCAGCTTGAGCTGGCCGGAGAGAAAATCATTTTCTACTACGCGCGCAGCAGAGGCATCCAGCGTTGAATTCAAAAAGGCGGCTGCCACGCCCAATTCTTTGAGCGCTTCGACTTGATCCTGCATTAGCGCAATCAGCGGTGAGACAACAATCGCGCAGCCCTCACGCACCAAAGCGGGGATTTGGTAGCACAGCGATTTGCCGCCGCCAGTGGGCATCAGAACCAGCGCATCTTGCCCTGCGCACAGGGTATTGACGATCTGCTCCTGCTCGCCGCGAAAGGCGCGGTAGCCAAAGACGTGTTCCAGGCAATGCAGGGCGGGCGTATTGGGAGAGGTGTTTTGCATGACGGCGCTATTGTACGCCGCTTGCGCCTGATCGTCGTTGAAATCAGATCAGGCGGGAGGAAGATCTACTTATACAGATGGTGAGTATTTGATTTTAGAGCTTGTTGGCCTTGGCTGGTGGCGATATACCCTTAGTTTTCTTGTTTGGGTTGTGCGATTGTCAAGGGAGCGGCCTGCGTGGTCAGCGGGTGCAGATCCTGATCGAGCAAGGATTTTTTTTTGCTAAAACGCGACCAGGGAATAAACGGCAAACAGGCCAGTACAATGAGCGTGATGATCAGAAATTCCAGCATGATTGAATGAGCCCACGTCAAAGATTAAGTTGGCGTCAGTATAAATTCAGCTTTGTTTCTTGTGCAATGCGCAAAGCACGAAAAGAGGGGAAAAACCTACAAGTGGCGAAAGCAGATGATGGAGGGTTTGGTTGCTTGCAGAAGGTGCTTAAATAGAGGCTCCCTGTCGTATTTCGTCATGCAACAGGGAGGACCAAGCTTACAAACCGGCTTCGATCAGCATTTCGCGTGTGAGCAAGAACACAAAGCCATCGCCTGATTCGGTGGGCAGCCAGACAAATGGCAAGGTAGGGTACTGCTCTTCCAGTACGTCGCGGTTGTGGCCGATTTCAACGACCAGTATGCCGTGCGGATTCAGATGCTGCGTGGCTTCCGACAAGATACGGCGGGTAATATCGAGGCCATCTTCGCCGCTACCCAGCGCCATTTCTGGTTCGTGCAGGTATTCGGGTGGCAGCTCTTCCACGCTGTGGGCGTCAACATACGGCGGGTTGGAGATAATCAGATCGTACTTTATCTCCTCCACGGCGCTAAAAAGATCCGAGTCAAGCAGATCGATCCTGTCGCCCAGGTTGTAATCGAGCACATTGATTTCCGCGACATCCAGCGCGTCGGGCGAGAGATCAACTGCGTCAATCGCCGCATCAGGGAAAGCATGCGCCATCAAAATGGCCAGGCAGCCAGAGCCTGTGCACAAATCGAGCGCGTTATGGATCAGCTCGGGGTATTCCAGCCACGGCTCGAGCCCTTCATTGAGCAAAATCTCGGCAATAAAGGAGCGCGGCACAATCACGCGCTCGTCTACATAGAATTTGAAATCGCCCAGATAAGCTTCTTTGGTCAGGTAGGACGCGGGCTTGCGCGTGACCACTCGCTCTTGCAGGATATTGAGTACCAGCTCGACTTCTTCAGGCAGCAGCCGGGCGTCAAAGACCGGCTCAAGCCGATCGATAGGCAATTTGAGCGTTGAGAGGATCAGATACGCCGCTTCATCCCATGCTTCACTGGTGCCATGGCCATAAAACAGCTCGGCAGCATTGAATCGGCTGACGGCAAAACGGTGCAAATCACGCACGGTGGTCAGGTATTCGCGGGCAGTTTCGTACATTCGGTGGCTCCAGGCAGGAGATTAACAAAGAGCCGATAGTGTACTGCCATTAAGTGATGGCACCAATGTTTTCCCTCAAGCTTAGGCCAGTGTCTTGGCTTGAACGCTTGCTGTGGGTTTGCAGCAAATTTGTGATTAGAATATCGCTCTTTTTGCGCCGGATCGACGGCGTGATTTGCATGTTGGGGAGTGCGTGTGAACTGCAAATGGCTGATGGCTTTATTTTTCCTGCTGGCACCTGCGGCCTGGGCAGAACCGGCGCTCGATGCCGGGCAGCAGCGTGTCAGCGCTGCGATTGACACATGGCGCAGCTGTATCCGGCAGGAGCTGCAGCTGCAAATCGACAGCATTGCCTCGGCTGCATTTATTGCCGAGGCGACGCTTAGCCTGTGTGATGCGCCATTCTGGCAGTTGCAGCAGCTGATGCTCTCTGACATGCTGGCTCGTGATACGCAGGCCAGCGAGGATAAAATCGTCCAGCTGGTTGGCGATAGCCTGCGCGATGTGAAGGATAATCACCGGGCTAAAATTATCTCGCTGGTTCTCAAGCATCGCGCCAGATAAGCTTTTTCCCCTGCTGTGTGGTAAATGCTTGGTTTTTATCCGGTTTTTCTCCCGCTTAGCGGCGTAATCAACAGGCTTTGGTAGGCAGTCGCGCCTGCTTGGTGTAAAGTGCCGCTTTAGTTGAAATTGCACATTGGAGTGGTATGGGTATGACATTTGCAACGCTTGGCCTTGCGCCTGAAGTTTTAAAGGCAGTTGCCGAGCAGGGCTATGAAAACCCGACCGCAATCCAGTCACAAGCCATTCCGGTCATTCTGACCGGCCAGGATGTTTTAGGTGCCGCGCAAACCGGTACCGGCAAAACCGCCGCGTTCACGCTGCCGATTCTGACCAAAATCATTCGCCACGCCAGTACCAGTGTTTCGCCTGCGCGCCACCCGATTCGTGTGCTGATTCTCGCGCCAACGCGTGAGCTGGTTGATCAGGTGTACGACAACGTGGCAACGTACAGTAAATATACTGGTCTGCGCAGCCATGTGGTCTACGGCGGTCTCGATATCAAGGCGCAAATTCCTGCCTTGCGCAATGGCGTCGAAGTATTGGTCGCAACGCCAGGCCGTTTGCTTGATCACATTGGGCAAAAAAATATCAATTTGTCGCAAGTCGAAATTCTGGTGCTCGATGAAGCCGACCGCATGCTGGATATGGGCTTTATTCTCGACATCCGCGAGATCTTCAAGCTATGTACCAATCGCAAGCAAACGCTGCTGTTCTCGGCGACGTTTGCGCCGGAAATCGTCAAGCTCAGCAATGAGTTTATGAATAACCCGGTCAAGATCGAAGTGGCACGCCAGAATTCGGCCAATGAATCGGTCAAGCAAGAGCTGCATCCGGTGGAAACCGGCCGCAAGCGCGCCTTGCTGGCGCATTTGATCCGTGTGCATGATATGGGTCAGGTGATTGTATTTTGCCGCACCAAAATCGGTGCCGAGCAAGTATCACGCGAGCTAAAACGCGCCGGATTTAATTGCGAAGCGATTCATGGCGACCGCGATCAGAAAGCGCGCACCGAGGCGCTGAATAAATTCAAAGCCGGTGAGACCAAAGTATTGGTCGCCACCGATGTGGCCGCGCGGGGTCTGGACGTGACCGATTTGCCATTTGTGGTGAATTTCGAGCTGCCCACCAACCCCGAAGACTACGTACACCGCATTGGCCGCACTGGCCGCGCTGGCGCGACCGGCATTGCGATTTCACTGGTCGCACCCGAAGAAGACAAAGCCTACAACGGCATCAAAGCCTTGCTTAAACGCGACCTGCCTTTGATTCCGGTACCCGGTTTCTCGCCAGGCACCATCCAGATTATTGATGAGCGCGAATCCAGCCGCGAGCGTATTGGTTCGGATCGCGGTGAGCGCGGTGCTAGCCGTGGCGCAGCGCGAGGCGAACGGGATCGTTTTGGTCGCCGTGATTCGCAGGTTCGCGATGGACATGTTCGAGATGGCGGTATGCGTGATGGCGCACCAGCAGGCGAGCGTATGCCGTCACGGGCAGCGCGTGATGCGATGGATATTCCGGCATTTCCAAGCGATCTGCCCAAGCTGCCGAAACGCGGGCCACAGATTGCCGCGCTATTTCTGCCCAAGCGTTCGGCAACGCCACAAGCCTGATGGCGGATTTAAGCGCGTATTACATGCAAAAAGGGCCCTCGGGCCCTTTTTTATTTGCGGCCGGTATTTCAATCTTTGCCGATCAGACGGACTGCCAGTGGCGCTGCGCCGTTGGCGATAGGAAATAGCCGGTCGATATTGGGGTGTTTGCCCGGGTTTTGCTCGGCATCGAGCGTGTGTTCGGCGTAAATGCGCAGCCCTTTCTGCGCGGCAATATTACTGATGGCACCAAATTCCTGATACAGCGCGTGGTAAACCCGCACGCTGCCTGCCTGGCCGGGTTTGTTCTCGATGCGGGCAAGTACTTCATCGCCATTTAGTAGCTCGATGGCGCTTAAATGATCCACTGTGGCTAATGTTGCCAGCTGTTCGGCAAAATTCATAAGTTCACCTTGTCAACGGTTTGAATAGTCCACGCGTTATATCACACAAGCGCAAGGTGCGCTTCAATCAGGAGAACTATGATGCGTAATTCAATTTTGTTGGCTGTATTTGCTGCAACGCTGGCTGGCACGGCCATGGCAGATCACGGACATGGGCACGGCAAAATGCCGCGTGGCGATGTGAGCAAGGCTGACTTTTTGCAGCGCATGGAGCAGCGTTTTGATGCGATGGACAGCAATAAAGATGGCGTACTGTCTGAAGCCGAGCGTAAAGCTGCACATGAAAAAATGCGCGGCATGAGGGAAGAAAAACGCAAAGCGCGAATGGCCAGTAAAGCGAGTGCGGTCAACAAATAATGCCTGGCTCAAATCATCGCAGACCGAACTAACTGTCAATCAGATCCGGCGGGCAGCTTTGCTGCTCGCCAATTGTTTTAGGCCTGGGCCGGTGCGCCCCAGATTTCGCTCAGCGGCAATTGGCCGGCAATAATCCGGCTATCGAGCACATGGATGACCGACGCATCAAAATCAGCGCAATTGCGCAATACCGGCTTGCCCAGTAATTGATCGTTGGCATCAAACAGCGACAACACCAGTGGCGTGCTATCGAGCTTGCCACGCCTTACCACGACGGCCGTTTCGCCATTAATCAGATGGACAATACTACCCGGTGGATACAGACCCAGCGTCGATAAAAACAGCTGCGCCAGTTTCTGATCCACAGTGCCTGCCCCGCTATTGAGCGTGCTGAACATGGCCGAGTCCGCCAGCTGGCGGCGGCGGTAACTGCGGTTGGCCAGCATGGCGCAATAGCGGTCGGCCAACCCCAATAGACGGGCGTCGAAATGAATATCGGTGCCATTGAGCTTGCGCGGATAGCCGCTGCCATCGGGCGCCTCATGGTGTTGTGCCACGCAATCGAGCCAGTGAATATCGGATACGCCCAGCATGCGCAGCTGGTCGCGGCCAATCAGTGGATGCTCTTGCATCTGGCTACGCTGCTCAGGGGTGAGCGGACCTTCCTGCTCGGCCAGCAGGGCTTCAAGCGCATGCATGCCAATATTCATCGTCAGCGCCGCGGCAACAACCGAGCTGCGTTGCAGTGCGTTCTGCCCCAGATTGGCCAGCGTCAGATCGGCCACAATCGCCACGTCAACCGCGTGGCGGATCGGGTAAGGCGTTTCCAGCTCAAGCAAAATAGTGCCCAGCGCGACCTCGGCCGATTGCTGGCAGGCCAGTTGTACCTGCTGCACGATGTCGGTCACTGAGGCGGTGAAGTTCTCGGCAGCCAGCGGATCGTTCAGTAAGACACCCAGATCAAGCCGAGCCTGACGGATAAGCTGCAAAGAGGAAAGAGGTGTGCTGGCCATAAAATGTATACGACTGATCAAGCGGCTATATTAGCGCATGCAAATGAAAACAGCGTGAGTTTAAGCTCACGCTGTTACAAAAATTGTCAATTTGCAAGCAGGCCTCGTTGGCTTTACTCTGCCTCGTCCATCCAGGTCATCTGGATGGCTTCAAGGATCTTTTCGCCGCAATGTTTCGGGTCATCATCAAAGCCATCGAGCGCCAAAACCCAGTCGCGCAAATCGGTAAAACGGATGCTTTTGGGGTCAACGTCGGGATATTTATCGGCCAGCTCGATGGCGATATCACGTGTGTCAGTCCATTTCATTGTTTGTCTTCCTATTGTCTGTCAAGGCGTCGGGAGAAAAATAAGCGCTTCTTCTAAAATAGATGCTGGGTATATGGATGCAGCTTATATTAAACAAGCCCTACAGAAATATACCCCTACTGGGTAGTCTGAGCGACTCACACCAGTCTCGCCGGTCTCAGTGATGCTCTCGGGCGTGATTGATGGTGTATTTTGGCAGCTCGACTACCAAATCGGTATCGGCCACTTCAGCTTGACACGACAGGCGCGAGCAGGCTTCCAGCCCCCAGGCTTTATCGAGTTGATCTTCTTCAAGTTCGTCTGCTTCATTCAGGCTATTAAAGCCTTCACGCACCAAAACATGGCAAGTCGTGCAGGCGCAGGATTTTTCACACGCGTGTTCGATTTCGATGTCGTTAGCCAATAGCGCATCACAAATGGTCGTGCCTGGCTCGACGTCGAGCACCGCGCCGTCTGGGCACAGCGTCGCGTGGGGCAGAATAACGATTTGAGTCATGTTTTATCCTTAAATATCGGTAATCTTGTGGCCAGCCAGGCCGCGTTTAACCGCGGCATCCATCCGGCGGCTGGCAAATTCGCCGGTGGCGGCGTTCAGTGCTTCGGTGGCGGCAATAATCGCGTTGGCATCGTCTTGAGCGTTGGCGGTGTTAAGCGCTGCAATTGCCGCGTCAATCTCGGCGCGCTCAGCCGCGTTAATCAGCTGGCCGTCGGTGTCGAGCGCAACGGTGACGGCGGTGACAATGCTTTCGGCTTCAACGCGCGCTTCGGCCAGTTTGCGTGCCTGCACATCGACTTGCGCGTGCGTCATCGATTCGGTCAGCATCCGCGTGATTTCATCGTCCGATAAGCCATACGACGGCTTGACTGCAATATTCGCTTCGATGCCGGAAGATTGCTCTTTGGCCGAGACCGACAGCAGGCCATCGGCGTCGACCTGGAAAGTGACGCGAATGCGCGCCGCGCCAGCGACCATAGGCGGAATGCCGCGCAGCTCAAAGCGCGCCAGGCTGCGGCAATCGCTCACCAGCTCGCGCTCGCCTTGCAGCACATGAATCGCCATCGCCGTTTGGCCGTCTTTAAACGTCGTAAACTCTTGCGCGCGCGCGGTTGGGATTGTGCTATTGCGCGGAATTACTTTTTCAACCAAGCCGCCCATCGTTTCCAGACCGAGCGACAGCGGAATCACATCGAGCAACAGCCATTCATCGTCGCCCTTATTGCCCGCCAGCACATTGGCCTGAATCGCTGCGCCAATCGCCACGACTTTATCGGGGTCGAGGTTGGTCAGTGGTTCCTGGCCAAATAATTCGCGTACCGCTTTGCGCACATGCGGCATACGCGTTGCGCCGCCAACCAGCACCACGCCTTTGACGTCTTCAATCGTCAATTTGGCATCGCGCAGTGCTTTTTTGACCGGCAACAGCGTTTTGCTGATCTGGTGCGCGGTCATGCGGTGAAATTGCTCGGCCGTCAGCTCAAGGTCAATTACTGCGCCATCCGAAAGTACGGCAGTGATGCGTGTGCTATCGCGGTCGGTGAGTGATTCTTTGGCCTCGCGTGCGTGAGTGAGTAGCAGGCGCTGATCATTGGCGTTCGGGCCGTGAATATCGGCTTGTTCCAGAATCCAGCAATAAATACGGTGGTCGAAATCATCGCCGCCGAGTTGCGAGTCGCCGGAAGTCGCACGCACTTCAAACACGCCGCGCGTCAGCTCCAGAATCGACACATCAAACGTGCCGCCGCCCAGGTCGTAAATAACGTAAGTGCCTTCGGATGCATTATCGAGGCCATAGGCAATCGCCGCCGCAGTCGGCTCGTTCAATAGGCGCAGGACATTCAGCCCGGCCAATTTAGCTGCGTCTTTGGTCGCCTGGCGCTGCGCATCGTCGAAGTAGGCGGGCAC
Organism: Chitinibacter sp. FCG-7; assembly: GCF_040047665.1. Lineage (NCBI taxonomy): Bacteria > Pseudomonadati > Pseudomonadota > Betaproteobacteria > Neisseriales > Chitinibacteraceae > Chitinibacter > Chitinibacter mangrovi. The sequence goes on from NZ_CP157355.1 coordinate 2,559,831, forward strand.
CGTGATTACCGCGCCAACGAGTTCACCACCCAGGCTTTCTTCGGCGCGGTGCTTGAGGTTTTTTAAAATTTCGCTAGAGACTTCAACCGGGCTTTTGACGCCAGCGCGCGTTACCAGTTTGAGCATGCCTGGCTCGTCGACGAAGCGGTACGGCGTTGCCAAATCGGCGATATCGTTGATGCCGCGACCCATAAAGCGTTTCACTGATACCAGCGTATTGCTTGGGTCTTCGTTTTGCTTCGCTTGCGCGGCGTGGCCGATCAGCAAGGTGTCATCTTTGCCGTAATGCACCACCGATGGCAGCAGTGTGCGGCCATCGTGGTCAGGCAGGCAGACCGCGCTGCCGCTTTTGACGGTGGCAACGAGTGAATTGGTCGTACCCAAATCGATGCCGACCGCGAGGCGGTGTTGGTGCGGCGCAGCAGAAAGACCGGGTTCGGAGATTTGCAGCAAAGCCATTGGCTTGAATCCTGAAAACTGATTAAGGTATATGCCTGAAGCTATTTATGAGCAACAGCCTCAGGGATATACCCTTGATTATCTAAGAATGAACTGACCAAGAAAGTTGAATGCCATCAATGTTCCGGGTGTTGCGACAAACAACAAAATCCAATGACGCACCCATTTGCTTTGTTCAATTGCGGTCTTCCTTTCTTGCTGACGCCAATTACGATCAAGCGTTTTCCATGCCAGAAGGAAAAATACGGGAGCAGCAATTAGTGACCCTATAAGGTGATTCATCATTGGCGCTGCGTTGCATTTCTCGAATTCTTCTAAATCAGTTGCATCGAAGCAAAAGTGCGGTAGTAATAACTTGGCTTGCAAAAAGCAAAAGCAGGCAAGCAACAGCCACAATACGGTTTCGCTAACGATGGTCTTCATGCTTTTTATCCACGCAGATCAATACAAAACCGCTTCAATCGCGTCGCCAATTTCCTGATCGAGCTTTTCCATAAACCGTAATTTTCGCACGCTCATTGCCGCGTTCGCAAAGTCTTGTTGCGCGTCGATTTGTGTGGCGAGTTTGTCTTCGAGCGCCTGCATTTCGGCGCGCATTTCGCGGGCGAGGTTTTCCAGCGCATCGACGTTTTTGCTCGCTTTCGCGTCGCTAATGCTTTCACGCCATTCCATTTGCGCCATCAGAAAATCCATCGGCATCGCCGTATTGGTTTCTTCCTGCGTATCAACGCCAGCCAGGCTCAGCAAATAGCGCGCGCGGGGCAGGGCGGATTTCAGGGTTTGATAGGCTTCATTGATGTGCGTTGCAGCTTGCAGGCTGGCACGGCGCTCGGCATCAGACGCAGTGGCAAACTTATCCGGATGATAGAGTGCAACTTGCTCGCGATAGCGCGCATCGAGCAGCTTGGCGTCGATGACAAAATCGCTTGGCAGCTGGAAAAGGGCAAAATGGGATTGGGCGAAATCGATCATAGGCTGTGGCGGTCAGGTGTTGGAGGTGAGGTTTAGGTGTCAATGCGCAAGCTTGAGGGGGCAAGGGTTTTACTCCTCACACCTCACCCCTATCGCCTCACACATTAAACGCCAAAGCTTTCGCCACAACCACATTCGTTTTTCACGTTCGGGTTGTTGAATTTAAAGCCTTCGTTCAGGCCTTCCTTGGTGTAGTCGAGCTCGGTGCCGTCCAGATAGGCGAGTGATTTGGCATCGGTGTAGATTTTGGTGCCAAAGCTTTCGAATACCAGATCGGTGTCACTTTCAACGTCGACAAATTCCAGCTTGTACGCCATGCCCGAGCAGCCCGAGGTTTTGACCGCCAGACGGATGCCCAAGCCTTTGCCGCGTTTTTTGATGAAGTTGGCAACGTGGTTTGCCGCTGCTTCGCTAAGTGTCAGTGCCATGTTGAACTCCGTGAGGAGTGAGGTGTGAGGTGTGAGGTGTTGGGTTTTACCCCTTACTCCTCACGCCTAACGCCTCACGCCGAGTGCTTTTGCTTGTAATCTTCAACCGCCGCCTTGATCGCGTCTTCAGCCAGAATCGAGCAGTGGATTTTCACTGGTGGCAAAGCCAGTTCTTCGGCGATTTGGGTGTTTTTGATCGCCAAAGCTTCGTCCAAAGTCTTGCCTTTGACCCACTCGGTGACGAGTGACGATGACGCAATTGCCGAGCCGCAACCGTAGGTTTTGAATTTCGCGTCGGTAATCAGGCCATCTTCGCCAACCTTGATCTGCAACTTCATTACGTCGCCACAGGCTGGCGCGCCGACCATGCCGGTACCTACGGTATCGTCGCCCTTATCAAAAGCGCCGACGTTGCGCGGGTTTTCGTAGTGGTCGAGTACTTGTTCGCTGTATGCCATTTTAATTCTCCAGTGAGGAGGGAGGTGTGAGGCGTGAGGTGTGGTTCTCGTTCGCCGCCCTGCCCAAAAAATCTAATTTGGTGGAAGTAAAGGGGGTTTACACCTCACCCCTCACTCCTCACCCCTAACAAATTAATGCGCAGCCCATTCGATGGTCGAAATATCGATCCCTTCCTTGAACATATCCCACAGCGGCGAGAGTTCGCGCAATTTGCCGATTTTGGCTTTGCACAATTCAATTGCGTGATCAACTTCGGCTTCAGTGGTAAAGCGGCCAATCGTGAAGCGGATCGAGCTGTGTGCCAGTTCGTCCGAGCGGCCCAGCGCGCGCAGTACATACGATGGCTCAAGTGAGGCCGAAGTACATGCCGAACCAGATGAAACAGCCAAGTCTTTGAGCGCCATAATCAGCGATTCGCCTTCAACGTAGTTAAAGCTGACGTTCAGATTGTGCGGCACGCGCTGATCCATATCGCCGTTCAAATGCGTTTCTTCGATTTCTTTCAGGCCATTCCACAAACGGTCACGCAATGCGCCGATGCGTTTGTTCTCTTCGACCATATCTTCCCGCGCAATGCGGAATGCTTCACCCATGCCGACGATCTGATGCGTGGCCAGTGTGCCCGAGCGGAAGCCGCGCTCGTGACCGCCGCCATGCATCTGCGCTTCCAGACGGATACGGGGCTTGCGGCGGATATACAGTGCGCCAATGCCTTTGGGGCCATAGGTTTTGTGCGCCGAGAAACTCATCAGGTCCACTTTCAGCGTCGCCAGATCAAGCGCGATTTTGCCAGTCGCTTGTGCGCTATCGACATGGAACACAATACCGCGTTCGCGGCAGATTTCGCCGATGGTGGCGATGTCCTGAATCACGCCAATTTCATTGTTCACCGACATCACCGAAATCAGAATCGTGTCCGGGCGGATCGCCGCTTTCAAGGCTTCCAGATCGAGCAGACCGTTTTCTAGTACGTCCAGATACGTCGCCTCAAAGCCTTCGCGCTCCAGCTCGCGCACCGTGTCGAGCGTGGCTTTATGCTCGGTTTTTACCGTGATGAGGTGTTTGCCCTTGGTCTGGTAGAAATGCGCCGCGCCTTTGAGTGCCAGATTGATCGATTCGGTGGCGCCCGAAGTGAAAACGATTTCTTTTGGATCACAGTTGACCAGCTTGGCCACTTCCTCACGCGCGTCTTCAACCGCAGCTTCCGATTCCCAGCCATACGGGTGAGAGCGGCTGGCCGGATTGCCGAACATTTCGGTCAGGTAAGGAATCATCTTGGCGGCAACACGCGGGTCTACCGGCGTGGTGGCGGAGTAATCAAGATAGATTGGTTTTTGCTGAGTCATGAGCTTTGCTCCGGTGCAATAAGCATGCTGATAAGTTTGAAATTGGAATTTGAAATTAATGCGCGTTCTGATGGTTCAGATGGTTTTGGCGCTGATCTTTAACAATGCTGAGCGTCTCGCTGCAGCGTTTGGTTTTTTCCTGCTGTTTCTCGATCAGGCTGGCCAGCGTGACATTAGACAAAAAGCCGTGGATTGTCGTATTGAGCTCGGTCCATAAATCGTGCGTCATGCAGCGCGATTCATCGCGGCAATTTTCGCGGCCACCGCACTGGGTAGCGTCTATGGGTTCGTCAACGGCGGTGATGATTTCGGCCACTGTAATCTCACAGGCGGCACGCGCCAAACAGTAGCCGCCGCCGGGGCCACGGACGCTTTCAACCAGTGCGCGACGGCGCAGTTTGCCAAACAATTGTTCCAGATAGGAGAGCGAAATATGCTGGCGTTCGCTAATGCCCGCTAGCGTGACGGGGCCGTTGGCTTGGCGCAGTGCCAAATCCAGCATCGCAGTCACAGCGAAGCGGCCTTTTGTAGTCAAGCGCATGGGGTTTCCTTGCTGTTTTTATCTTGCCTCAATGGTATCAAAGCCCGACTAAATTGGTCAAGTAAAAACCCGACTAAAATAGTCGGGTTTGGTGATGTTGTATCGACGGAGAATGTCTTGCTAGCGTGGTGATGGGTATATCTCTCTGAGCCTTTTTGGATAAGGTGCACAGAAGAATACCCCGTATCATTCGAACACCTCAATCAACAATCTTGTTCAGATAGGTCGGGTCGAACTTATCGGCGGTGGCGCGCTCTTCCGCGCAATCAACGCCCAGTTGTTCCAGTCGTGCCAAGACCATTTCCAGGCGCTTGTCGGTGGTGACCGAGTGATCAAGCAGGCCGTGAATGGCTTTGACCATTGGATCGTTCATATCTGCGCCCACGCCGTAAGCTGAAAAGCCCAGCTGCTCGGCTTTCTCTTCGCGCTCTTGTTCGATTTGTGCGGCCAGAATGCGGGCCGGTATACCGATTGCGGTGGCTCCCTCGGGGACGTCTTTGACTACCACGGCATTCGAGCCGACTTTGGCTCCGTCATGCAGCGTAATCGGGCCGAGGATTTTCGCGCCAGCGCCAATAATGACGCCTTTACCCAATGTCGGATGGCGCTTGCCGTGATTCCACGACGTGCCGCCCAGCGTTACGCCGTGATACAGCGTGCAATCGTCGCCAATTTCGGCGGTTTCTCCGATCACAATGCCCATGCCGTGATCAATAAATACACGGCGGCCAATGGTTGCGCCGGGGTGAATCTCGATACCGGTCAGAAAACGCGTGATGTGCGAGAGCATGCGCGCCAGCAACTTCCAGTTGCGTACCCACAGGCCGTGCGCAACGATGTGCAATGTGAGCGCGTGAAACCCCGGATAACAGGTCACCACTTCCAGCGTCGAGCGGGCGGCGGGGTCGCGGTCAAAAACCACGCGGATATTTTCACGCAGACGGTCTAGCATGGCGGCGTTTTCATCTAAGTCCTGAAAGACCGACTATTTTACTCGGTTTCTGCTCTGGCTGAAAGGTTTGGGAGAGGTTGGGGATATTTGCCTTGGGGTATATCTCGGAAGCTTAGACTGGGTGAAGTTGGCAGGCTAATACTAAGGCGGGTATGGACGACAGGCCATGGCTGCCTGTCGTCTCGATGGCGGATTATTTCCTGATTAATTCAGTACGTGTTTCAGAGTGAGCCATGGCGGGCGAAGAGCTGCCCCAGATAGGCCAGTCGTTCGGCGTGCTGCGTGCTGAGCGCATCGGGGCTGAAACGATATTGCCAGTTGCCTGCAGCAACACCGGGCGTGTTCATCCGGGCATCACTGGCGGCACCAATTACGTCTTGCACCGGGGCAATGGCAAACAAGGCATTGCTGGCCCAGGCCAGCCGGATCAGATCCCAGTGCGCTTCGCTGCCGGATGAATTCATATAGCGGCGGAAATAATCGCGATTTTTGTCGCTAGTGGCGGTGTACCAGCCTACCGTGGTGTCGTTGTCGTGGGTACCGGTGTAAACCACGGTATGGCTGTCGGGGTAGTTGTGCGGCAGATGATCGCTGCTGGCGTCGGCTTCAAAGGCAAATTGCAGCACTTTCATGCCGGGTAGTTTCAATTTGAGCCGCAGTGCGGTGACATCGTCGGTGATAATGCCGAGATCTTCGGCGATGATCGGCAGATTTTTGCCCAGCGCGCTTTCAATTGCGGCAAATAAGTCTTTGCCGGGGCTTTTCTTCCATTGTCCGTTGACGGCGGTGGCCTCGCCAAACGGCACCGCCCAGTAGGCGGCAAAAGCGCGGAAATGGTCGATGCGCAAAATATCCGTGGTTTGCAGCGTGGCGGCAACGCGCTCAATCCACCAGGTAAAGCCGCTGTCTTTGTGCGCTGGCCAGCGATAGAGCGGGTTGCCCCAGAGCTGGCCGGTGGTGCTGAAATAGTCGGGCGGTACGCCCGCGACTTCAATCGGATCGCCCGCCTCATCCAGCGCAAATAGCTCGCGATTGCTCCAGACGTCGGCCGAGTCGAGCGAGACAAAAATCGGAATATCGCCAATCAGCTTGATCTGGCGTTCGTTGGCGTAACTTTTGAGTAGCTGCCATTGCTGAAAAAAGATGAATTGCAAAAACTGATAAAACGCGATTTCGTCAGCCAGCGTTTTGCGATACTGCGCCAGCGCGGATTTCTCGCGCCGCGCCAGTGCATCCGGCCATGAATTCCAGACTGCGCCATAGTAATAATCCTTGATCTGGTTTTCGCTCAGGCGAGTATTGAGCCGCTGGTAGTAGGCTTGATATTCCGGCGTTTCATAGTCATTGCGGCGCGCTTCGATAAAATGAAATTTGCACGCCACAAATAGCGCAAAATCGTCCAACCAGGCGTTCGCTTTGCAAAAAGCGGTGAATTCTTTCTTGAGCGCTGCGGGCGGATTCTGGCGGTAATTGGCAAAGGCTGTGCGTAAAACGGCCATTTTCCACGGAATGATGTTGCCGTAATCGACGCGCATAGGGTCGAAATCATGCGCCGGGATGTCGTCCTGGCTCAGTAGTCCCTGGGCCATCAGTAGTTCGGGGCTGATCAGGTAATGATTGCCGGCAAAAGTGGAAAAAGACTGATAGGGCGAGTCGCCGTAGCTGGTGAGTCCCAGCGGCAAAACCTGCCATAGCGTTTGTTCGGCTGCATGCAGAAAATCAACAAAACGGTACGCCGCAGGACCCAGATCGCCAATGCCGTAATTGGACGGTAACGAGGTGATGTGCGCAAGTAAACCTGAAGCTCGGGTGAAGGACACTTTAGCTCTCCCATGGCGTTAAATGTAATTTTTGTGTAAATTATTGCGCGTAAGATATTACAATTTGACTGGTTTGTCTGTTGCGTATTCTGTTCTCGCCGCCGCGTAACACTAGCATTGTGCGGGCATACTGTGGCATTTTCGCTCTATGGCTTCAGGATTTATCTAACTTGACGCCCATCAGATATTGCTTCAAGGCCGTGCTTGATTAAGCACGTCCCCTTTAAATATGAAAGTTCTGCGAGGAAATCCATGCCGTCTTTGTCCATCCCGGAAATTGGTGCCATTTGTGCGGGCACTCATGGTGATCCTTTTTCAGTCTTGGGCATGCATCTGGTCGATGGGGTTTTGCAAGTGCGTGTTTGGCTGCCTGATGCGAGCGAGTGCAGCCTGATCGAGAGCAAAACCGGCAAAAAGCTGGCCGATTTTGAGTGCATCGACGAGCGTGGCCTGTTTGTGGTCGAGGTGCCACGGCGCAAAAATCATTTTGCTTACCGCCTGTGCGTGACCTGGCATGGCGAAACCGTTGAGATTGAAGACGCCTATCGTTTTCCGCCGGTGCTGGGCGATATGGATTTATGGCTCTTGGGCGAGGGCAATCAGCTACGCCCTTACGAGCGCCTCGGCACCCATTTTCGCACCATCGATGGCGTAGACGGCGTCGCTTTTGCCGTTTGGGCGCCGAACGCGCGCCGCGTTTCGGTGGTGGGCGATTTCAATTACTGGGATGGCCGCCGCCATGTGATGCGTTTGCGCCGTGAATGCGGCGTGTGGGAAATTTTCCTGCCCAGCGTCGTTGAAGGCCAAGGCTACAAATACGAAATCATCGATCAGCACGGCGCTTTGCAAATCAAAGCCGACCCGTATGGCTTCTCGGCTGAATTGCGCCCGGCAACGGCGTCGCGCGTTGCGCGCTTGCCAGCATGGGTGGACGGCACGCAAACGCGTAAAGAAGCCAATGCATTTAACGCGCCGATTTCGATTTATGAAGTGCATCTGGCGTCGTGGCGTCGTCGCCCCGAAGACGGCAATCGTTGGCTGTCGTATCGCGAACTCGCCGTTGAGCTGATTGATTACGTCAAATACATGGGTTTCACGCACATCGAATTGCTGCCGGTGAACGAGCATCCATTTGATGGTTCATGGGGGTATCAGCCGCTAGGGCTTTATGCGCCTACTTCGCGCTTTGGTACCCCTGATGATTTTCGCCATTTAATTCAAACGGCGCACGAAAATGGCATTGGCGTGATTCTCGATTGGGTGCCGGGGCATTTTCCGAGCGATAAACACGGTTTGGCGCAATTTGACGGTTCGCATTTATACGAGCACAGCGATCCGCGCGAAGGTTTTCACCAAGACTGGAATACGCTGATTTACAACTTCGGCCGCAACGAAGTGCGCAATTACCTGATCGGCAACGCGCTGTACTGGATCGAGCGCTACGGCATCGATGGCTTGCGCGTCGATGCGGTCGCGTCGATGCTGTACCGCGATTATTCGCGCAAAGACGGCGAATGGATTCCGAATCAATTTGGCGGCCGCGAAAATCTCGAAGCCATCGATTTTATGCGCCGGATGAACGAAGTCGTCGGCGTCGAGCGTCCTGAAGCGATTACGCTGGCCGAAGAATCGACGGCGTTTCCGTCGGTATCGCGCCCGCCCGCGATGGGCGGCTTGGGCTTTCATTACAAATGGAATATGGGCTGGATGAACGACACGCTGCGCTATATGCAGCAAGATCCAGTTCATCGCAAATACCATCATCACCATATGACGTTTGGTTTGGTCTACGCGTTTACCGAGAATTTCGTGCTGCCGATTTCGCACGACGAAGTCGTTCACGGCAAAGGCTCGATGCTGGCGAAAATGCCGGGCGATTGCTGGCAGCAATTTGCCAATTTGCGCGCTTATTACGGCTTTATGTGGGCGCATCCGGGCAAAAAATTGCTGTTTATGGGTTGCGAATTTGCGCAGGGGCGCGAGTGGAATCACGAGACGAGTCTCGATTGGCATCTGGTCGACGATCCGGACAACGGCTGGCACCGTGGTGTGCAAAATCTGGTTCGCGATTTGAATACGACTTATCGCAATACGCCGGCGCTGTATCAGATCGATTTCGATCATCGCGGCTTTGAATGGATTAGCCACGACGACGCCGATAATTCGATTTTGAGCTTTATTCGCAAGGGCGAGGTCGACGATGAATTGATCGTCGTTGTCAGCAATTTCACGCCAGTGCCGCGCCACGGTTATCGCCTCGGCGTACCCCGCGCTGGCGTTTACAGCGAAATTTTGAATTCAGATTCCGAATATTATGGCGGCAGCAACACCGGTAATCTGCAACTGCCTAGCGAGGGTATTGCCGCGCACGGCAGACCTGATTCTGTTTGCATGACTATACCCCCGCTGGCGACGGTGTATTTGCGCTGGAGCAAGTGCTAATGCTGCAAACGGGCAAACCCTATCCATTGGGCGCCAGTTTTGACGGCGAGGGTGTGAATTTTGCCCTGTTCAGCGAGCACGCTAGCCGGGTCGAGTTATGCCTGTTTGACGCTACAGGCCGACTGGAAACGCATCGCATCGCGCTGGCCGCCTGCACGAATGGCGTCTGGCACGGTTATTTGCCGCAGGCCAAGCCCGGCCAGCTCTACGGCTATCGCGTCCATGGCGAGTATGCGCCGCAACGCGGCCAGCGTTTCAACCCGCATAAAGTCCTGCTCGATCCTTATGCCAAGGCGGTCTTTGGTCAATTTGCCATCGACGATGCCAACCTGGGGTATTGCCCGCAAGATCAAACTCAGATTAATACGCAGGACAATACCCCTGTTGCGCAAAAAGCCATTGTCGTGGCCGAAGCGTTTGATTGGGGCGATGACACTGCGCCGCAAACGCCGTGGGCAAACACGGTGATTTATGAAGCGCACGTGCGCGGTCTGACTCAGCTGCACCCCGATATTCCCGCAGCCATACGCGGCTCCTACGCGGCGATTGCGCATCCGGTGATGCTGGCGCATTACCAGCGGCTCGGCATTTCGGCGATTGAGCTCTTGCCGGTGCATTTGCACGCCGACGAGCCACGTTTGCAAAAATTGGGCTTAGAAAACTACTGGGGTTACAACACGCTGAGCTTTTTCGCGCCCGAGCCGACTTACTGGTCGGGCCGTGAAGGAACAACGCCGCTGGCCGAATTTCGCGAGATGGTCAAAGCGCTGCACAAGGCCGGGATCGAAGTGATTCTGGATGTGGTGTTCAACCACACCGCCGAAACCGACGAGCTGGGGCCGACGCTATCTTTCCGTGGCATTGATAACGCCAGCTACTATGTGCTCAACGCACAGCACCCCGAGTATTACGAAAACTGGACCGGCTGCGGCAATGTGCTCAATATCGGCCACCCGCGCGTATTGCAGCTGGTGATGGACAGCCTGCGCTACTGGGTGAGCGAATGCCATGTTGATGGTTTCCGCTTTGATCTGGCGCCCATCTTGGGGCGGGTCAATGGCGGCTATAGCCTCTGCGCGCCATTTTTTGCTGCGCTGGCGCAAGACCCGCTGCTGGCTAACACCAAGCTGATCGCCGAGCCGTGGGATATTGGCGCTGGCGGCTATCAGCTGGGGCATTTTCCGCTGGCCTGGGCGGAATGGAACGACCAGTACCGCGATGTGATGCGTAAATTCTGGCTGCACGACGGTGTGAATCGCGCGCTGTTTGCCCGCCGTTTTGCCGCCTCCAGCGACACCTTTTACCGCCCGCACCGCCAGCCTAGCACCAGCGTCAATTTTGTGACCGCACATGATGGTTTTAATCTGCGCGATCTGGTGTCGTACAACCACAAGCACAATCACGCCAATAAAGAGCATAACCGCGATGGTCATAGCCATAATCTGAGCTGGAATTGCGGCGTTGAAGGCCCGAGCAACGATGAGGGCGTCAAGCTGCTGCGCCTGCGCGCGAGCAAGGCGCTGCTGGCGACGCTGTTATTGAGTCAGGGTACGCCGATGCTGCTCGCTGGCGACGAACTGGGCCATAGCCAGCAAGGCAATAATAATGCCTACTGCCAGAATAACGACATCACCTGGCTGAACTGGGGAGCAGGCTCGCAGGCCGATGGCGAACTGATCGACTATATTGCCGAGCTGATCCGCATTCGCCGCGAATGTCAGGCGCTCTCCAGTAATACCTGGTGGACTAGCCAGCCCGATGCGGCTGGCGTCACCGATGTGGTCTGGCTCAATCCGTCAGCCAGCCCGATGCAGCCGCACGATTGGGATGATCACGGCGGCCGCGCCATGATGGTGTGGCTATCCAATCAGTTTTTAATTCTGATGAACGCCTCGGCGCATCAGGTGCATTTTCATCTGCCGCCCTTAAATGAGGGCGAATGGACGATGCGCTTGGCGAGCACTGGTGATACCCAATCCGATTTTTCCGGCCGCGATTGTCGCGTCGCCGCGCGTAGTGTCACGATTTTGCAATTGAAAAAATAGTCATTTGATTGAGGAAAGTATGAGTCTTACAACTGTTTCAACTCAGGCTTCGGTTCCAACGCCGATCTCGGTTTCAACTCAGGCATTTGCCGGGCAACGCCCCGGTACTTCAGGTTTGCGCAAGAAAGTAACGGTATTTCAGCAGCCGGGCTATCTGGAAAACTTTGTTCAGGCGATTTTTGACGTCGTGCCTGAGCTCAAAGGCGGTACGCTGGTGCTGGGCGGTGATGGCCGTTATCACAACCGCGCAGCCGTACAAACCATCCTGAAAATGGCGGCAGCCAATGGCGTCGCCAAAGTCTTGGTCGGGCAGGGCGCTTTGCTCTCGACGCCAGCGGTCAGCTGCGTGATTCGCAAGCACGGCGCGGTGGGCGGTATTGTCCTGTCGGCCTCGCATAATCCGGGCGGCCCGGATGGTGATTTCGGTATCAAATACAACGTCACCAACGGCGGCCCGGCGCCGGAAAAAATCACCGAAGCAATTTACCAGCGCACCACAAGCATTACACAATATCAGACGCTAGATTCTGATGGGTATACGGCTGCAGGCGTTGATATTGAACATCTGGGTGAATATACCCTTGGTGATATGCAAGTACTTGTGATTGATCCGGTGAGTGATTACGCCGAATTGATGGAAAGCCTGTTTGATTTTGCCGCCATTCGTGCGTGGTTTGCGAGCGGCAAACGGATGCGTTTTGACTCAATGTGCGCAGCGTCCGGCCCTTATGCCACGCGGATTATCGAAGGCCTGCTTGGCGCGCCCACAGGCACCGTCGTAAATGGTGTGCCGCTGGAAGATTTCGGCGGCCTGCATCCTGATCCGAATCCGGTGTATGCCGATGATCTGGTTGCTCATTTGACGGCGGCAGACGCACCTGATTTTGGTGCGGCTAGCGATGGTGATGCCGACCGCAATATGATTCTGGGGCGCAACTTTATTGTGACGCCGTCCGACAGTCTGGCCGTGATGGCGGCGAATGCGACCTTGGTAAAAGGCTACGCAGCAGGTATCGCTGGTGTCGCGCGCTCGATGCCGACGTCGTGCGCGGTGGATGCCGTAGCGAAAAAGCTCGGCCTGCCGTGTTTCGAGACGCCAACAGGCTGGAAGTTTTTCGGCAATCTGCTCGACGCGGGCAAAGTGGCTTTGTGCGGCGAAGAAAGCTACGGCACCGGTTCTGGCCATGTGCGCGAGAAAGATGGCGTCTGGGCTGTGCTGTTCTGGCTCAATTTGCTGGCGGTGACTGGCAAATCGGTCGAAGACATCGTGACCGCGCATTGGCAAACCTATGGCCGTCATTTCTATTCGCGCCATGATTACGAAGCGCTCGATACCGATGCCGCCAATGGCCTGATGGCGCATTTGCGTGAGCAATTGGCGAGTTTGCCTGGGCAGCAATTTGGCGCGTACACCGTTGTGCTGGCCGATGATTTTGCCTACGACGATCCGGTTGACGGCTCGCGCAGCGAAAAACAGGGTATCCGTATTATTTTCACCGACGGCAGCCGGATTGTTTTCCGCCTCTCGGGTACGGGCACCGAAGGCGCGACCTTGCGCGTGTATCTGGAAAAATTTGAAGCCGACACCCGCCAGCATGGCGTGGCGACGCAAACGGCCTTGGCCGATCTGATCCAAATTGCGGGCGAAGTGGCTCAGATTGCGACGCGCAGTGGACGCACCCAGCCGACGGTCGTGACCTAATCCCATCGCTGACTCAATACTATTTTTATTCTAATTAGCAGTGCGCAAAGCCGAGCAAGGCTAGAAAATCAGGAGAGGAATCATGGAAGTTCAATTAATCGATAAAGCGACGCTGGCCCGCCAGCTGCCCAACCGCGCTGTTGCGCTGGTTCTTGCCGGGGGGCGCGGTTCGCGCCTGAAAGCGCTGACTGATCATCGCGCCAAACCCGGCGTGTATTTTGGCGGGAAATTCCGGATTATCGACTTTGCCTTGTCCAATTGCATTAACTCGGGCATTCGTCGTATCGGCGTGATTACGCAGTACAAATCGCACTCGCTGATGCGCCACTTGCAGCGCGGCTGGTCGTTTTTGCGCAATGAAATGAATGAATTTGTCGATGTGCTGCCAGCGCAGCAACGCGTTGACGAAGAGCACTGGTATCGCGGCACGGCCGATGCGATTTATCAGAATCTGGACATTTTGCGCACTTATCGCTCGGATTACGTCGTGATTCTGGCTGGCGATCATATCTACAAAATGGATTACTCGCGCATGCTGGTCGATCATGTGCTGCTGGGCGCTGAAGTCACCGTGGCGTGTATTGAAGTGCCGCGCAAGGAAGCCAGCGCTTTTGGCGTGATGGCGATTAGCGAAGACCGCAAAATTACCGCTTTCGTTGAAAAACCGGAAAATCCGCCCGCCATGCCGGGCAATGATGCGGTCTCGCTGGCGTCGATGGGGATTTATATTTTCAATACCGCCTATCTGGAACGCCTGCTCGAAGAAGACATCAAGCTTGAAGGCTCGACCCATGACTTTGGTAAAGACCTGATCCCCAAAGCCGTGTCGGAAGGTAAAGCATTTGCGCATCCGTTTGGTCTGTCTTGCGTGCTGGAAGATCAAAATGCCGCTCCTTACTGGCGCGACGTAGGTACGGTGGATGCGTACTGGGAAGCCAATCTGGATCTGGCCTCGGTGACCCCTGAGCTCGATGTTTACGATAAAAACTGGCCGATCTGGACGCTGCAGGAGCAATTGCCGCCCGCCAAGTTTGTGCAGGATCGCAATGGCAGCCATGGTATGACGCTCAATTCGCTGGTGTCGGGCGGTTGTATTGTCTCGGGCTCGCTGGTGATTAATTCGGTGCTGTTCTCGCAAGTGCGCGTGCATTCTTTCTGCACGATTGATTCGGCGGTGATCTTGCCTGAAGTGGTGATTGGTCGTGGTTCGCGCCTGCGCCGCTGTGTGATTGATCGCGGCTGCGAGATTCCGGAAAACCTGATTGTGGGTGAAAACGCCGAAGAAGACGCACGCCGTTTCTATCGTTCCGAAGGTGGCGTGACGCTGATTACCAAGGACATGCTGGCCAAATTGTGAGACGCGCCGCGCCTCACTCCTCACAGGGGTTGAAGATGAAAATTCTCCATGTTTGCGCTGAAATGTTTCCCTTGCTGAAAACCGGCGGCCTGGCCGATGTCAGCGGCGCTTTGCCGTTGGCGCTGGGCGAGCAGGGCGCCGATGTTCGGGTTGTATTGCCAGGTTTTCCCGCGATTTGCGATGGCCTGAGCATCAGCGGTGAAGTGGCCACATTGCAAAGCTTTGCCGGTGAAGTGCGCTTGCTATTCGGGACGACAGCGCAAGGCGTTGGTGTGTATCTGATTGATGCGCCGCATTTGTATGGCCGGGGCGGCAATCCGTATCAGGACGGCAATCAGCATCCGTACGCCGACAATCATGTACGTTTTGCCCTGTTGGGCTGGGTGGCTGCGCGTCTGGCTGAAGGCGTCGATCCGTTCTGGCGGCCAGCAGTCGTCCATGCGCACGACTGGCATGCCGGTCTGGCGCCTGCGTATATCGCCGCCGTGGGCCATCCGGCGCGAACGGTCTTTACCATTCACAATCTGGCTTATCAGGGCGTGTTTGCCCCGTCTGATTTTGCGGCGGTGGATTTGCCCGCGCACTTTTTCGATGTGAATGGCGTCGAGTTTCACGGCCAGCTGTCGTTTATGAAAGCCGGTATTTACTTTGCCGACCGCGTGACCACGGTATCGCCAACGTATGCGCGCGAAATTACCGGCCACGAGCAAGGCTGCGGTCTGGATGGCTTGCTGCGGGATCGGGGCGAGGCTTTGTCGGGCGTACTTAATGGTGTTGACGAGGCGGTCTGGAATCCGGCCAGCGACGCTTTAATTGCCGCGACTTATAGCGCAGACAAAATGACTGGCAAGGCCAAGTGCAAGGCGGCTTTGCAGCAAGCTTTAGGCTTGCAGGAAAACACGGAAGCGCCGCTGTTTGCCGTCGTTAGCCGCCTGACCGAGCAAAAGGGCTTGCATCTGGTACTCGAGCGCCTGCATGAAATCACCTCGCGCGGCGGGCAATTTGTGCTGCTGGGCAGTGGTGATGCGGTGATGGAAAGCGCGTTTCGCGTGGCGGCAGCCGAAAATCCGGCGCAGATTGCGGTCAAAATCGGTTATGACGAAGCGTTTTCGCATCAGATTATGGCGGCCAGCGATGTGATTATGGTGCCCAGCCGCTACGAGCCTTGCGGGTTAACGCAATTGTATGGCCTTAAATACGGCGCTTTGCCGCTGGTGCGCCGTGTTGGCGGTCTGGCCGATACGGTGGCCGACTGCAGTCTGGAAAATTTACAGGAGGGTATTGCCACCGGTGCAATATTTGATGGGTTCTCCGGTGAAGAACTCACCCGGGGTATCCGCCGGATGTTTGCCTTGTGGGCAAGACCGAAAGAGTGGAAAGCGGTGCGAAAAACCGCAATGAGCTGCGACTTTGGCTGGCAGGCCGCCGCAGAGCAATATATGCAGATATACCGCGCCCTGGGTGCTTAAGTAGAAACGGCTGCGAAGCACGATTACGGCGTTAAACCCTGCGCTCAAAATCCTCATGTACTGTCAGTACATTCCGGTTTTTCGCGCACGGTTTGCCTTGTACTCATGCTTCTCGCTCGTTCCTTGGCTGCTGTGTTGGATTATTAGAACTTAGATCTAGAACAATATGCGATTGCTGTTCGCAATCGCTTTAACAAGATTTAAAACCCTGGAGTGCATTCGATGAGTATGCCGTTTCAATATGATGTAACTGACCATCAGGACGTTCAAGCCATTAAAAAGGCGATTGCCAACAAGCTGATGTACACGATTGGTAAAGACCCGATTGCCGCGCAACCCAAAGACTGGCTCGATGCCACTTTCCTGACCGTGCGCGACCAGATGGTCGAGCGCTGGATGCAAACCACCCGCGCGCAATACTCGCAGGATGTGAAGCGCGTTTACTATCTCTCGATGGAGTTTCTGATTGGCCGTGCGCTGTCCAACGCTTTGCTCGCGCTGGATATGGAAGACACCGTGCGCGCTGCGCTCGACGAGATGGGCATCGATTACGATGATCTGGTGCATATGGAGCCCGATGCTGCGCTGGGTAATGGCGGTTTGGGCCGTTTGGCGGCGTGTTTCCTCGATTCGATGGCCACATTGGGTATTCCTGGTATGGGCTACGGTATCCGCTATCAGTTTGGTATGTTCAAGCAGCGCATTATCGAAGGCCGTCAGGTCGAGGTGCCCGATACCTGGCTGGGCTCGGTGAATATCCTGGACTTTCCGCGCGATGAAGTGTGCTATCGAGTGCGCTTTGGTGGCCGTCTAGAGCACGATGGCAAAAAAGTGCGCTGGATCGATACGCATAACGACGTACTAGCTGTTGCCCACGATGTGATTATTCCCGGCTTTGACACGACCGCTACCAATACGCTGCGCCTGTGGACTGCACGCTCAACGCGCGAAATCAATCTGTCCAAGTTTAACGAAGGCGATTATTTCTCCGCGGTGGCCGAGAAAAATGTCTCGGAAAACGTCTCGCGGGTACTCTACCCAGACGACTCAACCTATAGCGGCAAAGAGCTGCGCCTGCGCCAGGAGTATTTCTTTGTTGCCGCCAGCGTGCAGGATATTATCCACCGCCATCGTTTGAACCACGATACGCTCGATAATCTGGCCGACAAGGTCGCCATCCACCTGAACGATACGCATCCGGTACTCGCGATTCCCGAATTGATGCGGGTGCTGATGGATGAAGCCAGCTACGAGTGGGAGCAGGCCTGGGCGATTACCCGCAAGGTATTTAGCTATACCAATCACACGCTGATGAGCGAGGCGCTGGAAACCTGGCCGGTGGATATGCTGGGCCACCTGTTGCCGCGTCATTTGAAGATTATTTTTGATATTAACGAGATGTTCCTCAAAGACGTTGCTGCACGCTTCCCGGGTGATCATGACTTGCTGCGCTCGGTGTCACTGATCGAAGAGCACGGTGATCGCAAAGTGCGGATGGCCTATCTGGCCGTTGTGGCCAGCCACACAGTCAATGGTGTGTCGGCGTTGCATTCGGATCTGATGGTTGAATCGATTTTTGCCGACTTTGCCAAAGTATTCCCGGATCGCTTTACCAATGTGACCAACGGTGTCACACCGCGTCGCTGGCTGGCGCTGGCTAATCCATCGCTATCGGGGTTGATTGATGAAGCCATTGGTCAGACCTGGCGTGTGCGCCTGAACGAATTGGCCGAGCTGAAAGGATCGGCCGATTTCCCGCAATTTGTGCAGGCTTTTCGCGCCGCCAAACGCAGCAATAAAGAAAGGCTGGCCAAGTACGTGGCCCGCAATCTTGGCGGCGTCATCAATCCGGATGCTTTGTTTGACGTGCAGGTGAAGCGTATTCACGAATACAAACGCCAGTTGCTGAATGTCTTGCATGTGATCACGCGTTACAACCGCATTCTGCGCGATCCCGATGCAAAAATTCAGCCGCGCGTGGTGGTGTTTGCCGGTAAAGCCGCCTCGGCCTACAAAATGGCCAAGCTGGTGATCCAGCTGATTAATGATGTCGGCGTCAAAATCAACAATGACCCGCGTGTTGGCGATAAGCTCAAAGTGGTGTTCCTGCCCAACTACAGCGTGAGTCTGGCCGAGATTATTATTCCGGCGGCGGATTTGTCCGAGCAGATCTCAACGGCGGGTACCGAAGCATCGGGCACCGGCAATATGAAGTTTGCGCTCAATGGCGCATTGACGATTGGTACGCTAGACGGTGCCAATGTTGAAATGCTCGATGCTGTGGGCGAAGAGAATATCTTCATCTTTGGTAATACCACCGAGCAGGTCAATGCTTTGCGTCGCGACGGCTACAATCCGCGCGCCATTTACGAGAGCAATAGCGAATTGCGCGAAGTGCTCAATCAATTGGCGAACGGCTTCTTTAGCCCGAGCGAGCCTGAACGCTATCGCGTGATTTTCGACGTGCTGGTGAACTGGGGCGATCATTATCAGCTGCTGGCTGATTATGAATCCTACGTTGCGACGCAGGATAAAGTCGATGCCTTGTACGCCAAGCCGGAAGAATGGGCCAAGAAAGCGATTCTGAATGTGGCTGGTATGGGGCATTTCTCGTCGGATCGTACGATTGCTGAATACGCTGAGAAGATCTGGCATACGACGCCGGTCAAATTGTAAGAGTTAAAGCAAAAGTCCCCACACTTCGTTGCCTCGCCTTGCTGTACGACTTGTACTATCTGCGGCTCGGCGTCTTGTGTGAGAACTTTTGCAGGAATAGGTGTGAGGTGTTAGGTGTAAAATCTAGCTACCTTATCGCCACTGGCGGCTACCGATGAGGTAGCCGTTTTTTATTGGGAACACCGAATGTCGACTGAAGATCTCCACCTGTTTGAAGCACCAGTAAGCAGCCAGCGCGTTTTTGATGGCAATTTATTACATGTGAACCGCGATACGGTGCGCCTGCCCGATGGCGCCGAGGCGACGCGCGAATATATCCTGCATCCGGGCGCGGTGATGATCATTCCGCAATTACCGGATGGCCGCCTGTTGCTGGAGCGCCAGTACCGCTATCCGCTGCACCGCGTATTTATCGAGTTTCCGGCTGGCAAACTCGAAGCGGGGGAAGACCCGCTTGAATGCGCCCAGCGCGAATTGCTTGAAGAAACCGGCTACACCGCAAGTAGCTGGGAATATCTTGGCGTTCTGCACCCCATCATCAGCTACACCGACGAAGAAATTAAACTCTTTCTGGCACGCGATTTAAGCGCTGGCGAAGCGCAGCTCGATGCCGGTGAGTTTGTTGAGTGCATCAGCATGAGCATCGACGAGATGGTAGCAGGTGTGATCGACGGCTCGATCACCGACGCTAAAACGGTCAGCGGAATTTTCTGGGCGCAGCAGAAGGGTTTGAAGTGATGTTAGGGTATATCCCTGTAGCGCTTCTTGAATAAGCTCTGCAGAGATATACCCTTGGGTTTGAATTGGCTATCGGTTTGGCCTACTCATAACCTTCTTCGCCTTCGCACAGCAGTGCGTCCTGCACGACAGCGCGCGTCAGGTGCGGAGCAAACAGCGCGATAAAGTCGTAGGCGTAGCCGCGCAAATAGGCATCCTTGCGCATACCGATGTGCGTGGTTGATGCTTCAAACAGGTGCGCGGCGTCGATGGCTGTTAGTGCGGTATCGCGCTCGGGCTCGTAAGCCATTCCTGCCAGAATACCGATACCCAGCCCCAGCTCGACATAGGTTTTGATCACGTCCGAGTCGATGGCGGTGAGCACGACATTGGGCGTGAGATTTTGCTCTTCAAAGGCGCGGTTGATTTTGGAGCGGCCGGTAAAGGCAAAATCATAGGTGATCAAGGGCCAAGCAGCGATGTCGGCGATGGTGAGTGGGCGGTTCAGCATGGTTAGCGGATGCGCTTTGGGCACAATAATGCAGCGGTTCCAGTCGTAGCAATTGAGCATGGCCAGCTCGGGGTAGTGATCGATCCCTTCGGTGGCAATGGCTAGATCGGCGCTGCCATCGACGACCATTTCACTGATCTGCAGCGGGCTGCCCTGCTTGATCGATAGGCGTACTTTCGGGTAGCGCTGCAAAAAGGACTGAATCACTTTGGGCAGGGCGTAGCGGGCTTGCGTGTGCGTGGTGGCAATGGTCAGACTGCCGTTTTCGACCTGCACAAATTCTTCGCCAATGCGCTTGAGATTTTGCGATTGCATCAGAATGCGCTCAGAAATGCGTAGAATCTCGCGGCCCGGCGCGGTAATATCGACGACGCGTTTGCCGTTGCGGATAAAAATCTGCACGCCCAGCTCGTCTTCCAGCAGACGGATTTGTTTGGAAATGCCCGGCTGGGAGGTATGCAGCTTTTCTGCGGCTTCCGAGACATTCAGCCCCTGTTTGGCGACTTCAACCAGATAACGCAATTGTTGCAGCTTCATCGTTTGCCCTCCCGACATAACCATTGGTTCTAAAATGATAACAGAATAGTATATAGGGCACTATTGCTGCGCGTTATCATTGGACGCTTAAGAAAAAAGCTTTGGGGTTGGGGATGGATGCAGTCTGGTATGGCTTTGTAATTGCAGGGCTGGTGGTGGGTTTTATTGTCGGCATGACCGGTGTGGGCGGTGGCTCATTGATGACGCCGATTCTGCTGTATTTTGGCATCAACCCGGCCACGGCAGTCGGCACCGACCTGCTGTATGCCGCGATTACCAAGGCCGGTGGCGTGCATGCCCACCAGAAAAACAAGAATATCGACTGGACGATCACCGGCTGGCTGGCCTTGGGTAGCGTACCGGCTGCTGCGTTAACGCTGCTGGTGTTGCATAATCTGCATGCCGATACCGAGGCGCTGAACCGGGTAATCAAGCAGGGCCTTGGCTTTGCGCTGCTGTTTACTGCGGTAGCGATTGTGTTTAAAAAGCAGATGATCGCTTTTTCGCAACGTCATGCGGGCGACGCGTTTCATGTGGCTGGCCCGCGACTGAATCTGCTGACTGTGTTGACGGGTGTGCTGCTGGGCGCGATTGTGACGCTAACTTCAATTGGCGCAGGCGCTTTGGGTACCGTGGCCTTGTTTGTGCTCTATCCGCTGTTGCCGACCAAGCGTCTGGTGGGCACCGAAATTGCGCATGCGGTACCGCTGACCTTAGTGGCTGGCTTGGGGCATGCCGGAATGGGGAATATGGATTGGGGCTTGCTCGGTTATTTGCTGCTGGGCTCTTTGCCTGGTATTTATCTGGGTAGCCATCTGTCAGGGCGGGTGTCGGACACGGTTTTGCGCCCCTGTCTGGCGGTAATGCTGGCGATGATAGGCTGGAAACTGGCTTTTTAAATTGACGATGGATTGTTGCAATGAACTTTGAACAAAAATTAAGCGAATCAATTGCCCTGCTGCAACGCATTGCGGCGGAATATTCGCCTGCAGTATTTGCCAATTCATTTGGCGCCGAAGATATGGTGATTACCCATTTGCTGGCCAAACATCAGGTGGCGATTGATATTTTCAGTCTGGATACCGGCCGCTTGCCTGCCGAGACCTATACTCTGATGCAGGAAGTGGCCTTAGCTTATCCATCACACCCGATCCGGGTATATTTCCCTGATACTGCGGCCGTTGAGCAGTATGTCAACCAGAACGGTATCAATGCTTTCTATGATTCGGTTGAGCTGCGCAAATCTTGCTGCCATATCCGCAAAATCGAGCCGCTGCAGCGTGCACTGAAAGATCGCAAAGCATGGGTAACCGGTTTGCGCCGTGAGCAGTCGCCAACGCGCACAGATCTGGGCTATCAGGAGTTTGATGCTGGCAATGGCCTGGAGAAATTCAACCCGCTGATCGAATGGACCGAAAAAGAAGTCTGGGCGTATATCCGTGCCGAGAATATTCCATACAATAAATTGCACGATCAGCATGTGCCATCGATCGGCTGTGCGCCCTGTACGCGGCCCATTGCAATGGGCGAGGATATTCGCGCCGGACGCTGGTGGTGGGAAAACCCCGAAAACAAGGAATGCGGTCTGCACGTTAAAAAGATTTAATGTTGCGCAGATTTGGCTAAAAACAAAACGCCCACAGATTTGGGCGTTTTTTTATGCCAGCCAATTGACACTACTTGCCAGCATCACTAAATTGGTATGCTTGTATGGCCAATTGCATTGGCTATATTGCAGTTGAATTTTCCCGATTTTGTTAGCGTTGCGCCGGTTTTGCGGATGGAGCATGGTGCAACTGGTCTGATTTTTCCAAACCAAATGGGTTTGAGCCCTGATCGGCCCAGCCTGAATTTAATGCAGTGGAGGGGAGTGAGTAATGAGTCAAATCGAGTTTTTGATTGGTGTTGATGGTGGCGGTACTGGGACGCGTGTAACGATTGCAGGCCTAGATGGCGTGGAAAAAGTCCGCGCCGAAGGTGGCCCATCAGCGCTGGGCCAAGGCGTGGACAAGGCCTGGACCAATATTACGCTGACGATCCGGGAAGCATTCAAAAAACTGGGCATCGACAAATGCGACTTCAGCAAGTGCGCAGTGGGTTTTGGTTTGTCAGGTGTGACGGTAAAAGCCTGGGCGCAGGAATTTGAAAACAAAAATCCCGGCTTTGCCCGCATTATTGTTGAAACCGATGGCTACTCAACGCTGCTGGGCGCGCATAACGGCGCGCATGGGGCCATTATTGCGATTGGTACCGGCTCGATCGGCGAAGCATGGTTGCCAAGTGGTGAACGCCTTGAAGTGGGTGGCTGGGGCTTTCCAACCTCAGACGAAGGCTCGGGCGCTTATCTGGGTCTGAAGGCGATTAATCATGTGCAGCGCATTATGGATGGCCGTCGTCCGCTGACCGACTTTGGTCGCAAATTGCTGACGGTCACTGGTGATACGCGCGAGAAAGTTTTTGAATGGATGGGCGCAATGAAGCAGACCGAATGTGCTTCTCTTTCGCCTATTGTGGTTGAGTTTGGCGCTAGTGATGAAGTGGCACGCAGCTTTTTGAATGACGCAGGCCAGGAAATCGTCAATATCGCCGCTGCTTTGCGCTCAACTGCACCTGATCTGCCGATTGCCATTTGTGGTGGCGGCTTGTCCGAAGCGCTGCGTCCCTATATTCCGGCTGATTTTCTGGCTAGCACTGCCCGACCACAAAAAGATTCATGTGCCGGAGCTTTGATTTTGGTCGCGCGTGAATACAAATAAGTAATACATCAAAGCGGGAAGGTGGTGTGGTATGCAAAACCTGAATAAATTGCTGGTCTTAAAACCGGATAATGATAGTGCGACACCGTTGTATCTGCAGTTCGGCCACAAGCTGGCTGCCGCAATTCATGCCGGTTTCTGGAAAGCAGACGATCCCCTTCCTTCCGAGCGTACATTCTGCGAAGTGCTCGGCATTTCGCGGGTGACGGCACGCAAGGCGCTCGATTTGCTTTTTGATCAGGGGCTTATCCTGCGCCGTCAGGGGTCGGGTACCTATATCACGCCCAAGCTTGAGCAGCCGCTCACGCGCTTGACCAATCTGTCCGAGATGCTTAAGCAGCGCGGTTTCCGCCCGGCATCAAAATGGCTTAAGCGTGAAATCATGCTGGCCGGTTCAGAGGAATTGCTGCGGCTGAATCTGAGCCCGAATAGCCGGGTGGCACATCTGGAGCGTTTGCGTCTGGCCAATGATGTCGTTATGGCGGTCGAGCGAACCTCGCTGCCATATCACTATGTGCCTGAGCCCGAGAAAATCGGCGAGTCTTTGTATGATTTTATGCGTGATGCCAATCTAAGCGTGGTGAGGGCGATCCAGAATATTGGCGCAGTTAATGCCACTCCCGAGCTGGCGGCTTTAACTGGCGTTGAAGTGGGGGCCGCAATGCTGCACCTGACCCGGGTTGGCTATCTGGAGGATGGTGCCGCAGTCGAATTGACTCACTCCTGGTTCAGAAGCGACTACTACGACTTTGTCGTTGAGCTTTATCGTTAAAACAGTGTGAATCTCGTCACCTAAAAGCGTGTGAACTTCGGTTTGCACGCTTTTTTTTTCAAAATGTTGCGTTGATGATACAAAAATACACAGAGGATGTAGCATTTTCTGGGGCTATTTTGGGGAATAAAAACGGTGTTGTTGATCTGGCGCGCTTTGGCCGATTAGGGTTTTTTTGTACTTTGTGCCGGCTCTAAAAAGTAAAAAACAACATTTTTCAAGGTTTGTAGGCTTCTGTTTTGAGTTTATTGTGCTGATTTGAAAGGATAAAAAATGCAGATAAGTTCCATTGCGTGTAGTTTTTGAAAACCATTCGGGTTTTTGCCTACAGATTTTTGATGGAAATGATTTACGGCTCGCCCGGTGCCAAACTTCGCAGCTCGTTTCCGTCTGGCAAAGAGGGGCTTTTTTGACCGAACCGAGGTTCACCCTGCTAATGAATTGCGGTACTCTTGCCGCTATGGTTTCAGACAGCAGATGCTTTACCGCTTGAAATGCAACTGAATGGTTGCCGGTTTCTTGGTGTTGGGCTTCATGCCGCAAATCGATGCATGTTCGAAGTAGTTGTACGCAGATCAGCTGGTTTTTGCGTCATTTTGACAACTTGGAAATTCGTGTTGACTCTGAAATTTGTTGTGATTTAAAGTAGTTTTGCAGTTGTAAATCTTGTGTATTTTTCTGCGACCCAGTGTTGCGCGTATTCATGTCCATGTTAGGAGTTGTTATGAACTTTAAGCGTTCTGTTATCGTTGGTGCTACTTTGTTCGCTGCATCAATCATGTCTGCTCAAGCTGCAACTAAAGTTGAGTTCTGGTCTCACTCTTTGGCTCCAACTTACGATGCATACCACAAAGAAGTTGTTGCTAAATTCAACTCTTCACAAAAAGACGTTGAGCTGGTTCATAAAGATCTCGGCTGGGGCGCAATGAAGCCAGCTATCGTTGCTGCAGTTGCTGAAGGTAACGTTCCAGGCTTGGCACTGGTTCCAACTAACTGGATGGTTGAAATGGCTCCTAAGCTGTTGACTCCAGTTGACAGCATCATCAACAAAGCTCAATTCACTGGCGCTGCTTTGGCTAACGCGACTACTGATGGCAAACTGTACGGTTTCCCTTCATACCAAGTTACTGCCGTAATGGTTTACAACAAAGATTTGTTGGCTAAATCTGGCGTGAAACCAGACTTCAAATCTCTGGACGACGTATTCGCTGCTGCTAAGAAAATCCACGCAGCTACTGGCAAACCAGGCTGGGCTCCTAAACTGCAAGACGGCTTCACTGGCTGGTTCATGTTCGAAGGTCTGCCAGTTATCCAGAACGGCAAAGCTGTTTACAACAGCCCTAAACACGTAGCTCTGGTTCAAAAATTTGCTGATGCTTACAAAGCGGGCACAATCGTTAAAGACACTAACCTGACTTTTGACGAACAAATCGCTATGTTTGCTAACGGCGGCGTAGGCATGTTCGCTGAAGGCGGCCACGCAGTTAAGAAAATTAAAGATGCTAACCCAGCTGCTTACAAGGCTGCTGACGTTACTACCTTCCCATTGGGCGACAACGGCAAATTGGCATTCGGCGGCTGGACTACTATGTATGTAGTTCCAAAAGGCCAGAAAGACATGAAATCTGTAGGCGTTGCTGGTAACTTCATTACTGGTGAGTGGGCTCAAGAGCAATTCGCTAAAGCTTCTTACACATTTGCTTCTACTAAGACCGCAAATGCTGCAGCTTCTAAAGATCCATCTTTGAATGACATGACTGATCCAGGCAAAAAAGCATTCAAAATGGGTGGTCTGGTTATCGACAAAACTCGTCACCTGTTCCTGAAAGACTTGCCAGGTAGCGTTGATGAAGGCGCATTGTCTAAAGCAATGGACGCTAAAATCGAAGCCGCTCTGCAAGGCCGTATTTCTGTAAAACAAGCGTTGGACGAAGCTGTTGCTGATTCTAACAAACGTCTTTCTGCTAAATAATATTAGCTAGCAAGATTGAGGCGGTAAGTGCTTAATTGCACTTACCGCTTTTTGTTTTTATTCTCGGATAATTCAAATTAATTGCCGTCGCCATTTGCACCATTTTTGGGAATCATCGATGATCAGGCTATTAATTAGATTTATCTAATGTTTTGTTTTCTTGTGTCCGAGCTTTGTTGTTTTGTAAGTCATTGGTTGGTATGCCATATCTGCTGATATGCCGGACTGTTTCGCCATAAAAGAAGCAAGCAAATATGTGATTTTTGGATGGCCTCGGTTATAATGCCAGCACTGTAAATGCGGCTGTTTTTGGTTAATATCAAGTCACAAACGCTGTGTATTGAGTTATTATCTATCCTGTCTGTAACGCACCGAAGAGTCGAAACGTGAAAAACTCCAACTTTATGGCCTATTTCTTCTTGGCCCCCGCCTTGATCCTGATGGGTGTTTTTGTATTTTGGCCCGTGGGCTTCAACACCTATTTGGCTTTCAATCATTATGAGATCGCAGGGGGTGCTGTCGAATGGAATAACTTCGAGAACTTCAAACGAATCTGGGAAGAAGATTTATTCCATCAGGCCGTTAAAAACTCTTTATTCTTCTTGCTCGTTGTGCCGGCCATCCAGCTTGGTTCTCTGCTGATTGCCAAACTGGTTAATAACAAAATGCCGGGCATGACTTTCTTCCGTGCGGTTTATTACATTCCGGTTATTACTGCCATTTCGATTGCCGGTATTGTTTGGCAGTTCGTTTTCAAATACGACGGTATGCTCAATTCGTTCCTGACAGAAATTGTGCATTTCCTGCATATTTATCCTAAGGAACAATTGGTTGATATCGACTGGCTGGGCGATCCTGATATTGCCATGTACTCAATCATGATCTTCACCCTGTGGAAAGGTCTGGGTTACTACATGGTTCTTTACCTCGCAGGCCTGCAAGCAATTCCTGCTGAAGTTGAAGAAGCTGCGATTCTGGATGGTGCAAATGCCTGGGATCGTTTCTGGAAAATCACGATTCCAATGGTAAAACCAACCATCTTGCTGTGTACGATGCTGTCAACAATTGGTGCGTTGAAAGTGTTCCTTGAAGTGCTGGTGCTGACTGATGGTAAGGCTGAGACTTACACCGCCTTGTATTATGTTTACGATCAAGCCTTCCGTAACTATGACTTTGGTGTTGCGGCAGCAGCTGGTTTGGTGGTGACATTCTTCTGCATGATCTTGGCAGCCATCCAATTCCGCTTCTTCGGCGAAAAATAATCAGCCTTCTGGGAGAAAATTAGCATGTTTAAAAGTAAGGAATTGAATCGCATCCTTAGCGTGGTGCTCCAATATGCCAGCTTGTCTGCATTTGGTTTGTTTACCATGTTTCCGTTGTTGTGGGCTTTGTCGTTTGGTTTGTCGAGCGATGGCTCTTATGCTTACCTGTTTCCGGACAGCTTCTTGCCGCACGTTACTGATGAAGCCGGTGGCTATGGTATTGGTGCAACGCTGGTCTGGTTTGAGCGCGTTTTCGTTGAAATTCCGTTTTCAACTTATTTTAAAAACTCGGTCATTATCACCACGCTGGCCGTTGTTGGCACTGTAGTGATCTCTGTTCTGGCTGCGTACCCACTGTCGCGGATGCGTTTCTTTGGTCGCAACTTTATCTTCGTTGCGATTATTGCCACGCTGATGCTGCCACAGGAAACCGCGTTGGTACCTAACTACATCACGATTGTGAAGCTGGGTGATTTTGCGAACTGGCTTCAATTGATGCTGACTGGCAGTGACGCAGAAACATGGAAAAAACTCATTGGTATGAATAGCTACTTGGGCGTGGTATTGCCAGGTGTAGCGGGTGCCTTTGGTATTTTCCTGATGAAACAGGCTTTTGAAGCGGTACCACAAGATCTGATCGATGCTGCCCGTGTTGACGGCGCGACCGAGATGCAAATTCTGTGGCGCGTGATGTTGCCAGTAACGACGCCTTCTATTGCAGCTTTGGCGATCTTTACGCTGGTGAATCAGTGGAATGAATACATCTGGTCTTCAATTGTGATGCGTGCCAAAGACATGCAACCATTGGCTGTGGGTGTATTTAACGATTTGACTGGCCCGCTGTCTGGTTCGCAAAACACTTTGATGGCTGCGATTGTGTTGACGGTTATTCCTGTACTGGTCTTCTTCGCCTTCACCCAGCGCTACTTTATCTCCGGCATGGATGGTGCTGTTAAATAAAATGCCCGTGCATTGGCGCTTTACAAAATACCCAATTCAGAATTAAGGAAATCAAAATGGCTAGCGTAACTCTTAAAAATATCAAAAAGAACTACACCAAAGACGTATGTGTCATCAAAGGTGCAGACCTTGAGATTAAAGACGGTGAATTCGTTGTATTCGTAGGCCCATCAGGCTGCGGTAAATCAACCATGATGCGGATGATCGCTGGTCTGGAAGAAATTACCTCAGGCGAGTTGTACATCGGCGACACACTGGCCAATGATGTACACGCGTCAAAACGTGGTATTGCGATGGTGTTCCAGTCTTACGCCCTGTACCCGCACATGACTGTGTACGATAACATGGCTTTCGCGTTGAAACTGGCTGGCACGCCAAAAGCGGAAATCGACCAGCGCGTGAAAAAAGCCGCTGAAATTCTGCAAATGACCCATTTGCTTGAGCGCAAGCCAAAAGCCTTGTCAGGTGGTCAGCGTCAGCGTGTAGCGATTGGTCGCTCTATCGTGCGTAACCCGAAAGTCTTCCTGTTTGACGAGCCATTGTCGAACTTGGATGCTTCATTGCGGATGAATATGCGCGTTGAATTGTCTAAATTGCACCAAGAATTGAAAACCACCATGCTGTACGTAACGCACGATCAGGTTGAGGCGATGACCCTTGCTGACCGTATCGTGGTATTCAATGCCGGCATTATTCAGCAAGTTGGCACGCCGCTGGAAATGTACGAGAACCCATCTAACCTGTTCGTTGCGGGCTTCCTGGGTTCACCGAAAATGAACATTTTCGAAGCGCAAATCGTTGGCGTTGAGCAAAGCGCTGCGGTTGTTCGCTTGCCAAAAGGCATTAGCGTACGTGCTGCTGTGAATGCATCAACGGCTAAAGTGGGCGATAAAGTGACTCTGGGTATTCGTCCTGAACACATCCAATTGTGCGAAGAAAACGATCCGGAGGGCATCCCAGCGCGTGTTGACTTGACCGAACACTTGGGCGACATCGTTCTGGCTTACGTTGAAATTCCTGGCATCAACGAAATCATTTGTGCCAAATTGCCATCGAATATGACTGGCCTGAAATACGGTGATTCAGTACGCATCAAATTCCCGGAAAAACACAGCATGCTGTTTGACGCTGAAGGTCAGGCATTCAAACGCGTACGCAGCTAATTACCGCTGTGTGTTGCAAAAACCCGCACTTCTTATGAAGGCGGGTTTTTTTTATGGCTGCGCAATCTGTGTGCTGCCGACACGCAAACCTGCTGCAGTATGAAACCGTGTCGCGCGGAGCCTGATCCATTACAATACCGCTTCATTGAATTGAGCAGATCGGCTATGGGCAATAGACAAATTTTCCTCGACACTGAAACCACAGGTTTACGCGTCGAAGACGGCAACCGCATTCTGGAGATTGCTGCGGTTGAAATGATAGACCGCAAGTTATCCGCTCCAGATCGCCATTTGCACCGCTATATCAATCCGGGGCGCGATTCGGAAGAGGGCGCGTTGAATGTGCACGGCCTGACCACGCAGTTTCTGGCCGACAAGCCCAAATTTGCCGCCATCGTCGATGAGTTTTTGGAGTTTGTGCGCGGCAGCGAGCTGATTATTCATAATGCGCCGTTTGACGTCGGCTATCTGAATATGGAGCTGGGCAAGCTCGGGCGCGGCAAAATCGAAGATTACGTCGAAAGCGTCACCGACACGCTAAAAATGGCCAAAGACCTGTGGCCGGGCAAGCGCAATAGCCTCGATGCCTTGTGTGACCGCTACGAAGTCGATCGCTCAGGTCGTACTTTGCACGGCGCTTTGATCGACTGTGAGCTGCTCGCCGAAGTCTATATGGCGATGACCCGTGGGCAGGATAGCCTGCTGATCGACTTTGCGCCCACGCAAGAAGAAGCCGCCGCCGACGCCGCTCGCCGCAGCCTGCGCGCGCCGCTGATTCGTACCCAGCCTAGTGCAGAAGATTTGGCGCTGCACCACGCCTATCTGGATGAGCTCGATAAAATCAATAAAGCCGATTGCCTGTGGCGCACTTTAGAACCCAAACCGGCCGCACCTGAGGCTTAACATCATGAGTGTTTGCATGAATACCACCGAATTAAAAACTGCCGCGCACGCCGCCTGGGAAGAGGGCGAGCTGACGCAGGCCGAGCAACATTTTCTGGCCGCTTTGGCGATTGACGAGCAAGACGCACAAACGCATTACGATCTGGCGCTCTTGTATAAAAACAGCGAGCCAAGCAACTGGCCGCTGGCGCAACGCCACAATGCGCGCGCGCTCGAAATCAAACCTGACGACGAAGCAGCATGGTGGAATCTAGGCATTGCCGCCACCGCCAATCAGGATTGGGTCACGGCGGCGCAAGCCTGGGCCAAGTTTGATCAAGCATTCAGTGCCGAGCAATTGGCCGCGCTAACTACCGGCAACGAACGCGTCGCGATTAGGATTCGCGTGGGTAAGCAACAGGAAGTGATCTGGGGCGAGCGGCTAGACCCGGCGCGGGCGCGCATCAATGGCGTGCCACTGCCCGATCTGGAAATCGGCCACGGCGATATTCTGCTGCTCGATGGCGTACCGCGCGGCGCACGCGAGTTGGATGGCGTGAGTTTCCCTGTGCATGAAGTGCTGGAACGTATTTATCAGCATACTGCGGCCACGTATGTGATTGAAGCCGAAGTACCCGATGAGCTTGCACAAGATACCCTCTTTAAAGTCGCCACCGATGCGTGTTTGCCGATTGCCGACTTTGATTTCAATGTCGCCAGCGAAGCACCCAAATGGTTAGTCGTACGCCAATACGGCGTCGCCGCAATTGAAGATCAACCCGTCGCCGACCTGATCGCCGCGTGGCTCACCGCGCGCAGCGACGTGATTATCCGCGATGTGTATGTAGCCTACCCTGAAGAATGAAAAAAATCGCCCTCGTTCCCGCCGCCGGTAGTGGCAGCCGCATGGCCAGCTCCACGCCGAAACAATATATCGATCTGCTCGGCCAGCCGCTGATCGCGCACACGCTACGCGCTTTGCTGGGTGCTGGGCAGATTGATCAGGTTGTCGTTGTGATTTCGCCCGAAGATGAATGGTGGGGTAGCTATGACTGGGCGGCTTTGCTTGGTGAAGCGTTGCGACTGCACGTGCTGCGTGTCGGCGGCGCGAGTCGTGCCGAGTCGGTGATGAATGGTTTGGCCGCGATGGTCGAAATCCCCCCTAGCCCCCCTTTTTCAAAGGGGGGAATTGGTGGCGTTGATTCTGGCGGTCATGCATCAGTCGCCAGCGATCGAGTTCCCCCCTTTGAAAAAGGGGGGCTAGGGGGGATTTCTGCCATTGCTGAAATTGCCGCTGATGAAGATTGCTGGGTGCTCGTCCACGACGCCGCCCGCCCATGCCTGAGCAGCGCGCAAGTTGATAGCATGATTACCCAGCTGAAGTATGACGCTGTAGGCGGCATATTGGCTGTCCCTGTTGCAGATACCCTCAAGATCTCCGCTGCCGATCAACGCATCGCCCGCACCACGCCACGCGATGGCCTGTGGCAAGCTCAGACCCCGCAAATGTTCCGCCGTGGCGAATTACTTGCCGCGCTACAAGATGCCTTGCCCGATCATGTGGCCGACATTACCGACGAAGCGAGCGCGCTCGAACGTTTAGGTAAATCACCCAAACTCATCATGGGCAGCCCGTGGAATTTGAAAGTGACGTATCCGCAGGATTTACACTTGGCAAAGTTATTATTACTTGCTTGATTCTTAAGTTGTTAATGTTTACTTAAAAATTTCTTTTGGGATGATGATTATGATGATGCGTAAATTTTGTGCTGTGATTGGATTTTCTCTTTGTTCCTCGCTGGCGTTTGCAGGTCCATTTGGCGAAGATTTGCAACGCTGTATGATTAATTCGACGACGGAAGAGGAAAAAAGCGAGCTGGTAAAAATGTTGTTTTTCGCTTTTAGCGCTCATCCAACTTTGGCTGATTTACAGGTGGATAACCCTGAACTCAAGATGCAGACAGAGCAAAACGTAGCGAAAATTTTACAGCGATTACTCACGATGCAATGCGCAAAACAGGCGCGAATTGCGCTGGCAAATGAAGGTATGCAAGGATTCCAGCAAGGTTTTGAAGCGCTAGGAAAAGCCGCGGCATTTAGCTTGAACCGAGATCCGAATGTTCATAAAGCGCTAGGTGGTTTTATGCAGTATGTCGATTTGACCAAATTGCAAGAAAGTCTACGGCCAAAAGATAAGTAATATCTAGCACGGAGTTCAGTTAACTCATTCAAACCGGAGTCTAAACCTCATGTCATTACCCTTTCGTATCGGCCAAGGCTGGGATGTTCACCGTATGGTGTTGGAGCGCCCGTTAATATTGGGTGGGGTGCATATACCCTATGAAAAAGGTCTGCTCGGCCATTCGGATGCCGATGCGCTCTTGCATGCGATTACCGACGCGGTGCTGGGCGGGGCGGGGCTGGGTGATATTGGGCGGCATTTTCCTGATACTGCGGTCGAGTTCAAGGGCGCTGATAGTCGCGTGTTACTGCGGGAGGCGGTGGATCGGGTGCGGATCGCTGGTTGGCGCGTCGGTAATGTGGATGCGTCGATTTTGATTCAGCAGCCAAAAATGGCGCCGCATATTCCGGCGATGGTCGCCAATATTGCCGCTGATTTGGGTATTGATCCGACTTGTGTGAATGTCAAAGCCAAAACCTATGAAAAGCTCGGCCCGGTGGGTGAGGGCGATGCGGTTGAAGCGCAAGCCGTAGCTTTGCTGTTGCCGGCATAAAGTTGCGGATGGGTATAGCCTTGTAGCCATTATTTATATTGATCTGCAGGTCTATACCCTTGAGGCGAAAAGCAGCCGGAACAGCCATTTCCGGCCTTCTTCCAGCAGCCAGATGCTGGCGGCAACGGCGATGCAGAGTGGCCAGTCGCTCCACTCCATGCCGTGCGTGGCAAACAGCGCTTGGGCGGGCGGCCAGTGGACGGCGATGATTTGCAGTGCCAGCACGCCCAGCAGCGATAACCACAACATCCGATTGCTGAAAAAATGCTCGTTCAGCGCGCTGTGGCGTTCATTACGCGCGTTAAATACATTAAAAAACTGAAACAGCACAAAAGTGGTAAACGCCATCGTCGCGGCGCTTTCCTCACTGCCACTGTTAAGCCCCCACGCCAAAACGCCGAGCGTGCCGACCATCATCGTGCCGCCATAAGCCAGAATGCGTAGCAGGCGTGGTGGGGTGAGGACGGCTTCGGA
Source organism: Chitinibacter sp. FCG-7 (assembly GCF_040047665.1). Lineage (NCBI taxonomy): Bacteria > Pseudomonadati > Pseudomonadota > Betaproteobacteria > Neisseriales > Chitinibacteraceae > Chitinibacter > Chitinibacter mangrovi. The sequence goes on from NZ_CP157355.1 coordinate 2,593,240, forward strand.
TTGGCTGCGTGGCGGCTGATTCATAATGTCGGCGCGCGCCGGATCGAGCGCCAGCGAAATGGCCGGTGGGCCATCCATAATGATGGCGATCCATAAAATCTGGATCGGCGTAAACGGCGCGGGCAAGCCCAGCAGTGGGGCGACAAACACCGTGAGCACTGCGCCGATGGTCGTTGAGAGCTGAAAGCGCACAAATTTCAGGATATTTTCATACAGCGTGCGCCCCTGATGAATAGCGCTGACAATGGTGGCGAAATTGTCGTCGGTCAGCACCATCGTCGCGGCTTCCTTGGCGACGGCGCTGCCGTTTTTGCCCATGGCGATGCCGATGTCGGCGGTTTTGAGCGCGGGCGCATCGTTCACACCATCGCCCGTCATCGCCACCACATGCGCTTTGGCTTGCAGCGCGGCGACGATTTTCACCTTGTGCACGGGCGAAACGCGGGCAAAGACGGCGATTTCGTCGACTTTGGCGGCCAGCTCCGCGTCGCTCATGCTGTCCAGCTCGGCGCCGGTGATGCAGTGCCCCCTTAGCCCAAGCTGATTGGCGATGGCCAGCCCCGTGCTTTGGTGATCGCCCGTGATCATTTTGACGGCAATGCCCGCCTGCTTGCAGTGCGCAATGGCGCTACCCGCTTCCTGACGCGGCGGGTCCTGCAGGCCGATCAGGCCGAGCAAAGTGAGATGCTGAACGTGCGCCATCTGTGCGGCTTGTTCATGCTGCGGTGCAAACTGTTCTGGCGTTAGCTGGCGGCAGGCAATCAGCAAACCGCGCAGGCCTTGAGCGGCCAATTGCTGATAATGCTGCAGCGCCGCTGCGCGCCCGGCCAGATCCATTTGCTGCACCTGATCGCCCAGCTGAATGTGGCTGCATAAATCGAGCAGTACATCGGGTGCGCCTTTCACATACAGCAGCACGCCCTGCGCGTTGGCATGAAAGGTCGCCATGTATTTATGCTGGCTATCAAACGGCACTTCGGCCAGCCGTGCCGGGCTGGAGGTGGGGGCGGACAGCTTGCTCGCCAGCACGCGCAAAGCCGCTTCCATCGGGTCGCCAATCACTTGTTCGTCGTTCAGATGGCTGTCGTTGCAGGCGGTAAGCGCGCTGCTCAGCACGGAAAAATCCGGCAGCGGGGCGGTGTCTTGCGCGTTGACTTCGCCTGCGCGCTGATAGCCCTGGCCGCCAATGACAAAATGGCGTTGCTGATACCACAGCGTGCGGGCGGTCATCTGGTTCAGCGTCAGCGTGCCGGTTTTGTCCGAGCAGATCACTGTGGTGCAGCCCAGCGTTTCCACGCTGGCCAGCCGTTTGACGATGGCGTGCCGCTTGGCCATCTGGTGCATGCCCAGCGCCAGCGTCACCGTGACGACCACCGGCAGTCCTTCCGGAATGGCCGCGACGCCCAGCGCGATGGTGTTGATGACGATATGCGCCAGTTGTTCGCCGCGCAGCCATTCGAGCACCGCCAGCATGCCCACCAGCACAATGGCGATCAGGCCGAGTTTTTTGCCCAGCCGGTCGAGCTGCTCCTGCAGTGGCGTCGGCGCTTCCCGGCTATTGGCCAGCGCCAGCGAAATTTGCCCCATTTCGCTCGCCAGCCCCGTGGCGCTCACCATCATTTCGGCCCGGCCACGCGTTAGCAGCGTGTTCATGTAGGCCATATTGTGCCGCTCGGCCAGCGTGGTGTGCAGGTTGAGCGCCGCGCTGGCTTCTTTGCGCGTCGGGATTGATTCGCCGGTGAGTGTTGATTCGTCAATTTCCAGCCCGGCCGCCACGATAATCCGCCCATCGGCAGGGACGCGATCACCCGCCTCCAATAGCACAATATCGCCGGGCACCAGCTCGCTGGCATCGACGCTGCAGCGCAAGCCGTCCCGGCGTACGCAAGCTTGCGGTGGCAGCATGGCCTTGAGCGCCGACAGGCTTTGCTCGGCGCGATATTCCTGATAAAAGCTCACCAGCGCATTGATCAGCACCACGGTCAGGATGATGGCGGCGTCTTTCAGATTGCCGATCAGCGCCGAGAGCAGCGCTGCGCCAAGCAGCACCAGAATCAGCGCGCTGCGAAACTGGCTAATCAGCACCCGCCAGCGGCTGCGGATGGCCGTTTGTGGCAGTGTATTGTCGCCAAATACGCTGCGCTGCTGCCGTACTGCGGCGGCATCCAGCCCTTGCGCGGGCGTGACGCCCAATCGCGTGCTAATCTCATCGACATCCAGCGCATGCGCGTGGCTGAGTGCGGGCGGGTGTGCGGAAACGGATGGAATGGGCATGATGAGCAAGAGCCAAAGCGCAGATGATTCAGTTTAGCCCCCGGCGGCGCTTTGGGCTGCTGAATCTGCTCTGGGCGTGCAGTGATGGTGTAGTCGATAAATTGAGTGGGGTATGTGTATGAAGAGCAAGTTGATTATTGGCTATATGGCAATACTGCTGCTGGGTATCTCAATGTCATTGCGCGCAGAATATGTCGAGACCTTTACGCCCCGGCACCAGCTGGCGACGCAGCTGGCTGCGGCCTTGCAGGACGCTTTTCCGGCAGCGGCGGTGCGCTCATTTTCCGGCCAGATTATTATCACTGCGCCTAACGAAGCCAGCTACCGGAAAATTCGAGCGCTGGCCGCGCAGCTGGATCAGCCAGTGCGCAGTTTAACAATCACCGTCGAGCAGCGCTCGCTGGCCGAGCGGCAGGTGCAGGCGCTTGATGCACAAGGCCAGGTGGTGATCGGTACTCAGGGGAGCGAGGCCCGGCTTGATCTTGGGCTGGAGCAGCAACACAGCCGCACCACGGCTGTTAGTCAGCAGACTTTGCGCACGCTCGATGGTGGTACGGCGATGATTATGCTGGGGCAGCAGCGTTTTGTGCCGCAACTGAGCTTTATCCACCGCCCGGTTTACCAGATACGCCAATACGGCGGCGTCTGGCAGGTGGCGGGCAGCGGCTTTTATGTCGCCCCAGCCTTGCTCGGCGATCAGCGCATCAGCCTGAAAATTGCCCCGCAGGCCAGCAGCTTGCAGCGCGATGGCCGCGTGAATGTGCATGAGGTGTATAGCGAAGTGGAAGGGCGGCTGGGCGAATGGCTGCCGATTGGCGAGACGCAGGCCGAAAGCTCCAGTGATCGACGCCGCCTGGCCGGGGTCGATCAGCGCGCCAGTCAGACGCGTTACAGTGTCTGGGTTAAGGTTGAACTGGCGCAGTAAGCGGATGGCCATCGAGCCGGTGCAGGCTGAGTGTGCTGCCATCCAGTTGCAGATAGCCGCCTTGCCCCTGATGCCAGTCGGGCAAGACATAGCGCGTACCTGATGGGTATATGTGTACAGCTGGCTTGTGTGTATGGCCGTGGATCAATACCCTGCTGGTGTATTTTTGCATTGCGGCCTCAATCGCGGCATCGTTCACATCCATGATCATCATGGCTTTGTGCTGGTTCATCGCTTGCGATTTCTGCCGCAATTTGGCCGCTTCGCGGTCGCGAATCCGGCGTGGCAGATGCAGCCAGATCCATTGCACCAGCCGGTTGCGCGCCAGCTTGCGATAGCGCTGATAGGCCAGATCGTCGGTGCAATACGCATCGCCATGCGCCAGCAGCAACGCTTGCCCGGCAGGATTGATCACGCTCGGGTCGGCAATAATGCGCAGGCGCGCCTCGCGGGCAAAGCGCTGGCCGGGCAGAAAATCGCGGTTGCCTGGCATAAAGTACAGCGCCACCCCGCTGTCGGCCAGTTGCGCCAGCTCGCGCGCTATCTCGCCATAAAAGGTGTCGTCCAGCTGATCGTCGCCCAGCCAGTATTCAAATAGATCGCCCAGGATATACAGCGCTTGCGCCTGCTTGGCGGTGCGCGCCAGAAAATGCCGAAATGCCGCTACGGTGGCCGGGTCTAGCGGGCTCAGGTGTAAATCCGAGATGAAAAGCGTAGGACGGTTCATGGTCTTGGCATGTAAAAAAAGCGCGGTGAACCGCGCTTTGGATCAGATGATGGATCGGTAATTAAGCCAGCACTTCAGCTTTGACGATGATCACGTCTTCTTTGGGTACGTCCTGATGAAAGCCATTGCTACCGGTTTTCACTTTTTCAATTGCATCTACCACGTCCTGGCCTTCAACCACCGCGCCAAATACCGCGTAGCCCCAGCCTTGTGCTGTTTTGCTGCGGAAATTCAGGAAGTCGTTGTCGGCTGCATTGATAAAGAACTGCGCCGAAGCCGAATGTGGATCAGGCGTGCGTGCCATGGCGATGGTGTAAATATCGTTTTTCAGACCGTTGTCCGCTTCATTCTGAATGCTGGCGCGACCGTCTTTTTTCTCTTTCATGCCTGGCGCAAAGCCGCCACCCTGAATCATAAAGCCATCAATCACGCGGTGGAAAATCGTGCCATCGTAATGGCCGTCGTTCACGTATTGCAGAAAGTTGGCCACGGTAATCGGCGCTTTTTCAGCGTTCAATTCCAGAACGATATCGCCTTTGCTGGTGCTCAGTTTTACTTTGCTCATCAGAGTCTCTCCGGTTGGTATGAAGATGGATTTGTATTATTTGCTGTTTGTTTTTGGTGCCGCGACTTTGGACGCTGCTTTGCCCGGTTTGGCGGGTAGCTCGCGTGCGCTGATCAGCTTGACGGCTTCGGCGGGTACATCGCCCGGCAGTGTCGGTACTTTGGCGATCTGGTCGATCACTTCAATCCCGCTGACAATTTTGCCAAAAACGGTGTAGCCCCATTTGTCAAACGAAGGGTAGTTCAGCGAGTCATTATTGACCAGATTGAAATAAAACTGGCTGGTGGCCGAGTGCGGTGCGCCGGTGCGCGCCATGGCAATGCTGCCCCGGTCATTTTTCAGGCCTTTCTCGAACGCCATCTGGGCTTCGTTTTCAATCGCGGCTTTGGTTGGTTTTTGCTCCATTTGCGCGTTAAAACCACCACCCTGGACGACAAAATTATTAATCACACGGTGAAAAACTGTGTCGTCATAATGCTTGGCTTTGACGTATTGCAGAAAGTTGGCCACCGTTTTGGGCGCGGCTTCCGGGTAAAGCTCGACGACGATTTTGCCCTTGGAGGTCACCATTTCGATTTGCGGGTTGGCTGCGAATGCGGCCAGGCTAGAAAGTGCCAGTGCGGCGGCTGCGACAAAGCGTTTCATGGGGCGTCCTGCTGATTGAAATTCCGCAAGGGAATCAAAGATGAAAAATATCAACGAATCATACCACGGCGGCGGTGTAGAATTGTGCGTCTGATGGAGCTCACTCATGTTCAAACTACCCACTCTGGACCAATTTATTGGCGAATTCGACACGGTTTTGCGCACTCTGGCGGCACCAGCGACGAGTGTTCGCCCCCATCCTGATCGCGAGCTGGCCGAGGCCGAGCTGAGCGAGGCAGAAAAAACCCACGCAGCGGGCCTGATGCGGGTGAATCATTGCGGCGAAGTGTGCGCTCAGGCGCTGTATCAGGGGCAGGCACTGACTGCGCGTGAGCCTGCGGCGCGTGAGGCTTTAAAGCAAGCCGCGGCCGAAGAAGTCGAGCATCTGGCCTGGACGCGGCAGCGGCTCGATGAGCTGGGCAGCCATCGCAGCCTGCTCAATCCGCTGTGGTACGCCGGCTCGTTTGCCATGGGCGTCACCGCAGGGCTGATTGGCGATAAATGGAATCTGGGCTTTCTGGCCGAGACCGAGCGCCAGGTGACGGCGCATCTGGAAAGCCATCTGGCGCAGTTGCCCGAGCAGGACGCCAAAAGCCGCGCAATTGTGACGCAAATGGCGATTGATGAAACCAGCCACGCCGAGCAGGCGATCGCCCTAGGCGCAGCGCCACTGCCTATGCCGGTGGTGAAGCTGATGAGCGCCACCTCCAAAGTAATGACCAGTTTGTCCTACCGCATTTAAATCAAGGGCTTGATAGGGGTATTGCTCTGTAGCTATTGTTAGTTAATGGCTGTATGGCAATACCCCTATTTATTTGATTCTCGTCTATCCCATCCGGGTTCCTGATTAGGTAGTCACCTCAGCTTTCTTACGCAGCCAGCGTTCGGTTTTTGGTTCGCAAGTTACGGCCGCCGTGAGTAAGTGCAGGGGCAAGGTGTCCAGTCGAAAGCGGCGATTGAACCGGTAGGCAATCGCTGCTAAATACCGATCCGCATATTTACTAAATGCGAATGCATGATACGTCCCCGATAAGCTGGTTTTTACATTCCCCAGTACCGTATTGATCCAGTGAAACATCGGCAAATCTTTCGGTTTCCTACCGCCAGCCACATACGGCTGGTGAGTACAGCCCACTTCGCTGACCGCTGTGAAGCAATACAAGCCATCAGAAATCACCTGCGTACCCGGCGTTAAACACGCCTTCGCCCATTCGATGATGGCTTGCTGACTAAACCCAGCCACTGGCGTGAGCTTGAGATAGATGGGGTGCTGCTGTTCATCCAGCGAAACCGCCGCCACAAAGGGCACTTTATTTTCCGAACCTCGCCCAACTTTGCCGCCTGAGCGCTCGCCGCCTAGATAGGCGTCATCGATTTGCACCGTGCCACTGAGCGTATAGGCTGAATCTCGTTGTTGCATGGCCTGCATGATTTTATGTTGCATCAACCAAGCAGTGCGGTAATTGATGCCGAGCTGCCGTTTCAGTGCCAAGGCCGACAAACCAGTTTTGGCTTCACCAATCAAATACAGCGCCAGAAACCAGATCCGCAGTGGTAGCAAGGTTTTTTGCAGCAAGGTGCCTGCGGTGAGCGAGGTTTGTTTGCGACAAGCGGCACATTGGAACAGCGGATGAGTGCGGCCCTGAATGCGATAGCAGGCGGTATGCTGGCAATGTGGGCAGCGAAACCCTTGTGGCCATCGGGCCCGTTCCAGCGCGGTACGGCACTGATCTTCGGTAGCAAATTGACGATGAAACTCGGGGAGCGATAAACCGGGTTGGAACTGAATGCGATTCATAGCCATGATGTCGACTCCTGATAGGCGCTACATACTGTCAGTATGATTCAGCAAATCAATGTTTGCTGAGATGGCTACCTAATCAGGTCCGGGTTTGTTGTAGCCTCTGTGTAATAGTGCCTTGTTGATTACAGTCAAGATGTGCTCGTAAGCAAAATGGCAATCTAGTCCTGACGCAAAAATCTTTATCAATAAAGACCCGCGCAATTTCAGTGACTGGAGGTCGTGATGGCTAAGAATCGGTGGTTAATGGCAGCAGCAGGGGTCGGGATTCATATCTCGATTGGCTCCGTGTATGCATGGAGCGTTTTTTCCAAACCTTTGATGGCGCAATTTGGCTGGAGCCTGAAAGAAGTCGGCTTCACCTTTGGTCTGGCCATCTTTATGCTCGGCATGTCGGCGGCCGTGATGGGGCATGTGGTCGAAAAACGCGGCCCGCGCTTTTCCGGCACGATTTCGGCCATCTGCTGGTCGCTCGGTTTGCTCGGCGCGGGTTTTGCCGTCTCGATCGGTAATTTATGGATGCTGTACTTGTGCTACGGCGTACTCGGTGGGGTGGGGCTGGGGACGGGTTATGTCACGCCGGTTTCAACGCTGATGAAATGGTTTCCTGACCGTCGTGGTCTGGCGACCGGGTTGGCGATCATGGGCTTTGGCTTTGCCTCCTTCTTTGGTGCGCCGCTGATGGCTGAGTTGATCCAGACCGTCGGCATTGCCAATACCTTCTACACGCTGGGTATTTTGTACGCGGTGGTGATGTTATCGTCGGCCCGCTATCTGGAGCCGCCACCTGCAGGCTGGAAACCGGCTGGCTTTGAAGAAAGCCAGGCGTCTGGCAAAGCCAAAGTGGCGATGGATCTGATGCCAATGACGGCTAATGAGGCGGTGAAAACCAAACCGTTCTATGGTTTGTGGATCATGATGTTTATTAATATCACTTGCGGGATTGCGGTGATTTCGGTGGCCTCGCCAATGACACAGGAAGTCACTGGCATGAGTCCGTTGGCTGCCGGTGCCGTGGTCGGGATGATTGGTCTGTTTAATGGTGGCGGCCGTCTGGTCTGGGCGACGATGTCCGATTATCTGGGGCGCCCGAATACCTACATCACCTTCTTTACCATTGAAGTAGTGGCATTTTATTTCCTGCCTTCAATGCGCGACGCGCTGGTGTTTCAGGCGGTGCTCTATCTGATCATGACGTGCTACGGCGGCGGCTTCTCTACACTACCTGCGTATATCGGTGACTTGTTTGGTACCAAGCAAGTGAGTGCGATCCACGGCTATGTGCTGACCGCCTGGGCAATGGCAGGGCTGGTGGGCTCGTCATTCGCGTCCTTCCTGCGTGAAGCATCAGGCAGCTACGCGGCGATGACGGTGGTATTTGCAGTGATCTTCCTGTTTGCTTTTGCCGTATCGGTGGCGATGAAGCTCTTTGTCAATCGCGAACTGGCGAAAAAGCAGGCGCAACTGGGCGATGTGGCCCTGAGCGCAGCAGGGCGCTAGTTCCGGGAGCAGAAGTTTCATAAGTTTGATTTGCCGCAAAAAGAGCCGATTGTTCGGCTCTTTTTGCTGGTTTTAGGTAATTGTGGTGATCTTTTGCGCTGGCTAAGCGCCTAGAATATGATCTCTGCATGTCTTTGCTGGTAAGAAAAAATGGCCGCTTCCAATATTTTAAGCCCCGACCATCTGGTCAATTACATCGACGACGCTGCGCTCAGCAAAGCCGCGCTGCGCCCTCCGCGCTTGCTGGTGATGGCCTTTCTGGGCGGGATTTTTATTTCGCTGGGTGCTTTGCTGGCCGTGGTGGTGGCAGGGGGCGCGACCAAACTGCTGGCAGAAAACCCCGGGCTGGATAAATTGCTGTTTGGCGCCGTTTTTCCAATCGGCTTTATTGCGGTTGTGCTCACCGGGGCGGATCTTTTTACCTCCAATTGCGCAACGCAAATGGTGCCCTGGTATCGCCGTAAAGTGCGCCTGCAGGAAGTGGTGCGGGTGTGGGGCGTGTCTTATCTGGGTAATCTGTTTGGCGCATTGTTTGCTGCCTGGGCGTTTGCCTATATGACTGGCCTGCTCAGCGCCCATCAACCCTGGACGGCCTACATTATCAATCTAGCCGAACACAAAGTTCACCAGCCGTTTCAGGTGGTCTTTATGAAAGGCGTGCTGGCCAATATGCTGGTCTGTGTGGCGGCCTGGCAAGGCTATTCGGCCAAGGATACGCTGGGCCGCATGGTGGGTATCTGGGCGCCGGTCATGACTTTTGTTGCACTGGGCATGGAGCACAGTATTGCCAATCTGTTCTTTATTCCAGCGGCGATTCTGGCCGGAGCTGATCTGGCGGTGGCTGATTTTGTGACGCTGAATCTGATTCCGGCCACGCTGGGCAATATTGTGGGCGGCGCTTTGCTGATCGGCTTGCCCTACGCCTGGCTGTATTCCGAAACCGACGGCAAGATTAACAACCCGACGGATATCGACTTGCCATGACCCCGAATATTCGCCCAGAGGCAGAGCAGTATCATCCGTTCTCGGTCCTGATGCACTGGCTGACGGTGCTGCTGGTGCTGGGAATCGTACTGGCGCTGGGGCTGGCGCAATGGTTTGGCCGTGGCAGCAGCGCCCATGCGTTCTGGCTGCAGGCGCATTCTGTGCTGGGGCAAATGACCTTCGGCGTGAGCCTGCTGCGTTTGCTGGTGCTGAACCACTATGGCGCGCCTGCGCCGTGCGGCGAGGATGAAGCGCAGGTGCTGGTGGCTAAAGTGATGCACGCCTTGCTGTATGGTCTGATCGGCTTTCTGGCCTGTAGCGGCGTGTTGCTGAGTGTGGCCTATCTGGCCGGGCAAAGTGTGCTGGGCATGACGGTACCGATGACGCTCAACCCGCAAGCCATGGGTTTTGTGCGCCAACTGCATGTGCTGGTGGCCATGGGGTTTGTGTTTATTGCCCTGGCGCATGGCCTGTATGCCAGTGCCATGCATTACTTTGCCGGGCGCGTGGCTTTGCGTCGCCTTGCTGTGCGTGATTTAACCGTGGTGGATGCAATTGCAGCGCCGCAGATTGATGCGCACTACATCCAGCTAGAGCAGGAGCGGGCCTAGTCGGCGTTATGGCTAAAACGGTCAATCAGCGTTTTCTGGCCATTGTGTTTGGCGCGATTTCAGCGCTGATTCTGATCGGGCTGATTGGCGTGCTCAGCACGCAACGCATGGCCGACGATCTGGAGTTTACTGACGAAAGTATTATCCGCAGTCTGGCCATTCTTTCCGGGATCGAGCGTGATTTTCTGCTAATTCGCGTGAACGCTTTGTATCATCTCTCGTACGCCGAGACGGCAAAAAAAGCGCCGCATGAGGCCACGATCCGGCGCAATATCACCGAAACCCAGAGCTTGCTCGAAGAGTATCAGCGCACTTTGGTGGTTAATCCGCGCGACAAAGAGCTGATCGAGCAGGATATCCGGCTCTTTAAGGTGTATCTGGCTGCGCTGGAAAAAGTGCTGCACCATTCCAATGCCAATCAGCGCGAAGCCGCGGTTGTGGTGGTCGAAAGCGAGTGGAAACCTGCCGGTGAGAGTCTGACCACGGCGCTGGCGCAGCATGCCCACTTCAAAGAGCAATTTGTCGAGCAGGCGGTGCAGCGCTCGATGCAGTCAGGGCGTCGCCAGACCTGGATGATTATCTTGCTAACGCTACTGGGAGTGGCAGGTGTGCTGGTGGCGGCGTATTTCTTTCGCAAGAGTCTGGCCGCCACCGCCCAGCCGCACTGATCGGACGATCAGTCTGGAAGACTAGTTGGCTTCGCGTACTTCAAAATCATGCGTAATCGGTACGACTTGCCCCAGCATGATGGAGGCCGAGCAGTATTTCTCAGCCGAGAGCTTGATGGCCCGCTCAACCACTTCAGGCTTGAGCGCTTTGCCCGTCACGATAAAGTGCAGATGAATCTTGGTAAATACCTTAGGATCGGTCTCTGCACGCTCAGCATCCACTTCGACGACGCAATCGCGCACATCCGCACGGCCTTTTTTCAGGATATGGATCACATCGTAAGTCGAGCAGCCGGTCATGCCCATCAGCAGCATTTCCATCGGTCGCGGCCCCAGATTGCGGCCACCTCCGCTTGGTGGGCCATCCATCAGTACGGCGTGGCCCGATTCCGATGTCGCCAGAAAACTTACTTCCTCTACCCATTTGACACGAACTTTCACGTATTTCTCCTTTTGGCCTTACGCGGCGGTTTGATCGGTGGTTTTCATATTTTAACGGTAAATCAATTCCGATGCCTGTAGATCTGCGCCGACTCTTTTTGGTGCGCCCGTTTATCGCGTTGCACCAAATCCGCTTGCCTTACGTGGATATGTCATAGATAATCGGCGGTGACATCAGGCCTGCTTGGTGTCGTCTCCTCCATCCTCCATTTTTGGTGGATTTCGCGCAATCTGGGTCAAACTGGATTGCGTTTTTTTTGCCCCTGTCCCGTATCTGCACACCAATTGAATAAACTCTTTGACAGGGTGCTCACTTCTTCGTTAGAATTCTCGACTTTCTCAAAATCAAAAACGTGGACTAGCAGTCATGAAAACCTTTTCTGCCAAGCCGCACGAGGTGAAGCGCGAGTGGTTCGTTGTGGACGCCACAGACTTAGTGCTGGGCCGTCTCGCTGCCGAGATCGCCAAACGCCTGCGTGGCAAACATAAAGCTGAATACACCCCGCACGTCGATACTGGCGACTACATCGTTGTGGTAAACGCAGACAAGCTCCGCGTTACTGGCGATAAAGCTACATCGAAAAAATACTACCGTCACACGGGTCACCCAGGTGGTATCTACGAGCGTACCTTCACTGAAATGCAAAACAAATTCCCTGGCCGTGCTTTGGAGTTTGCTGTTAAAGGCATGCTTCCAAAAGGTCCATTGGGCTACGCAATGATCAAGAAGATGAAAGTTTACGCAGGCAGCGAACATCCGCACGCCGCGCAAGAACCTAAATCTCTTGCTATCTAAGCAGAACTAAAGGAATTGCATCATGGTAGGTAAATACAACTACGGTACCGGTCGTCGCAAGAGCTCAGTAGCTCGTGTGTTCATCACCAAAGGTACTGGCAATATCGTGGTAAACGGTAAAGATCTGGATCAGTACTTCGCTCGCGAAACTGGCCGCATGATCGTTCGTCAGCCACTGGAAATCACAAGCAACCTCGAAGCTTTCGATATCATGGTAAACGTAGTCGGCGGCGGTGAATCTGGCCAAGCTGGTGCGGTTCGTCACGGTATTACTCGTGCTTTGATCGAATTCGATGCAGCTCTGAAGCCAGCATTGAAATCAGCAGGTCTGGTTACTCGTGACGCTCGTGAAGTTGAGCGTAAGAAAGTCGGTCTGCGTGGCGCGCGTCGTCGCAAACAGTTCTCAAAACGTTAATTCGTTTTTGGGTTCTGCAGAAAAGCCATCCTTCGGGGTGGCTTTTTTATTGCCTGCTGTTTTTGCATTTCTTTCACCCTTACGCCTCGGTTTTGCGCCTCACACCTCACACCTGACTCCTTTTTTGTTTTATGATCGTGCTGATATTTACTGAGGATAAAGGCATGATCAAAGTAGGGATTGTTGGCGGTACGGGATACACCGGTGTTGAATTATTGCGACTCTTGTCGCGTCACCCTGATGTAGAGCTGCGTGCTGTTACTTCGCGCAAGGAAGCCGGCATGAAAGTCGCGGAGATGTTCCCTAGCTTGCGCGGCCGTGTCGATATTGCCTTTTCTACGCCTGAAGAAGCCTGCCTGACCGAGTGTGATGTGGTGTTCTTTGCCACGCCGCATGGCGTTGCGATGGCGCAGGCGCGCGAATTATTGGAAGCGGGCGTTAAAGTGATTGATCTGGCGGCGGATTTCCGCCTGAAAGATCCGGTCGAATTTGCCAAATGGTACGCGATGGAGCACAGCTGTACCGATTTGCTCGCTGAAGCGGCATATGGTTTGCCAGAAGTGAATCGCGACGCGATCAAACAAGCTCGCCTGATCGGCATGGCCGGCTGCTATCCGACTTCAGTCCAGCTTGGCCTGCTGCCATTGATCGAAAATGGTGCAAAACTCATTGAAACGAGCGGCATTATCGCCGATTGCAAATCCGGCGTTTC